>JAISWM010000090.1 GCA_031270785.1 Oscillospiraceae bacterium
GAATTTCAATTATTTTGAGACATGACCTAATATCTCGGCACTTACTTTCTCATGCTTTTAACAAAATCTATTTCTTCCTTGTATCCTACCAAATTTTCATGCGGTGTTTCAAGCAGAAAAGGCAAACACCTTACTTTCTCATCATTTACAATTTTTTTAACCGCATCTTCCCCAATATAACCTTTTCCTATTTTTTCATGTCTATCCTTCCTGCTGCCGCACGCGTTTTTGCTGTCGTTTAAATGTATTGCCTTAAGCCTGTCAAGCCCTATTATTTTATCAAATTCATTTAATACTTTGCCGAAATTATTAACAATATCATATCCCGCGTCATGTACATGGCAAGTGTCTAAACAAACGCCAATTTTACTTTTTATATTAACCCTATCTATTATCTTTTTGAGCTCCTCGAATTTTCCCCCAATTTCGCTGCCTTTTCCGGACATTGTCTCTAATAATACTATTGTCGTCTGATTCTCATTTATAATTTCGTTTAAAGACTCGGATATTATTTCAATTCCTGTTTGGATTCCCTGTCCAACATGATTCCCCGGATGAAAATTATAGTAATTTTCAGGTATATATTCCATACGTTTAATATCATCTATCATGGTTTTTTTTGTAAAATTTCTAATGTTTTCATTTGCTGAACACAGATTAAAAGTATACGGAGCATGTGCGACTATTTTTGAAAATTCTTTTTCTTTTGATATTTTAATAAAATTTTCTATGTCTTTCGGGTCTATAGGTTTAGCTTGCCCTCCTCTTGGGTTGCGGGTAAAAAATTGAAATGTGTTCCCTCCGAGCTTTATTGCCATATCCGCCATGCTTTTATATCCGCCGGTTGATGATAAATGTATTCCTATGTTCATGAATTGCCTCCATTAAATCCTGATTTTCAGGTGCCAGGTTTATAGCTATAGTAAAAACCACTTAAAAGTATACCATTATTTACATTTCTTTTCCCCACCATAAGTGGGGGAAAAAACAAAAATATAATTGTTTTAAAAAGTTTTTACTATAGCAAAAATCATTTAGAAACGTGACATTATTTACATTTCTTTTCCCTTGACAAATATTTTGGCATAGTTTAATATGCAATATGTGCGCAATTTTTATAAAAAACATTAAAAAATTATGCAAAAAGGAGGATTAAAAAACATTGTAAGTATTAGACCTGTCCGTAAATCTCACAGAGCGCAAACTATCGAAAAATGCATCACTTAAAAAATGGCTTTGCATCAAAATTTGGTCATGTCTCAAAACAGTTGAAATACCTTCTTTTTCCCCCCGCCATAGGCGGGGGAAAAGATCTTTTCAACTAACTTGGACCACTACCCCAAATCTCCTTGGCGTATTTTTATACGCCGTTGTCGATTTTGATTGCAATCTGTAAAATTTACGGACAGGTCTATTTGTTATTATATAGTAAAAACTTTTGCCAACAGTAACATTTTTGTTTTTTTACCCGCCGTAGCGAGGGAAAGAAACGCAAATAATACCACGTTCCCGGTGGTAGGCCAAATTAGTTGATAATATCTTTTCCCTCCGCCTATGGCGGGGGGAAAAGAAACGCAAATAATACCACGTTCCCGGTGGTGGGTCAAATTAGTTGATAATATCTTTTTTCCCCCCGCCCAAGGCGGGGGGAAACGTAAATAATACCACGTTTCTAAATGGTTTTTGCCATAAACAGATGCTATTGGTATAGGATGAAAGTTACACGGTCATACTATAGCTGTTACGATTTAAAACAGTCTTCAAAAGTAAATTTGTCTGTGTACTTTCTCCCAGCCGACGGCTGGGAGAAAGTTATAAAAATCAGACGCTTTTTAAACGAAACAGCTATACTAAGCAGAAAAACATTTTATGTTTCTGCAAATTTATATGTGCGAGGTGCATTATTGTGGATGAGAATTTTAAAGAATTGCTGTCAAAAAAAGATTTTATTGAAAAAATTATGACTTTAAAAACAAAAGAAGAGGTGAAAAATTTTTTAGCCACTCAAAACGTCGAAGCTACAGACGAAGAAATTGATATGCTTATATTGGTAATTTTAAAAAGTATTGAAAGCAATGGAGAGCTGTCCGAAAACGAGCTTGACCAAATTTTCGGCGGCACTGTTCAAAGTGTAGTTCGAGGAGCGGGGCAGGTATTATCATTTCCTGTCAGATTGGTTTTTTATACTACCGGCGCGATGATAGCCAGTGTACCCAGAGGGCTTATTGATGGCTTTCGTGATTCCTGGACTAATTGGGATGATTATAACGAAAATAAAAAGTAGTTTTTATCATCTTTTTAAAAGGCGGTGACCTTTGTTTGAATGAAAATGAAATTAAAACCATATTCCAAGATAAAAATTTTGTTGAAAAAGTTGTAAAAGTTAATTCTTCTGAAGAAATGAAAGCTTTGTTAGCTGAATATAAAGTAGATGTTTCTCAAGTTGAAGCAGAGGAATTAAAAGAGATTGTTGATAAAACAAAAAAAAGTTTTGCTGACAAAAATAAAATCAATACTGTAGATTTTAATAATATCAGCGGGGGTATAACTTTTGATGAAGGATTAAGAAATTTTGGTTATGCAGTCAGTCGGCCAACTTACTACGCCGGGTATGCAGTAGGCAAAATCCCTATAATTGGAATGGTTACTTATCATGCTGTAAAAGGGGCTATAGAAGGATTTTATGAGACATTAACCAAGTAAAGAAGCTGCCCCGAATAGTTGTGTAAAGAGCGAAAAAGCGGTGGTGGGCCAAATTAGTTGATAGTATCTTTTTCTCCCGCCCGGGCGGGGGGGGAGAACATTATACTATTTCTAATTAAAAACCTGCTGTGTGTTTGATTTACTTCCCCCGCGTGCCTGCGGGGAAAGTAACGGGTACAAACTGATATCTATAATTGAAATTAGTATAATGTCACGTTTTCATCTACATCTAAAGGCATATCTGCCGGACGGCGGAATTAATCGAGTATAGGTTCAGTACGTGCAGGTTCATCTATTGTACGATTGTGTGTAGATTCATCGTAAGACATATCCTGGCCGGATGGTGTGTAAGTTGAATCTAAACTTGCTAAATAGCGTTCTAATCCATCTGCTGCTGCTGAACGTGTAAATTCATAAATTCCAAACCTATTATAAGTTCCAAACATATTAAATGTTGTAGGTTCAGTCACTGTATAGGGCATTATAATAGGAATAGGTTCAGTACCTACTGCTGAACGTGTAAATTCATAAGTTCCAAACCTATTATAAGTTCCAAACATATTATTTGACCTGAATGTTGTAGATTCAGTATAAGTTCCAAACCTATTATAAGTTCCAAACATATTATTTGACCTGAATGTTGCAATAGGTTCAGTACCTGTTGAATAGCATACAGATCCTGCTATATGAGGTGCATCCCGGCGGCGTACAATTGAACGGGATATCGGCAATCCTCTGCCATGTGCAGCATCGGCTGCTCTACGTGCAGCTTCGGCATCGGCATCGGCTGCTTTATATGCAGCAATGGCTGCTTTACGTGCAGCTTCGGTTTTGGCTGCATTATATGCAGCTATGGCTGCTTTATGTGCAGCTTCGGCTTTGGCCACGGCTGTTTTACGTGCATATTCGGCTATAGCAATTCCATTTGCTAAACGGAATATCGTTTCTCCAAGGGGTATTATTCCCTCGCCTGTTTTAGCACTTATGATAAATTTATGCCCTATATTATATTTTATTATTTTGCCCAGCAATATGTCATGGCACGTTTCAAAATCACTACGATCTGATTTATTTGCTACCAAAATAATTGGTATGTCTCCGCATCCGTTTCTTACTATTCGTTCATACGTACCGATAGCATCTATACTATCTTGGTTAGCAACATCAAAAACAATGACCACTATATGCGAACCACCAATATTCCTTCGCATTATACCAGAAAATTGCGCTGGGCCAGTCCAATCCCGAAATTCAACTGTATCCCACACCGCATTCTGTATACGACTTACACGTCTAGCTGTATACGACTCACAACAGCTAAACACCGTTTTAGGCGCATTAAAAGTATTTTCCCAAATTTTATTAACAACTGAAGATTTCCCTGTTCCTATACATCCGATAAATGACACTGTGATATCAGCATGACCATTAATTAAATTCGAGCATGTAAAAGCGAATGTGCAAATCAGTGCCATAAATTTTTTAAATTTCATAATATAAGCAACCTCTTCCAAATTATTTATTTTAAGCTAACTTAATTATAATATGTTTTTACGTTTTGTCAAGCAAATTAACAAAAAAATATAGCCACCCACTTTAAAAACCCAAACTTACAGTAAGCTTTCGTCCCACTAGTTCGCGGAGCGAGGGCAAAGACTATTAGAAAATTTAAATTTTTTTGGGGGCGGCCATGATTGTGTTTTCTTGACCACGCTTGCAAGCTGGGAAAAAACAAAAATAGCACCGTTTTATAAAAAGTTTTTACTATACTATAGTTCTCGACAAACTGATTTTGCTGTAAAACGCTACATTTACGGCCCTTGCTCTTGAAAAACGACTGCACAAATCAGCTTTTTCATCCACAGGTTCACGAGGCAAAAGCTGTTAAAATTTAGACTTTTTTAAGCGCAACAGTCATAAAACAATGACACTTTTGTTTTTTCCCACGCCGAAGGCGGGGAAAAACGCATATAATACCACGTTTTTTAAATGGTTTTTTCTGTGTAAAATAATATCGCACTATTTATGTCTGCAAAACTATACCCTAAATTTTGCAAGGATAAAGAAATTTTTTTGATATTTTCTTCGCTGTTCATTTTTTTGCTGTATTTTTTATCAAGTAAACAAATAATCTGATTTTTTTCATCTGGGGATATTTCTTCTATCACTTCAAAAACAGTGTCTTTATCTATCCCCTTTTTTAAGAGTTCAAATTTTACCCTCTTAATGGAATAAAATTTTTTAAACAAATGAAGGGCGTGTTCCATAGCAAATTTTCGATCGTTAATAAGGCCCAACTTTTCCATTTTATTTACAGCACTATTTGCTGACTCTTCATCATATTTGTTCTTTATTTTATTTATAAGTTCTTTTTTTGAGTGATTTCTATAAGAAAGTAACCTAAAAGCTTTTTCCTTTGATTTATGCTCATTAGCTTCAAATTCTATTTTGCTTATTAAATCTAAATCTATACTGCTGCCTACGTATAATTTGTTTTTAAACAGAGTTTCTTCATCTGCACTGAAAGCGTAGTTTCCATCTGCAAACACAAGATTATTATCTCTTTTGCCTTTAACTATATTAGTAATAATCATTAATTTTTCCTATTTGTCAGCAATCTCATCAATCACGGGATCAGCTAAATTTTTTGATACAGATGGCCTTGAATCGTAAAAGCTGTTTACGCTTTCTATTACTTTTTTTTCAATCTCCGCCCCCACGCCCGGCATGTTCTTAAAGTACTCTTTAACATTATCCCTACCCTGCCCGAGCTTTTTATCATTATATGAAAACCACGCTCCGCTTCTTTGAATAATATTAAGTTTTACCGCTAAATCGAGAAGTTCACCGCCGCGTGATATCCCCTGCCCGTACATAACGTCAAATTCAGCTTCTTTAAATGGAGGCGCCACTTTGTTCTTAACAACTTTTGCCCTTGTCCTTGACCCTATCATTTCTCCATTAGCCTTTAAAGTTTCGATCCTTCTTATATCGATTCTCACAGACGCGTAAAATTTTAAAGCCCGTCCACCCGGTGTTACTTCGGGGTTCCCATATACAACTCCGACTTTTTCTCTTAACTGATTAATAAATATGGCAACACAATTAGATTTAGAAATCGCACCCGCAAGTTTTCTTAGTGCCTGTGACATTAATCTTGCTTGTAACCCTACGTGAGCATCCCCCATTTCCCCCTCTATTTCAGCACGCGGAACTAAAGCCGCGACCGAGTCGACTACTATTACGTCTATAGCCCCGGATCTGACCAAAGACTCTGTAATCTCCAAAGCCTGTTCCCCGGTATCCGGTTGGGAAACCAGTAATGAATCTATATCTACCCCCAAGGCATTGGCATAAACGGGGTCAAGCGCGTGCTCTACGTCTATAAACGCAGCATTGCCGCAACTTTTTTGCCCCTGCGCTATGCAGTGAAGCGCCAAGGTAGTCTTGCCGGACGATTCCGGCCCGTATATTTCTATTATCCTTCCCTTAGGAAGACCCCCTACCCCTAAAGCCAAGTCTAAAGACAGCGACCCTGTAGAAATAGTATCTACTTGCATAGTCTCGTTTTTTCCGAGCCTCATAACCGCACCTTTACCGAATTGTTTCTCTATCTGGCCAAGAGCGGTTTCCAGTGCTTTGTTTTTATCAAAATCCATTTTTTTCTCCTAAATAAATAATTTTTTTATTCTTGCCATAGCTTCAAAAATCTTGTCTTTGCTGCCAAATGACGTGATTCTGAAAAAGCCTTCGCCGTTTTTTCCGAATCCGCAGCCCGGTGTCCCCACCACATTGGCTTTTTCAAGTAAATAATCAAACATCTCCCATGAACTCATTTTATTTGGGCATTTAAACCATATGTACGGAGAGTGCTTTCCGCCAATAAACCAAAAGCCCGCAAATTTAATTCCATCGCTTATTATTTTAGCATTTTCCCTATAATAAAAAATATTTTCATTTATCTGTTTGCTCCCCTCAATTGAAAAAGCAGCTTGAGCACCCCTTTGCACGATGTAAGATACACCATTAAATTTTGTGGACTGCCTTCTAAACCAAAGCTCATTTATGCTTACGTTGTTTCGCTTTAATTTTTTAGGTATCACAGTATATCCGCACCTGGTACCGGTAAATCCGGCCCTTTTGGAAAGGGAACAAAACTCTATGGCGCACTCTTTAGCTCCTTCAATTTGATAAATACTGTGCGGTAAATTATATCCGTCTATAAAAGCTTCGTATGCACTATCGTAAAAAATTATGGCATCATTATTGATAGCGTAATTCACCCATTTTTTTAACCCTTCCTTATCATACGCGGCACCGGTTGGATTGTTCGGAGAACAAATATATATTATATCTGATTTTATCCTATCATCGGGTAAAGGCAAAAATTTATTACTTTCATTAGCTCCAATGTATATAATTTTTCTGCCGTCCATAATGTTTGTGTCTACATATGCGGGGTATACAGGGTCGGGAATCAGCACTGTATTATCACCGGAAAATAAATCTAAAATATTCCCCAAATCACTTTTCGCGCCGTCACTTACAAAAATCTCGTCTTCTTTTATACTAACTTCAAAATCAGAATAATATTTTGCTATGGACTCCCTTAAAAATAAATATCCTTGTTCTGGGCCATAACCCCTAAATGTTGAAGATTTCCCCATTTCCTGCGCGGCTTTAGTCATTGCCTCTACTATTTCCGGGCATAAAGGTTTTGTGACGTCTCCTATACCGAGTTTGATTATATCCGCGTTAGGGTTCGTTTTTTTATACTCTTCAACTTTTTTGTTTATGGTAGAAAATAAATAATCTTTTTTTAAATTTTGATAATTATTATTTAATTTCACCTTTCATCCTCCTTATATGGCTGCTGCGTTTGAAAAAAGTAAATTTGTTCGTGCGGCCTCTCCCCGCAGGCTCGCCTGAAAAAAGCAGTAGACCCGTCCGTAAACTTCACAGAACGCAAACCATTGAAAAATAGGTTATGTCTCAAAACAATTGAAACTTTTTCTTTTTTCCCCCCGCCCCGGGCGGGGAAAGAGACATTACTGACCAATTTGGCTTACACGCCCTCCCTCAAATCAGCGGTGGGAAAGATATACCAACCAATTTGGCTTACAACCTTCCCTCAAATCGGCGAGGGGGGAAGATATTATCAATTAATTTGATCCCCAAGCTTTTCCTCCGTTAGACGGTGGGGTGGAGGAGAAACGCAAATAATACCATGTTCTAAATAGTTTTTGCTATATTCTTAAATTATAGCCGTTGCTTTTGAAAATAGCAAATTCGTTTGCGAACTCTCCCTATGCCGCAGTTAAGAGAAAGTTATAAAAAATCAGGCATTTTTAAAAGGTATTAGCTGCATTAAGTGCTGACTCCACAAATTTTTTAAATAAAGAATGTGCCCTGTTTGGCCTGCTTTTAAACTCAGGGTGATATTGCACTCCTACAAAAAATGTGTTTTCGGGTATTTCTACAGCCTCAACAAGCATTCCGTTCGGAGAAGTCCCTGATATAACCATCTTGCTGTTTTCAAAATCTTCCCTGAATTTATTATTAAATTCATATCTGTGCCTATGTCTTTCGTAAATCTCCGTCTTGCCATATGCCCTGTGCATTAAAGTGTTTTCCTTTATCTTACACGGATATGCACCTAACCTCATAGTTCCTCCTTTAGTTACTATCCCTTGCTGCTCTTCCATCAGGTCTATAACAAGGTAGTTTGAATCTTTGCTAAATTCGCTGGAATTAGCGTCTTTCATATTAAAAACATTTCTTGCAAATTCTATAACCGCTGCTTGCATTCCCAAACATATTCCCAAATACGGAATATTATTTTCTCTTGCAAATTTTGCGGCCATAATTTTGCCTTCTATTCCCCTGTTGCCAAATCCTCCGGGCACAAGTACTCCGCTACAGTCGGATAAAAGTTCATTTACTGTATATTCTGTGACTATTTTAGAGTCTATCCACTTTATATCGATATTCCCCCCCAGTTCAAACCCGGCGTGATTTAAAGCTTCAGATACGGATAAATACGCATCATGCAGCTTAATATATTTACCTACTATTGCTATTTTTACAATTTTATTTCTGCCGTCTATTCTGCTGAGCATTTTATTCCATTCATCCATATCGCAAGGCGGGCAGTTTAAAGATAACTCTCTGCATACAATATCTGAAAAATTGCTTTTTTCAAGCATCGCGGGAGCATGATACAGTGATGAAATTGTAAGGTTTTCTATTACGCAATCAGGCTTTACATTACAAAATAAAGAAATTTTATGCCTTATATCTTCACTGATTTTTTCATTACACCTAGTAACAATTATATCCGGATTTATACCAAGGGCACGCAGCTCTTTAACAGAATGCTGCGTTGGCTTCGACTTGTGTTCACCGGAATTTTTTATATACGGAACCAAAGTGACATGTATAAAAAGGCAATTTTCTTTACTTACTTCCAGCGATATTTGCCTTATGGCCTCTAAAAACGGTTGGCTTTCTATATCGCCTGTTGTACCGCCTATTTCTGTAATTACAATATCAGCATTAGATTTTTTACCCACAGAATATATAAATTTTTTTATTTCATCTGTAATGTGCGGAATTACCTGAATAGTTTCCCCCAAATATTCTCCGTTTCTTTCTTTGCGCAAAACGTTCCAGTATACTTTTCCGGTAGTAAGATTAGAAAATTTATTTAGATTTTCATCTATAAATCTTTCATAATGCCCTAAATCTAAATCCGTTTCCGCGCCATCCTCTGTTACAAAAACCTCTCCGTGCTGATAAGGGCTCATTGTTCCCGGATCAACATTTATATAAGGGTCCAGTTTTTGCGCTGCGATTTTGCAGCCCCTTGATTTTAATAATCTTCCGAGCGAAGCTACCGTTATACCTTTTCCAAGCCCCGATACAACTCCGCCTGTAACAAAAATATATTTCGTCATATTGCTACTTCCCCTTCAAATATTTTTTTAGCTTCTCCAGTCATATGCACCGCATTATTACTATAATTAATGATTAGTTTCCCCCCTAATAAATGAACGGCAATATCCTTGCCTTTTTCGCAAAGTCCATTCCTGACAGAAGCCACTGCGCTTGCACATGCTCCCGTACCGCAGGCTGAAGTTTCTCCGCTTCCTCTTTCCCACACTCTCATTTTAATATTGCTTTCATCCATTACTTCTGTAAATTCAGTATTTACTCCTTCCGGAAAAATACTGTTTTTTTCAAATGAAGGCCCGATTTTTTCAATATCAATATTATCTATATCATTCATAAAAACTACGCAGTGCGGATTCCCCATAGATAAACATGTTATTTTGTAATTTATATTGTCAATATAAAAATCTTCATAAACGACTTCACTTTTATTCGAAGAAACCGGAATATTGCCGGCAAAAAAATCAGGCGCACCCATATTTACTTTTAATATTCCAATATCGCCGTCATTGCTAAGCAACAGGACTTCTTTTATGCCTGATAATGTCTCGACTGTCATTTTTTTGCTTAGCGCTAAATTATTGTCACTCAAAAATTTCCCAACACATCTTATTCCATTTCCGCACATTTTTCCCTCGCTGCCATCAGCATTGAACATCCTCATTTTAGCGTCAGCAACATCGGACGGGCACACCAGTATCAGTCCGTCTGATCCAATACCATAGCGCCTTTGTGAAAACTTTCTGCTAAATTCTTCCGGAAATAACAATTCTTGGTCAAAACAATTCACATAAATATAATCATTTCCACACCCATGCATTTTCGTAAATTTTAATTTCATTATTCGCTCCTTAAAAATTTTATAGCTAACGCCCTTGAAAAATGTTTAATTTTTTGGCCATATATCAAAACAGTTGAAATTTCTTCTTTCACCCCCGCCTATGGCGGGGGGAGAGGTATTATTAACTAATTTGAACCACCACCTACGGACAGGTCTATTATAGCAAAAACTTTTTTAAAACAGTGATATTTTTTTGTTTTTATCCCGCTGGCTTGCAGATCATGCTCAAAATAAGGCCGTGGCCTAAAATTAGCTGCTCTTAAAAAAGCCTAAATTTTAGCAATCATCGCCCCACGTCTGCCGACGGGGCGATGGCTTATATTTTATATAGCTATTTTCAAAAAAACAGCTATAATATAAATATTAATGGTAAAAAAATTTATATGGCAAAAACCATTTAGAAACGTGGTATTATTTACGGTTCATTCCCCCGCCGTGGGCGGGGGTGAAAGATATTATCAACTAATTTGGGTCACAACCCACAAATGAGTATGCTTTTTTCACGTGAAACAACTATAATAAAAAATTTATAGTAATTATCAATAAAAATAAATATTTCTCTTGACACATTATATCGGTTTTTGTTACAATAGACCCGTCCGTAAACTTTACAGATTGCAATCAAAATCGACGGTGGTGGTCCAAATTAATTGATAATATCTTTCACCCCCGCCTATGGCGGGGGTGAAAGAAGTAATTTCAAATATTTTGAGATACGTCCAAATTTTGATGCAAAGCCATTTTTTAAGTGATGCATTTTTCGATAGTTTGCGTTCTGTGAGGTTTACGGACAGGTCTAATCATAAGTGAATTTGCAAATGTTGCGAATACTCTTGAAAAATGTCTGGTTTCTTGTGGCTCTTTTCGCGCTCGCAGCGGGAAAGCATGCAAAAAGTTGACTTTTTTAAGAGCAACAGTTATAAAATGGGGAGGATTGTTTATGGGAAAAAGTAAAATGGATGACCTACATACCAGATGCAACATGTTGGAACGATCAGAAAGTAATAAATATCTTAAAGGGATTCCAGGTATGAAAGAGTTGGTAGCAGTATGTAGAATGTTAAGAGAATTTTATAATACATGTTATAGAGATGGAAATTGGCATATTAAAAATGTTGTTGAAGATATTAAAAGTGGGAAAATATCAAAACTATCACAAATTGAAGACTGTGTTGTTAATGGAATTAAAATACAGTACGCAGGATTTGATTTTGCAAAGTTATTTGGGTTATGTGATAGCTTTACAAAGATTGCAAAAAAACAAATCCCTTCAGCACAAAAAGATGTAGATTCAAAATTTACTTTAAAGAAAAATCTTCCAAAATATAAAGCGATATTGACTTTTTATGAAGAGGGAGACGCTTTTTGTGAGGATTGCATAGCATATATTTTAGGTGATAAATATCAAAATCCTAAAAAGTATTTTGAAGATAAATTAAAGGCGAAAAGTGCAGAAGAAATAGCTAAATTTTTGAAAGTAGAATTGATTAATGGCTAATTTTTACGCAAGGAAGTAATATAAATATTAATATCTAAAATCGCGGTAGACAAATTAAAATACCCAAGTGATAAACTCTATACCTACATCATACCGGAAAGGCTGAAAAGTTTGGTAAGGTGTGGGTGCAGGGTTTTAGTTCCGTTTGGGGTTAGTAATAGTATAAGGCTTGGAATTATTATAGATATAATTGAAGATTATGAGGAAAAATTAAATTTTAAAAAAATTTATTCTGTACTTGACTCGGTATCTTTTTTTAACGAAGAAATGATGGAATTATTATTATGGATGAAAGAAAAGTATTTTTGCACGTTTTTTGAAGCTGTAAAAGTCATCATACCATCTAATATAGATAAAAAATCTAATTTTAAATTTAAAATTGATTTGCATAAATATCAGCTGGAAAAAGGCAATTTATGTTTAGAAGAAATAAGTTTTTTGGAAAGTATCAGTGTGGCTAATACCCTTAAAAAACGTCTGATTTCTCATGATTTTTTTTCGGCGGCGGGGGAAAAAGAGTGCACGAGCAAGTTTGCTTTTTCAAAAAGCGGCAGCTGTAATAACAAAAGTTATAAAGTCAGCGGCAGTGTTATAGAAGGCCTTTTAGATAAAGGAATTATTACCATAGGAAATACTAAATATATTGGCGAAAAAATTTGCAAGTACGTTAGAATCGGCAATAGCATTAATAAAGCGGACTCTAAAATAACTAAAAAACAAAAAAAAATAATTGAGTTTTTAGAAAATGTTAAATATGCGTCGATTAAAGAGATACGGTACTTTACAGGTTGCACGGATGTAATTATAAAAAACCTTGCCAAAAATGGATTCATCGAATATTTTGAAAAAACAGTCAAAAACGATAGTACCGAAAACAGTGAATTTAATATTAAAAATGAGCCTATTATTTTAACTGATAGTCAGGAAGAAATTTGCAGGGAGCTGCGTAAAAATTTTGTAAAAGGCTCCGCAAATTTGCTTCATGGTGTTACCGGCAGCGGAAAAACATTAATACTTTTGAAATTAATAGATTACGTATTGCCGCAACAAAAGGGGATTATATACATGGTCCCTGAAATCTGCCTGACAACGCAAGTTGTTGGGATGTTTAAATCAAGATACGGTGAAAATGTGGCAATCATGCACAGTGGTTTATCCTACTTGCAAAGGTTTGAAGAATGGAAACGGATAAAAATGGGCAAAGTTAAGATAGTAGTCGGGACAAGAATGGCTGTTTTTTCGCCATTTGAAAATTTAGGTCTGATTATAATTGACGAGGAACAAGAGCATACATACAAATCAGAATTTACCCCAAGATTTAATGCAAAGGATATAGCTAAATTTAGGTCTAAATACAACAAAAGTATGTTGATACTATGTTCAGCCACGCCGTCTATTGAAAGCTATTTTTTATCTCAAACCGGGAAGTATAAACTTCATGCTCTGGATAAAAGATACAACAACTTGAATTTACCCAAGGTAGAAATAACAGACATGAATTTGGAATCTAAAAGGGGCAATACAACCCATTTTAGTTCCAGGCTTATTGAACTTATAGGCAGTAATTTAAAACGGCGTGAGCAATCTATTATTCTTATTAACAGAAGAGGATATCACACTTTTGCCAAATGCAAAAAGTGCGGCGAAGTTTTAACTTGCCCTAATTGCAGTATTTCTTTGAACTATCATTTGGCAAATAAAAAACTAATGTGCCATTATTGCGGTTATTCAGCGAATTTTATAGAAATGTGCCCTAAATGCGGTGATTCACGTATATTGTATTCAGGGCTTGGTACGCAGAAAGTTGAAGAAACACTGAATAATATTTTCCCGAGTGCAAGAGTGTTAAGGGTAGATTCTGATATACTGACGTCTCAAAAAAGTTATGAAGACATATTCAGCGAGTTTTCAAGCGGAAATTATGATATAATGATAGGCACGCAAATGATAGCTAAAGGGTTTAATTTTTCGAAAGTCACGTTAGTCGGAGTGTTATCTGCGGATAATATGCTGTGGAATAATGATTTCAGAAGTTATGAAAAAACGTTTTCACTAATTACCCAGGTTGTCGGGCGTTCAGGGCGAGGCGTTTTACCGGGAATTGCCTTGATACAGTCTTATACACCTGAAAATGAAGTAATAAAGTTAGCCGCTGTGCAGAATTATAAAAGATTTTATAGGTCCGAGTTATCAGTTAGAAAAGCATTATTGTATCCGCCGTTTTGCGACATATGTATGGTAGGATTTGTTGGAAAGAAAGAGTATAATGTCAAAAAATACTGCGAAAAATTTTTTGAAATTTTATGCGGTGTAGCTGAAAGTAAACGAGGCAAAGTACCGCTTAGAATATTTAAACCCATTCCCGGAAGCATTAAAAAGATTGGCGACAAATATATATACAAAATAGTTATAAAGTGTAAAGAAAATGAAGAATTCAGATGGGTACTGAAAGAAGTTTTTGAAAACACAAAAAAAAGCATTAAAATCAGTAATGTAAATGTATTTATAGATATTAATCCGGAATCAATATTATAACTATTATTTGCGCTTTTTTCGTCCCCACCATAAGCGGCGCGGCAATTTAATTTTGGGCGATGGCCCAAATTATTTGATAATATCTTTCACCCCTCGGTGCAAGTGGGGGGAGCAAAAACGTCACTGTTTGAGGGTGTAGGCCAAAATCCCCCCCCGCCGAAGGTGGAGGGCGAGTGACAAAAATGCCGCTGTTTTAAAAGGCTTTTACTATAAGGAGGTTATAATTATGGCAATACGAAAAATAGTATATGAAGGCGATGAAATGCTAACAAAAAAGTGCCGAAAAGTTGATAAGTTTGACGAAAGACTCCACGAATTATTGGATGATATGAAAGAAACTATGTATAAATTCGGCGGAGTAGGTCTGGCTGCGCCGCAGGTCGGAATACTTAGAAGGGTTGCCGTGGTTGATGCCGGCGACGGGTTCGCCGAGATGGTTAATCCTGAAATTGTTGAATCAAGCGGGGAGCAAATGGGGAAAGAGGGGTGCATGTCTTGCCCTGGGCAGTGGGGAATAACTTTAAGGCCTATGATTGTAAAGGTTCAGGCGCAAAACAGGTTTGGAGAAAAGACAGAAATTTGCGGCAGAGCACTTAAAGCCAGGGCACTTTGTCATGAAATTGACCATTTGGACGGGATATTGTTTAAGTCGCGTGTGGTGTCCGGCAATGTGAAGCTGTAATTGCTTTTTCCCACATGCTAATGGAGGGGGAAAAGGAAGAAGTTTCAACTATAGCTGTTACGATTTAAAACAGTTCTCAAAAATAAATTTATCCGTGTACTTTCTCCCGGCCGACGGCTGGTCGTGTCTCAAAACAGTTGAAATATCTTCTTATCCCCCCGCCATAGGCGGGGGAGAAAGATATTATCAATAAATTTGACCCACTATCCGACGGCTGGGAGAAAGTTATAAAAATCAGATGCTTTTCAAACGAAACATCTATATTTTAAAACATGATCCGCATATAGTAAAACTCTTTTAAGTGGGACGTAAATGTAAGCCGCTGCGCTGGAAAAAAGTCTAAATTTTAGCAATTATCGCCCCACCTGCTGGTGGGGCGATGGCTGTTTCTTGGGGTGGAGGTTCCAATTATAGCTGTTCCGCTTTACAATAGACTATAGAAATTTTGTATAGCTATTGTTCTTGAAAAGGGTACACAGGCAAACTTTTCCCCGCAGACTTAGCGGGAAAAAAGACTTCTGAAACTGGGACTTTTTTAAAGCGGAACAGCTATATATTCTTTTTTTAAATTTTAGCACAATCAGTACGAATATTTTTTAATTTTTGTTTTCGATGGTATTTCCGGTAGTGGGCCAAATTAATTGATAATATCTTTCACCCCCGCCTATGGCGGGGGGAGAGAAAGAATTTCAACTATTTTGAGACACGACCGTATTTCCTTGAGTGTCATCCAGGAAATAAAGTGTTTCTTTTTCCAGTAGCTCATCGGTTAGACGTTTAAGCTCATCAATATGCTCTCGCAGATATTTTTTTGCCTTATTCATGCATTCAATAATTAATTTCTTTTCTTCATTTTCCCTTTTTGCAAGCGGATTTTCCGTCAGGAAACAATCATAGGCCAAGCCGGCATAAAAATATGCTTGCTGCAAATCATCGCTTATACCGCTTACGCCCGGCTTACCAAAGTAAACATCAGTGGCTGCTTTTCCTGCCATGCATATTTGAATTCTGGAATCAATTTCATCTTTTGACATAAGCCACATTCCTTTCCAACCCTCTCCGGAGTATAAATTAAAACCTAAGGCCTGAGCATTTGGCTGTATCGTGATGATGGAAGGCATCTTACCCAAAAAGCACTTGTAGAGCAAAGCGTGACCCGCTTCGTGACATGCGATACTTCTTTTTTCTTCTTCCGTTCTTTCTACTGTTGGATTGGGAGTCGCCATATAGGTTGTGTAAATAAATGTTTCGATTATGTCTTTTGAAGTTATTTTTGTTTGGTTTTTTAAGATTCCGGTTATGAATACTTTGTTCATAAGTTCTTTGATTTCTCCGCCGGAAAGATTTCTTAAATGCCAAGCACATTCTCTATAATTGATTTCAGAACATACGAATAATTGGGGAAGTGAATATTTTTTCATAATTTCTACAATTTCATTTATATTCGGAGGATAAAATGTTATGGTTTTATCTATGAGTGTTTTCAGTTTACCATTTTTATCTTCAATCGGAGTGTTTGTTTCAAGTATAAAAGTTATATCATATTTTTTTGTGGCACCTTTTATTACTTCCATTTTGTGAATCAGTTTTTCGTTTCTACAATTAATTGTATGGGCATTTTCAATATGAAGCACAGAAGGTTTTTTTTGACTTTTTTTAATTATATTTTGAATTTTAAAATCAATATTGTTTTCATTTTCAACTTCTGTCGCATCAACCGAAAAAATCCTGATTTCCGCTTGCTTTGCAAGTTCGTTCATAAGTGTGGTTTTACCTGTTCCGGAATGCCCTTCAAGTAATATAACTTTGGGAACATCCATACCAACTTCTTTAAATTTTTCACGGTTGGTTGCCGCGAAAAACAATTCTTTAAGTTCACGCCTTTGAACGTTTGAACCGATTATTTCTGATTTTGGTTCAACCGCCTTCTCAGCACCCTCCGCGTTGTTGGTACTTTCAACAATAGAGTTTGAGCTTTCTGCCTCAGTAATCCCGGTAACCTCCTGAACTACATTCGCCTTTACGGTTGCATATGGTGCACTGAACCAGCTTATGAACGCCAAGATTGCTGATAAAATTGAATTTCGCCTCATAATTTTCAATTCTCCTAAAATAAAATGATAAACCTTATTTAAAGGATACCACATGTTAACGTAATTTGTCAAGTTAGATTTGGATTAAGAACGTGTTCCGCAGACGCTTAAGCAAGGTGTGTAGATGAGAAATACAGTGACGTTTTGTTTTTCCCCCGCCTTCGGCGGGGGAAAGAAGGGATTTCAACTGTTTTGAGACACAATTTCCCATAAAACAGTGACGTTTTTGTTCCCCCCAGCCGTCGGCGGGGGAAAGATATTAGCAGTCAGTCTGGAACACAACCATTGCCTCACCAGTCGGCGGGAGGCGGTAATTACCCAAATTTAGGCTTTTTCCAAGTACAGCGGCTATATTTTGCAGCAAGTATAGTAAAAACCTTTTCAAACAGTGACGTTTTGTTTTCCCCCCGCCTTCTGCGGGGGGAAAAAGAAGAAGTTTCAACTATTTTGAAACATGATTCCCTTCAAACAATGACATTTTTATTTTTCCCCCGCCTTCGGCGGGGGGGAAAATAAGAAGTTTCAACTGTTTTGAGACATGATCACCACGTTTCTAAATGGT
Source organism: Oscillospiraceae bacterium (assembly GCA_031270785.1). Lineage (GTDB taxonomy): Bacteria > Bacillota > Clostridia > Oscillospirales > Acutalibacteraceae > CAQBRY01. The sequence continues at coordinate 17,866 of JAISWM010000090.1, forward strand.
TTTTATTATATTTTGCATAAATTCATATTGTATGATAAAATACAGCTGTTGCTCTTGAAAAAAGCGAATTCATCCGTGCGCTCTCACACTGGCGGCGCGGAAAAAGTTATAAGAAATCAGACGTTTTTCAAGGAAATTAGTTATAGCGTTATATAAAAAAGGGGTTATGTCTCAAAATAGTTGAAATCCCTTCTTCCCTCCCCGCCGCGGGTGGGGGGGAAAAAGATATTATCAATTAATTTGGACCACCACCAAAAAATGAAAGGTAGAAAAGCCAAAATGAAAAAGAAAGTGTCAGCAGGAAATATTATATTAATTGCAGTTTTATCCATATTATTACTATTCGTTTTGTGGGGAGTGGGGAGCTATAATAGTATTGTTAAAGTCCGCGAATCAGTTAATAATCAAAGTTCAAATGTCAGTGCTCAACTTCAAAGAAGAGCGGATCTTATTCCCAATTTAGTGAACACAGTAAAAGGGTATGCGTCCCATGAATCAGAGATAATGAATAATTTAACAGAGTCTCGCGCTAAACTTGCGGGGGCTGCAACTATGGGCGAAAAAGCTCAGGCAAACTCGGAACTTACAAGTGCAATCAGCAGGCTTTTAATGGTAGTGGAAAATTATCCAAACCTAAAAGCAGATTCTCAATTTACGAACCTTATTGACGAACTTTCAGGCACGGAAAATAGGATCACCGTTGCAAGAAAAGATTATAACGAGACGGTAAAAATATATAATCAAAAAATAAAAACTTTCCCAACAGTAATCTTTGCAAATATTTTAGGGGTCAGTCCAGCCGAATATTTCCAAGCGGACGAAGGAAGCCTGGCGGTACCTCAAGTAAACTTCGGATAGGATCGAATGCAAAGCATGTTGTAAGCCAAATTAGTTGATGGTATCTTCCCCCCCGCCTATGGCGGGGGTGAAAGAAGAATTTTCAACTATTAGGAGATTTTGATGCAAAGCCATTTTTTAAGTGATGCGTTTTTCGATAGTTTGCGCTCTGTGAGGTTTACGGGCAGGTCTATTCTCTCCCGCTACCGCCGCGGGGGTAGTGGCCCAAATTAATTGATAATATCTTCCCCCCCGCCGACGGCGGGGGGGAAAAGAAGAATTTTCAACTATTAGGAGATTTTAATGCAAAGCCATTTTTTAAGTGATGCGTTTTTCGATAGTTTGTGCTCTGCGAGGTTTACGGGCAGGGTCTATTGATAATAATCTTTCACCCCCGCCTATGGCGGGGGTGAAAGAAGAATTTTCAACTATTTTGAGACACGACCTGCGAACAAATTTGCTTTTTTCAAGTGAAACAGCTGTAAATATTTTTAGGAAGTGATAAATATTTGAGTGTGTCGGAAGAATTTATAAGGGAATTAAAGTATAAAAATAATATTTCTGATGTTGTTTCCGGTTACATTGACCTTAAACAAAAAGGTAAAAATCTTGCCGGGATATGCCCTTTTCACATAGAAAAAACCGCTTCGTTTTTTATTTATCCTTCAAACGAGTCATTTTATTGCTTTGGCTGCGGAAAAGGCGGAGACGTTATCACGTTTATTCGCCTGATAGAAAAGCTTGATTACGTAGAATCCTTAAAATTTCTCTGCCAAAGGTCGAACATGAACTTTCCGGAAGATGAACTTTCAAATGATTCATATAAGCAAAAAATGGCAATTTATAAAATAAACAGAGAGTCCGCAAAATTTTTTCATAATAATTTATGTAGCTTACAAGGGAAATCAGCACTTGAATATCTAAAAAAAAGAAATTTATCGTTAAAATCAATAAAGCATTTTGGGCTGGGGTATTCATTAGAGTCTAAATTTTCACTTGTCAATTTTCTTTCAAGCAAAGGGTACTTTCAAAAAGACATCATCGATTCAAATGTTGCGTATAAAAATCGATCCGGACAAATTATAGACAGATTTTCAAACAGAATTATGTTCCCTATAATAGATATCCGCGGAAACGTAGTAGGCTTTGGGGGCAGAAGTATAAGTAATAATAATCCTAAATATCTGAATACTGCTGATACAATTGTATTTAAAAAAAGTGATAACATTTTTGCCATGAATTTTGCCAAAAACAGTAATTTAAAAAACCTAATTCTCACCGAAGGGTATATGGACACAATTTCTCTTCACCAAATGGGTTTTACAAACACTATAGCAACACTTGGCACAGCACTGACCCCGGGGCAGGTAAAGCTCATATCGCGTTATACAGACGAGATAATACTTTGCTTTGATTCGGACGCCGCGGGGCAAAAAGCAACACTTAGAGCCATAGATATTTTTAAACAAAACGGAATATCGTCAAAAGTAATTTTAATTCCAAGCGGCAAAGACCCGGACGAATTTATAAAATATTATAAAGATGAAAGCGCGGTAAGGTTCAAAGAGCTTATTAAAAACGCTGCTGCGGATATAGAATATAAATTATTGAATATAAAAACCAAGTATGATATTAATGATGCGGGAGACAAGATAAAATATACGTCCGAAATTTTAAAAATTTTATCAAATATTGAAAATGACATTGAAAAAGACATATATTGCGGTAAACTGAGTACAGAATTAAATATAAGCAAAGAATCCATAAAATCTCAGCTCAGTAAATATTTTAAAAAAATATCAAAAAATAAAAATAAAGAAAATATCTTACCGCATACTTTAGGTTACTATGCAAAAGATAATCAGGATTTCAGCTTAAAAAGAATAAAAGCGGAAGAGACAATACTTACCTATATTATAAACAACTACGATATTACCGATAATATACTCCCGAAGGTTTCGGAAAATTTGTTTGGTGTAAATTTTAATAAAAAGTTGTATTCGGCACTGAAAACGTTGATACTGAATAATAGAGATTTAAATTTAAACAATATACTGTCTGAAGGGTTCGAAGTAGAGAGCGCCGGGAGGATTACGAAAATAATATGTGATTATAAAAGAGAATATATAAACAAGCAAGTTATTAAGGAATGTATATTATTGATAGAACACGAAAATCAGAGGGCCAAAATTAAAGATATTCAAGACATCAATTCTGCGGAACTTAAAAATTACATAATAACACTCAAAAAAACAAAACAGTAGAGGCAGGGATAAAAATATGGACGATTACGATATAATTTTAGATCCTAAAGGCAATAATGTCGTCAAAGATCTGGTGGAACACGGTAAATTAAGCGGAAAAATAAGTACAGACGATATCCTTGACGCTATGGGAGAAATGGATTTCGACCCCGATCAAATCGAACAGCTTTATGATACTATTGAGTCACTAGGTGTTAAAATTATAGAGTCACAAGACGACGAATTGAAAATTATAGATAAAATTTTGCCAAAAACAAAAAATCCGTCTTCGCAAGAGTCAAACGACAAATTATCGGGGATCATCTCGGTTGACGATCCGGTTAAAGCATACTTAAAAGAAATAGGGCTGATTCCTTTGTTAGATTCAAAGGAAGAATTGGAACTTGCCGTACGCATATCACAGGGCGATGAGCGTGCCAGACAAAGATTATCGGAATCAAATTTAAGGTTAGTCGTAAGTATAGCTAAAAGATATTTGGGCAGAGGTTTGCAATTTTTGGATTTAATTCAAGAAGGAAATTTAGGCCTAATAAAAGCCGTAGAAAAATTTGACTACACCAAAGGATTTAAATTTTCCACATACGCCACATGGTGGATTAGGCAATCTATAACAAGAGCAATAGCAGATCAAGCAAGGACTATAAGGATACCTGTCCATATGGTTGAAACTATGAATAAGGTTAAAAGAGTATCGGGGCAGCTTCTGCATAATAACGGTCAAGAACCTACTCCGGAAGAAGTAGCGGACGAACTTAATTTACCCTCAGAAAAAATCAGAGAAGTAATGAAAGCCTCGCAAGACCCCGTATCTCTTGAAGCCCCAATCGGCGAGGAGGAAGACAGTCATCTGGGAGATTTTATTCCGGATCACGACGCTCCTGCCCCAATCGAAAAAACTTCGCAAGCATTACTTAAAGAACAACTGCTTGAAGTCCTTGATACCCTTACTCCGAGAGAAGAAAAAGTTTTAAGAATGAGGTTCGGCCTTGTGGACGGGCGAACACGTACTTTAGAAGAAGTCGGGCAAGTATTCAATGTTACCAGGGAAAGAATAAGGCAAATAGAATCCAAAGCGCTTAGAAAACTTCGTCATCCAAGCAGAAGTAAATTTCTAAAAGACTTTTTAGATTAAACGTATAGCTGTTACGATTTAAAAAAGTCCTCAAAAGTAAATTTATCCGTGTACTTTCTCCCAGCCGTCGGCTGGGAGAAAGTCATAAAAATCAGACGCTTTTCAAGCAGAACAGCTATACATAACAAAAACCTTTTAAAACAGCGGCGTTTTTGTTCCCCCCCGCGGACTCGCGGGTGATTGGTCAAATTAGTTGATAATATCTTTTCCCCCCGCCCATGGGCAGGGAGAAAGATATTATAGCAGTCCTCTATATACTCTTCTAATAGCTTCTTGAAAAGGTTTATAATCTTTATATGGAGTAGCAATACCCTGCACTTCACCTTCTTGGCCGGTTTCATCTACTAAAATCCAAGTTGGGTAATTCATATAATACCATGCTTGCTTTATATTTTCTTTGCCATGAGCAATCGCATGACATGACTGCAGATTTTTTCCCGGATTTTTAAGTCTGTCCGTGTTTAGCGGGCTTTTCATGTTCATATCTTTTTCTGTTTTGTCATATACATACATACCTTCTAACAATTCTCTTATTTCCAAATTATGCAGCAATGACCATAAATCTTCAGTTAAAGAGGCAATTAGAATATATAGCGCAATTAAATCATTGATGGCGTCTACAAAATTCATTTTAATTTCACGCAACGTATTATTCTCTTTATTTATTGCCTCACTAACACATTCACCAAGCTTTTTTATCTCACATCCAAAGTTAATCAAAAATAATCTAGCTTCTTTGACTATCTTATCAGATCTTTTTAGGGCTTCCCCAAATTCCACTTCGCCATTACACGACTTAGCACACTCACTTATTTCAATAGTGAATTTTGAAAGTTTTTGTTCTATTGGTTTCTTAAATGAGCTAATTTTTTTATCTACCACACTTGTTATTTTAGATGTATCAAATGCGTTTGCTCTTGCTAAAAAGTCTTCTGCGTTTTTTGAAACATCCGGATAAATAGCATGCCATTTTTCAAGACTTTTTTTTAGTTTTGCAACAAACTTTTTTTCATCTGACAGAACGCATGGGTGATTTTCATCTTTTACAGTTTTAAGTGTCTTCATATATTTTGTTACAACATCATTTTTCTTTTTAAAATCTTGTTGTGATGTTGAAGCTTCTGTTTTATAACGTCTGGCAGTTACCGCTATTTTATCTAGGTTGGCGGCTGTCAATGATTGTATTTCTTTAATTTGACGCTGTACAGATGCTATTATTTTTTCTGTTTCATTGAGATTTTCCTGAATCCAAACATAGTCGGGATCTTTTTTATTTGTTTTGGGGGTATCTAATGTAATACGGTGTTTTTTTAGTATAGCAAATAAGCTTGTTATAACCTGATCCCAAAAAACCTTAAATTGAGGGTCTATATTATATTCATAACCCAACTCAGATAATTGATTGTTTAAAGGATTTAATTTTTTCGTGAATTCAATATTGAGATTTTTATTACTTGTGATTGTATTATGTAAACTTCTAGATTCTCTGCCTTTTGTTGCGACTTGTATTCCTTTAGCGACGTTATTTAATTCTATCACGATAATTTTTGGGGCAAGAAATTTAATTTCCATCGTATTATCACCTCTATAATATTTATTTGAATAATATTATACAAATAATGTTGATGAAAGTCTACAAATATATGAAAAAATTAATCTTATTTAGGCCAAATCTCCTGATTTACCGGATTTTTAAGTTATAGTTGCTACATTTGAAAAAAGTAAATTTGTTCGTGCAGTCTCTCTACGCCTAGCGGCGGAGGCGAGAAATTAGCAGGTATTTTGTTTTGCACCCCAAAATATTAGACCTGTCCGTAAATCTCCCGGGAAGTATTTTCATACGCCGTCGTCGATTTTGGGTTATGTCTCAAAATTGTTGAAACTTCTTCTTTCTCCCCCCGCCGAAGGCGGGGGGAAAAGATATTATCAACTAATTTGGGCCACAACCCGATTTTGATTGCAATCTGTAAAATTTACGGACAGGTCTATCATATAGCTGTTTCGTTTGAAAAGCGTCTGATTTTTATAACTTTCTCCCGGCCGACGGCTGGGAGAAAGTACACGGATAAATTTACTTTTGAGGACTGTTTTAAATCGTAACAGCTATAGCATCTTATTTTTACTTGATATATAACACTTTGCGCCATTTATTAATAAAATTGGTTTTATACAAGCGTTTTCTAAATACCGTGCCTTCATAAATACTCCGCAATTGGAACTGTTTGCCTCAAAATGAAAAGCATCCTGCGAACTCGCGTCTAATTCACTTATTATTCTACTGCTTTCATAAGAATCCATTAAATATTCTTCGTAAGAAAATGAACACAAATATATTTTCCCATAATTTTTTCTGAGAAGCTTATCAGGTAAAATAATTTTTAATAAATTTTCCCCATAATATTCAATATTTCCTAAATAAAATATTTTTTTATCAATTATTACAGAACCGTCATGTCCCGGCTTTATTAAAATCTCTGTATTTTCACCATGCCCGTATATTGATACGCCATCCCTGGTATTTATTGTTCCGCCTGCTATAGTTATAGTTCCGTCTTCGCACTCTATCGGAACAGATGCGCTCAGTTTATTTTCCTGCCCGATAACGCCGCCGTTAATAACAGCCGACGAATTATGTAAAACCTTTATACTCCCCACATATCCTTTATTTATTTTTATTTGCCCTTTTACATTAAACGCATATTTTCCCCCGCTTGTTTCATAACTTCCGTCATTTACCACTACCCTTGTATCAAATTTATCAGAACACAAAAATCCTCCGGAAGAATAACTTTGACTGACGCTATTTAAATATACATTTGTACCTACACCTTTAATAAAAATTGAATATCCTTTTTTCCCTATACCATAAGAATTATTGATTGACACCTTATTATTTACTATTAAATTACAATTATCATAAAGTTCAATGGTATTTAAAGAAAAATATAAAGAAAAAATTCTCCTGGAATTGTCTATACATAATGTGTCGTCTAATATTAATGTAGCACCATTTTTTACTATAAAATTTACAAATGATAATTTTGCATTTCCTCTGATGCATAAATCCCTGCTGATAACGCACCTGCTATTTCGGCCGAAAATATTCTCGAACTTTATTTCTTCACAATTAGCAATAATCGTTTTTATCTTTTTGTTTTTTACCGCGTTTATGAACTCTTTTTTTGTTTTAACGGTAATAATATCTCCTCCGGGTATCTTTTGATTACATTCAAGAATTTTAGAAAAAAACAAAAGTTTATTATAATTTATAACCTTAACTTTTTCGTCATACTCAAGGCTTTTATAATATTTTATTGCTTTTTCAATTCGCTCGTGAACCACTTCGTGCGAATCCTGCGGAATATTGTCTATCATTCTTATTACGCCGCAGCTGTCAATACTTCTATGGCTCAAAATATTTTTTTCTATGGCAAAACTATCTATAACTTCGGAGGTATTTTCATCCGAATTATAAACATAGGACGTATAATAAATAACATTATCAGTAACTTCTACAGATGAATAAATGGGTTTCTTAATATCTAATATCTTTTCAACGGGTATAGTTACATATTTATTTTGTTTATAATTTTTAACTCCGGACGTACCGGGGACTATAAACAATGTTCCGTCAGGATCTATAAATGTATCGTAACTTATTTTGCCTCTTACAATTGTTTTTCTTTTACATTTGCATTCTTCATTTTTAGCCAAGGCAGGCGTTCTGACATAAACATGATCATGCCCGCCTATGACTAAGTCCACCTCCGCTTCATACGCTATATTAATAATTTGTTTTCCGGTTTCATATACATCAGGGTCACTATGGTGCGGCCCGTTTGAATAAGGCGGTTTATGAGCCACTAATATCTTCCATTTTGTTTTAGCCGTTTTGGCTATTTTTAATGCCCATTTATACTGCTGTTTATTAAGTTCTCCGTTGCCGCTCAGATCATTTGTGTCTAATACAATAAAAATGCAGTTATTGTATACGTATGAATAATATACTTCTTTTGAGGTTTTATTTGAGAAAAGATCTTCTATATAAAAATGCCTTGAAATAGGGTTTTCAACAAAACCGCTGCCCGGAAAATTCCCTTTTTTCGATTCGTGATTTCCTATTAACGGTACTACAGCGTTTTTTGCCCATAATTTAGAATCCAAAATCCAACGCCAGTAATTTTCATTATTCCCGTCGTCCACAAAATCACCTAAATGTAAAATAAAATCCGAATCAGGGATTTTATCTACAGCTTCTTTAAATACATTTATAAAAATATCATAATCATATTTAGTCATACCCTGCGAATCAGCTAAAACAATGAATTTAAAATTTTTATAGCTGAATTTTGTAGTGAAATTATATGTTTCTCCGATAGCGCTGCCGTTTACATCGCAAATTCTATAATAATATTTGGTGTTTTCGCATAAATTGTCTAGTTTTACAGAGTATTTGTGCATTACATCTTCGCTGTAAGTAGAAACTATCCCTAAATTTAATATTGGTTTTGGAACAGATACAGGAATGCATTCGCTTTCCGCTTTAAAAGAATTTTTAAAATTTTTATCACTGCTATATTCTATGAACCTGTAATCAGAATACCCTTTTGTATACCATCTTAACCTTCTTTGAGTAAAAGGATTTTCCCCAAACGTCATAGTAAGATTAATAAAATTGCTTTCTCCTGTGAGTTCATTGATATTATTTTTATTAATGTTATTTTCTTCTTTTTTTGACACTTCACTTAAAGCGCTGCTTACCAAATTCCCTAAAATTTCCCCCATATCTCTTAAAAAACTTGGGCTGACATAATTTTTTGTGAAATTTGAAACGAGTGTATCTATATTTATGTCCAGTACCTTTAATAATTTAGAAATTTGCCCTTTATTGGTTTTTCTGTTTAAAAGTGTACGTAAAAGCACAGAATCAAACGTAACTTTAAAATTTAAAAAAATATTCTCGCTAATATTTAATAATATACTCGAAATATATGTTATAAACGATTCTACCCACTGCTCTATAAACTCCGCTTGTTTCAGATTATAAAGTGCCGGCTCTATCCACAGCGGTATATCATCTATTAACTTATAATGATTTAAAAGTATCAATAGCACTAAATCATATAATGTTTTTTCTTCAGACGTCTCCGGTTTGTATATTCCGGAATTTGATAAATCCGCAATAATATTGTCAATTTTATTTATTATATATTCCGGGTTTTTTACATATTTATCCTGAATTTGGTCAAGTATATCATTAAAAATATCAAGAATTTGCCGATCTGTTATGGTTATCATTTTAATTACAGATCTTATAAACCCGGATAGCTCTATACGCACTCCACCGCGTCTGTATTGCACGTAAACCCTCCCCAGGCCCTTGCCGAGCTTTATAGATCTTCTTACAGATAAAAACCTTTTAACTTGATTTATCGCAACATAATCAAGGTCACTGCCCGGAACGACTTTTGCTATTACATATTTTACCCCATGCTCATTTAACCTTTTGATATACGGAATGATTGACTCAATTACTATTTTACTGAGCTTACCACCTTTATAATTGCTTTCTTCCACCTCAATAAATCCATTTTTGGAACGCCCTTTTGCTTTATTCACTGAAAGTTTTTCACGCCTTTCTCTGATACTGTTTTTAATCTTATTTGAGTCTAATCTCTTGGTCTTCAATATTCGCTATAGTAAAAGCCTTTTGAAATAATGACATTTTTGTTTTCCCCCCGCATTCGGCGGTAGAAAAAACGTAAATAATACCACGTTTCTAAATAGTTTTTGCTATACATTTGAAAAAAAATAAATTTGTTCGTACGGTTTTCCCCCGCCTATGGCGTGGGTGAAAGTAACAAAAAATTAGATTTTTTCAAGATCGTTAGTTATAAGGCCGGCTATCCATTTCGATACCTCTGTTTTGCTTGCGCCATTTGCGAAACACTTACCCGGCAGCCAATTTGCGAAAGCCACCAGTTCGTGTAAATTTGTGTCGCTCGAACCAATTCCACTACTGTAAGAAGTGCAAAACGGCACAATCGTCTTGTCGGAAAAATCTTGGCTTTCAAGGAATGTAGAAATGATTTTTGGAGCTTGTCCCCACCAAATGGGATAGCCTAAAAATATGGCATCGTAATTCGATACGCTTATTGCGCCGTCTTTAATAGCAGGGCGGGCTGTACTATCATTTCGCTCTTTATTAGCACGAGAGTTGTTGTCATTATAGTTAAGGTCAGCGGTGGTGTACGGAATTTCGGGTAAAATCTGATTAAGTTTCCCGCCTGCCGTGTTTGCAATGTTCTTTGCAATGCCTTCCGTTGTTCCCGTGCAGGAAAAATATGTTACTAACATTTTTTCGCCCTCCTCATTTTTCGGGGTATCAGGTACAGTATGGTTGGATTCTGTTTCGGTCGCAGAACTGCCGTCCGCCCCGCTAGGCAGCTGCGGCTCATTAGGCATGCAAGCCGCCAAAAATATCGCTATTAAGGCAAAAACGATAGCTATCGTTATAGTTTGTTTGATATGTCGCATAGTCGTTTTTACTTTGAATTTCATATATAGCTGTTTCGTTTGAAAAGCGTCTGATTTTTACAACTTTCCCCCCGCCAATGCGTGGGGAAAAGAAAGAATTTCAATTATTTTGAGACATGACCTAATATCTCGGCACTTACTTTCTCATGCTTTTAACAAAATCTATTTCTTCCTTGTATCCTACCAAATTTTCATGCGGTGTTTCAAGCAGAAA
>JAISWM010000080.1 GCA_031270785.1 Oscillospiraceae bacterium
GATTATTTGTTTGAAATTCTCATTGCTAAGGTTATTTGTTTTTTCAAAATGGTTCATTTTTTTGGCCCTCCGTTCTGTCTCGGTTCTGTTATTGTATCATAAGTTTCCGAGGAGATCTAATATCTACTAATTTGGCCCACAACCTAATTCGCGGGGGGAAAATAGCAAAAATATAATTCTTTTTAAGATGTAAATTTTTAATTTGGGAGAAAAAAATGAGTATAGACATCGCAGTAATATCCAGCATACAAAACGAAAAAATAAAACACGCAGAAAAAATTATAAAACAGCCTAAATACAGACAAAAAAGTAATCAATTTGCCGTTGAAGGAATAAAGCTGGTAAAAGAAGTTTTAAAGTCCGAAATTAAAATCGACAGTATTTTTATAACCCCGGAGTCATATGAAAAGTATAAGCAAGATTTAAAAAACATTATGAATAACAGCACTTTTATTATCTATGAAGTAAATAATAAAATAATGAATAAAATTTCGGATATGGCATCTCCACCGGGAATAATATGCTTGTGCCAAACGGTTGATAAAACCCAAATGTTGGATAAAATAGTAAAAAACAACAAGATTGTAATTTTGGAAAATATTCAAGATCCTCATAATTTGGGTACTCTTTTTAGAATTTGTGATGCAATGAAAATAAAATCTGTAGGAGTAACTAAAAGTTCTTGCGATATTTATAATCCGAAAGTACTTCGCGGAAGTATGGGAAGTGTTTTTAGACTTGACATCTTTAAGGTAAATGATATTATAACTTTCATTTCCAAATTAAAAAAATATCGGTTTGAAGTTTATGCTTCTACTGCGGATAAAAACGACAGCCCCATATCAAAAATTAAATACGGCAAAAAAATCGCCGTAATCATAGGTAATGAGGGAAGCGGGATAAGCCCGGAGACTATAAAGCTGTGTGATAAAAGAGTAACAATACCTACTAATCAAGAAATAGATTCACTAAACGCAGCGGTAGCCGCGGGGATAATTATTTGGGAAATAACAGGGCGAGGGGAATTTGGGTGAACAATAAAATTTATTGGATATGGCTGCAAAATGCCTTAAAATATGGAAGCCATAAGGTGAGAACCATAAATTTACTTTATGAAAATATACAAAAATTTTATAACGCGAGGGAAAAAGAGTGGAGACTATGCGGCTGTTTTACAAATAAGGAAATATCGTCTTTACTGGAATCTACTGTGCAAAAAGCAGCTGCGATTTTAGATAGGTCGGTGTCTCTCGGGTATCAAATAATCACTCTTGAAGATAAAGACTATCCTCAAAAATTAAAAAGCATAGTAAATCCTCCTTGTGTGCTGTACATAAATGGGGATATAAGTAATATAGATAAGAAATTGTGTGTATCTATAGTCGGCACAAGAAACGCGACGCTTTACGGTATGCAAACAGCGTTTGAGATGGCTTATAATCTAGCCAAAGAAGGTGTTATAATTATCAGCGGAGGCGCTTTGGGGATAGACCGGTCAGCGCACAGCGGAGCTTTAAGAGCCGGTGGAGAAACAATGGCGGTGCTTGGATGCGGCATAAATTGTAAATATCTTGCAGAAAATGGACCTCTTCGAAGGGAAATATCAAAAACCGGTGCATTAATATCGGAATATCCTCCGGACTTGCCCGCTTTTTTCTCAAATTTTCCGATAAGAAACCGTATAATTTCCGGCTTATCGTCCGGGACAGTTGTTATAGAAGCTGGAGCGAAAAGCGGTTCATTAATAACCGCTAACTTGGCAAGTAGCCAGTACCGAGATGTTTTTGCGGTCCCTGTTGGCAAGGAAAGCCCGGTATCTCAAGGCACATTTTCATTAATCAGAGGCGGAGCAAAGGTAGTTACTTGCGCGCAAGACATATTAAATGAATATAATATCAAAGGAAAAAATATAAATTTTCAAAAAGAAAAAGAAGAAACTATAAATTCGTGCTATAAACCCGTTATTGCTAAACCGGCGGCAAATAAAAATGCCGCGCCTGAAATAAAGTTTGCTTATAATAATGAATCTGCTGTGGATTCTTTATCGGAAGAGTGCAAAAATGTGTATTTATCGATTAAAAAAACCGGAAAAAGCCATATTGATCAAATATCTGTAAATACTAATATTCATATAAAAAACTTGCTTTCTATTATCACGCAGCTTGAAATTTGCGGTTTTATAAAATCTTATCCAGGCAAAATGTATGCCGCAAAACAATAGTTTTAATTTAAAAAGTCTAAACTCTCGGAGCTCTTTCCCCGCTGACGGCGGGGAAGGAATACACAAATGAATGTGCTCTTTTGGTGAAAACAGTTATAAACTCATCAAACTTTAAATTTAGGCTTTTATTTTTGCGTTATTCCCGTCATGGGCGGGAATAACAAAAACAAGGGATTTAAAATCTGAAAAATATATAATTTAATTTGGGATGGTTGTGAATAATAATGTCAAACTTAGTTATAGTAGAGTCGCCGGCGAAGGCCAGAACAATAAAAAAGTACTTAGGAAAAGATTACGACATCATTGCTTCGATGGGGCACGTAAGAGATCTACCGGAAAAAAGATTAAGCGTAGACGTAAAAAATAGCTTTAAACCCACCTACACAATTTTAAAAGGCAAAGAAAAAATAGTCGAAGAAATTCAGCACAAAGCTAAAAAAAGCAAAAAAATATTTCTGGCAACGGACCCTGATCGTGAAGGGGAAGCGATTTCGTGGCATTTATCTTATCTTTTGGGCCTTGATCCGCAAGGCGCTAACAGAGTAACTTTTAATGAAATAACAAAAACGGGAGTCGGCCTTGGAATGAAGTCGCCAAGGGCAATAGACACTGACTTAGTAAATGCGCAGCAGGCAAGAAGAATACTTGACAGGCTTGTTGGATATAAATTAAGCCCGTTTTTATCTAAAAAAATTCATAAAGGGCTTTCTGCTGGGCGTGTTCAGTCTGTAGCAGTAAGGATAATAGTAGATCGGGAAGAAGAAATACGTAAATTTAAGTCCGAAGAATATTGGTCAATAGATGCTGATTTTATACCGAAGGGATCTAAAAAACATTTTTCCGCTTCTTTTTATGGAGATTTAAAAAACAAAATTGATATAAAAAATGAGTCTGAAGCTAAAGAAATATTTAAAAAACTTGAAAATAAAGATTATAAAGTTTTGAACCTTAAAAAAGGCAAACGAAAGAAAAACCCGGCGCCCCCGTTTATTACGTCCACGCTTCAGCAAGATGCTTCAAGAAAACTTGGGTTTCAAATAAAACGCACTATGAAAGTGGCGCAAGAACTTTATGAAGGTTTGGAAATTGAAGGGTTGGGTGCAATGGGACTTATAACATATATGCGAACTGATTCCCTGCGCATTTCCGAAGACGCTATAAAAGAAGCTCAAGATTATATCCTTAGCAAATGGGGGAAAAAATATTTGCCTCCTCAGCCCAGGAGGTTCAAAACAAAAGCAAGCGCCCAAGACGGCCACGAGGCAATAAGGCCGTCAACGCCAAAAATAACGCCCGAGCAAGTAAAAAACAGTTTAAGTTCAGACCAATATAAACTATATAAACTAATTTGGGAAAGGTTTATAGCGTGCCAGATGTCAAGCAGTGTGCAAAGCACCACGGGGGTTGACATAACCGAGGGGGAATATTTGTTTAAAGCATCAGGATATACCGTAGACTTTGACGGATTTACTGTTTTGTATACAGAGGGAAAAGATATAGACGACGAAAAAGAAAAAGCGCTCCCTGACCTTGAAGAAAATATGCCGCTTAGGCTTAAAGATCTGAATTCAAATCAGCATTTTACGCAGCCTCCGCCAAGATATACCGAAGCCTCGCTTATAAAAACCCTTGAAGAATACGGCGTAGGAAGACCTTCAACATATGCCGCGACTATATCAACAATTACGTCAAGAGAATACGTAACAAGAGAGGCTAAAACGTTAAAACCCACAGAACTCGGTGAAGCCACCAACGGATTAATGAAAAAAGGGTTTCCGAAAATAGTAAACGTAAAGTTTACGGCGCAGATGGAAAATGATTTAGACGTTGTAGAATCCGGAAAAATTCAGTGGACAAAAATACTGGAAGAATTTTACACAGAATTTTCTAAAACCCTGGAAAAAGCCAAAGAAGACATGAAAGACGACAAAATAGAATTAAAAGAAGATCAAACAGATATTGTCTGCGAAAAGTGCGGAAGAAAAATGGTAATTAAAAGGGGAAGATTTGGCAAATTTATAGCTTGCCCCGGGTACCCTGAATGTACTCATAAACAAAGTATTTCGCATGAAATAGGTGTAAAATGCCCTAAGTGCAAGGACGGAAACGTCACAGAAAGGAAAAGCAAAAAAGGAAGGGCCTTTTTTGGGTGTGGCAATTTTCCAAAGTGCCGCTTTATATCATGGGATAAACCCTTAAATGATTTGTGCCCCAAATGCGGTGACAATCTTTATCAGAAACAAACTAAAAAAACCACAAAAATTTATTGTAAAACAGAAAACTGTGGATACGAAAAGACGCAGAATAATGAATGATAATATAAACGTAATAGGAGCAGGACTTGCGGGGTGTGAATGCGCATATCAAATTGCCAAAAGAGGAATAAAAGTCAATCTTTTTGATATGAAACCACATAAATTTTCTCCCGCGCATAAAAACAATAATCTTTGTGAGCTTGTATGCTCGAACTCTTTTAAGGCCCAAAAAACAGACAGCGCCGCAGGGCTTTTAAAAGAGGAATTAAGGGTTTTAGATTCATTAATACTTAAATGCGCAGATAAAACTTCAGTACCTGCCGGAGGGGCTTTGGCTGTAGACAGGGAAAAATTTTCTGAGCTAGTTACAAAAGAAATTTTAAACCACCCGCTGATTAATTTTAAAACTCAAGAAATAACTGACATAGATTATGATGATATAAATATAATCGCAACAGGTCCCCTTACATCAGACGCTCTTGCAAATAAAATATCGGATTTATGCGAAGGTTTTTTGAGTTTTTTTGATGCAGCTGCTCCAATTGTGACTTTTGAAAGTATAGATATGGATTTCGCGTTTTGGGGATCAAGGTATGGTAAAGGAGATGCTTCATCTTATTTAAACTGCCCGCTTGACGAAGAAACATATAAATTTTTTTATAATGAACTAATCGGCGCGCAAAGAGCCCCTGTACACGGTTTTGATGTTTTAAATCCTAAAGTTTATGAAGGGTGTATGCCGGTAGAAGTGGCGGCGCTGCGAGGAATTGATACATTAAGATATGGACCCATGAAGCCCGTAGGGCTTAAAAATCCCAAAGAAGGTAAACGCTCGTACGCGGTCGTGCAGCTGAGGCGTGAAAATAAAGAAGGTACGCTTTATAATATGGTTGGGTTTCAAACTAATTTAAAATTTTCGGAACAAACGAGAGTTTTTGGTATTGTACCGGCGCTCAAGAATTTGGAAATCGTAAGATATGGAGTAATGCACAGAAACACTTTCATAAATTCCCCGAAATTGCTTTACCCTACATACCAATTTAAAACTAATCAAAAACTATTTTTTGCCGGGCAGATAACCGGCACAGAGGGGTATATAGAGTCTGTTTCATCAGGGTTCATAGCGGGAATAAATGCCACTAAAATTTTCCAAAATAAAAGTGCTGTAGTTTTCCCGAAAGAAACTGTTATGGGGGCACTTGCAAATTATATAAGCGATGAAAATATAAAAAACTTTCAGCCAATGGGGGCAAACCTCGGCATTTTGCCGAACTTTGAACCAGAGATAAAAAATAAACAGTTAAGGCATGAAAGTTTTGCTAAAAGGTCACTTAGTATCATAAAAACGTGACGTTGCCTCCCTGCCTTTTTCACGCTTATATAGCCACTGCGTTTGAAAAAAGTATAAATTTTAAAAGTCACCCCCCACCGGCGGGCGGAGTGGTGACTTACTCATATGGTTCTTTTCAAGAAAAGCAGTTATATCATTATATTTTCGGTAGTGGTCCAAATTAATTGATAATATTTTACCCCCGCCAAAGGCGGGGGGAAGAAAGAATTTTAATTATTTTATGGCGCGACCATGTTTTCAAACGGTTTTTACTATAATCTTTGGCTTAGCAATCAGCAACATCCTGCTTTTTTTGCTGTACCTTCTAAACGCACCGGCTCAACAACACGAGGTCTATTATTATATTTTTCCACTGCTTCATCCACAGTCCCCATTAAGGCCTCTTGTATGCCCTCTTTGGTCGCTGCACTAACTTCGAAATATCCCGCATTTAATAAATTAGCTAGATTCAGACCTTCTTCGGGAGATACTTCGCGATTAGGCAAGTCAATTTTGTTACCCACAACTGAAATTGCTATTTGCGATAAATCTTGGTCTACACCATTTTTTACGCATTCAAACCAATAACGTATACTCTCGAAACTTGGTCGTGAAGTGACATCAAACACTAAAAGAACACATTGCGAATTACGTAGATACATTGGTACCAAGCCGCGAAACACTTCTTGACCGGCGGTATCCCACATTTTCAGATGTGCATATTTACCACTTCCAAGATCATATGTCACTACACGATAATCAACCCCTACAGTTGGATTGTGACTATTTAAAAAAACATCGTTAACTATGCGATTCATAACGCATGTCTTTCCAACTCCACTATCGCCTAAAAAAACTACTTTAAATATATGCTCCGGACCCTCATAGCCAGGGGGGGTTGCAAAACATGTACATAAGCTGAGAACTGATGCGAAGACAATTGCAAATGATTTTTTAAAAAAATTCAAATTTGAACACTCCTTTTAATAAATTTTACTTACAAATTAA
>JAISWM010000086.1 GCA_031270785.1 Oscillospiraceae bacterium
AAAGATGATGAATTAAGTTTAGCGTCAGGCGGTAGAAGGTCCAACGAATATGAAAAGTGGGAAAGAGAATGGTTGCTAACGCACCCAAGCATGGCGGAATTTGTTGAAGCAAACCGTAAGCAGCGTGAGATGTTACGCGGGGAAAAGTGATGCTAAAATATTCCTAACATTGGGCACAATAAAGTGAATTATGAATTAAAAGCCATAAACACAGTTATTGGTAGGTTTAATGATGGCTGGTATCGATAATCACGGCGCAGAAATAATTGTGAAGTTAAAATTGAACTTAAAAACAACATACGCCCTTGGGTTCGCTATCCTGCGAGCCCAAGGGCTTTAATGCCTGAACTTTTTTAAAGTGTGGGCAGCCATAAATCAATCACACTTCGCCGTCTTCTTCTAATTCATTATCCTCTTGTTCCTCATGCGGCACGCATACAACCGCAACCACTTTATTGCCTTCTGTTAATTTCATGACTTTTACACCCTTAGAAGGCCTTGAACACTGCCTGATAGAATTTGCCTCAATCCTGATAATTATTCCGTTTGCTGATATTATTATTATGTCTTGGTCGTCACTTACCTGATTAATTGCCGCCACATTACCGTGTCTTTCCGTGCGATAATTTATAGTGCCCTGTCCGCCTCTTGCTTGAAGTCTGTAATCATCTGTTTGTGAAATTCTTGCAAAGCCTGTTTCTGATATTGTAAGAACTTTGTGCTCCGGCGTGACTACCATCATTCCAGTAACTTCATCACTGGGTTTTAAAGTTACGGCTTTTACGCCTCTTGCGGTTCTTCCAACACACCTAACGTCCGCTTCTTTATACCTTATTGCCTTTCCTTTCTTTGTTGCGATTATCAGTTCGTTGTCACCGTCTGTCCTTCTAACCCAGCAAAGTTCGTCACCTTCATCTAAATCAACCGCTATAAGTCCGCCTTTCCTTATGCTGCTGAAAGCTAAAAGTCTTATTCTTTTAATAACGCCTTTTTTCGTAAGCATTACCAAATACTGATTTTCTTCAAAATTCGGCACTCTTATTATAGACGTTACTCTCTCTCCCGAAACAATCGGTATTAAATTCGCGATATTAAGCCCTTTTGATATTCTTGAGCTTTCGGGTATTTCGTATGCTTTTACTTTATATACTCTTCCAAGGTTTGTAAAAAACATTACAAAATCGTGAGTGTTTGTTATAAACATTTCGCTTACTATATCTTCTTTACTGCGCGTCATACCAGATATACCGCGTCCGCCTCTGTGCTGGAGTTTATATACGTCCGGGTTCTGCCTTTTTACGTATCCTAAAATCGTCATGGTTAAAACGCAGTCTTCTTTGGGTATTAAATCTTCTATATCAACCTCACCGCTAACTGACAGTATCTCGGTTCGCCTTTCATCCGCAAATTTTTTGCGTATATCCATCGCTTCTTCTTTAACTATATGCAAAAGCTTTGCGCTATCGGCAAGTATTGCTGAAAGCTGCGCTATTTTAGCTTCTAAAGCCAACAATTCGTCTTCTATTTTATTTCTTTCAAGCCCGGTTAAACGCCCCAGCGGCATTTGCACAATTGCTTGGGTTTGCACGTCATCAAGGCCAAACCTTTCAGCAAGCCTTTGCTTTCCTTCCGGTATTGATTTTGAGCTTCTGAGTATATTTATTACTTCGTCTATATTATCAAGCGCTATTTTGAGTCCTTCTAAGATATGCGCTCTTTCCTGCGCTTTTTTGAGTTCAAATTTTGTCCTTCTGGTAATAACTTCTACCTGAAAATCTATATAGAGCTTTAAAGTATCTTTAAGAGTTAATATTTTTGGTTCTCCGCCGACAATTGCCAGCATTATCACGCCAAACGTTGTTTGAAGCTGCGAATATGAGTAAAGTTGATTTAAAACTATCTGCGCCGAAGCGTCTCTTTTGAGATCTATCTGTATATGCATGCCGTTTCTGTCAGAATGATCTTCTATATTTACGATTCCGTCTATGCGCTTTTCCTTGACCATATCCGCTATGCTTTCAATAAGGCGCGCTTTATTGACTTGATAAGGAAGTTCCGTTACAACTATTTTAAACCTGCCGGTCTTTTCATCTTCAACTATTTCGGCTTTAGCCCTTACGGTTATCTTTCCTCTACCGGTAGAATAAGCAGCCCTTATCCCGGCCATCCCCATTATTACAGCTCCGGTGGGGAAATCGGGACCTTTTATCTTAGACATTAACTCAAGTAAATCCGCTTCGGGATTGTCTATCATCAAACACATTGCGTCTATAACCTCTCCCAAATTGTGAGGAGGTATATTTGTCGCCATTCCTACCGCAATTCCCGTTGACCCGTTAACAAGTAAATTTGGGTACCTTGAAGGAAGCACGGTTGGCTCTTTTAGTCTATCATCGTAGTTTGGTACAAAATCTACTGTTTCTTTATCGATGTCTGTCAGCATTTCAACAGCTATTTTACTCATTCTGGATTCCGTATATCTATACGCAGCCGGGGGGTCTCCGTCTACGGAACCAAAGTTTCCGTGGCCATCAACCAATGTATACCTCATGGAAAAATCCTGGGCAAGACGCACTAAAGCATCATAAACAGATGCGTCTCCGTGCGGGTGATATCTTCCCAGCACCGAACCTACAGTGTTTGCGCACTTTCTATACGCTTTATCAGGGCCTAAATTATCTTCAAAAAGCGTATATAATATTCGTCTGTGCACGGGCTTTAATCCGTCTCTGATGTCCGGCAAAGCCCTTGCCACTATTACTGACATAGAATAAGCCATAAAAGAGTTTTTCATTTCCTTTTCTATATCAACTTCTATTACTTGTGGCATTGTTTCTTTTGTGTCGTCTTGATTTTCCATCGTTTTCTCCTTAAATCTTTACTTTTATCTCTTTTATAGATCGGTAAAAACTCGGTCATGCCTCAAAATAATTAGAGCTTTTTCTTTTCCCGCCACGGGCGGGTCGTGTCCCAAAATAGTTGAAATCCCTTCTTGCCCCCCGCCACAGGCGGGGGGAAAAGATGTTATCAACAAATTTGGACCACTACCCACGGGCGGGGAAAGAACAAAAATGCCACTGTTTGAAAAGATTTTTACGGTTATGTCTCAAAACAATTTGAACTTTTTCTTTTCGTGCTCTTTTCTCCATTCTTCAACCGCACTTTTAGCTATTTGACTAAGTCTGTTAAACACTATATCATCTCTCTGTTTTGTACGTTTTGTCCCCGTTTTTATTAACAAATAATCTAAACAGTCTTTAACTTGGGATGCATTTTCAATTTTTATTAAATTTTTCTGAACATATTCTCGAGATGATTTTTTAAATGTTTTAATATCTTTTCCTAGCTTATCCACCTCGCTGTAATTGGGATTGGAACTCGACTTTATTTTCAACTTAGCTTTTAATTGTTCACATAATTGTCTTATCATGATTTTAAAATGCTGTAAAACCGCATCTTCATCTCCACCGCCTTTAAGAAAATAGGTGCCACTTGTATCACCTTTTGGTGGTTTAATAAATTGGCATCTATCGTGTGCAACATTTGTGAAAATAACAATACTTGCAGAAGTCACAGACGCAGGAGTTCTAAACCGTTGTTCATTAACAGTATATACCACCACTCCAGAATCTTCTATTTGGTCATTCTCTTTCAAAATATTACTAATAGGGCCGGCATATGGGTCCAGATAAAGAGGAGGGACAAATGTAACCTTTTTGCTAAATCTGTTAAATAAGAATGCATATACCTTTTTAGCAATGATTCCACCGCGACTATGCCCCTTAATTATTATTATAAGGCGGATATTTTGTGTTAGTTCATGCGTTATAACATCACAAAAAAATGCACATGAATTTCTAACTTGCTGCCCTATGGATCTATCAGAAAAAATACCATTAAGTGCAGTAGGGCCGGAAACTTTATATGAGTCTTTATTTGGGCTACATACATAATATATATTTTTATCAGTCTTTTTAGTTACAGGATTCTTAGCGACTTTCCCTGGTGACGGGGCGTCTTTGGCAAGATGCCCAGAACCTAAGAAGAATATTTTTATTGTTTTTTCGAGCATTTTTATCCCCCCACTTTTACCTCCGCCACGGGCAAGGGGGAAAATATTACCAACCAATTTGCCCCCCACCGGCTCGGGAAATTAAACTTAATTTATAGCTGTTACACTTAAAAAAGCAAATTTGTTCGTGCTATCTCTCCCCGCCGACTCGCGGGTGATGGGTCAAATTAAAAGAAGGGAGTTCAATTATTTTGAGACACGACCCGACTCGCGGGGGAAAGAACAAAAACATCACTGTTTCAAAAGGCTTTTTCTATGCACTCTTTCCCCGCGGGCTCGCGGGAAAAGAGTTACAAGAGTTTATGCTCCTTAAGTTAAACACTATATTGGCCGTGCCCCGGCTACTATCATTGCTTGTATATCCGGTAAACAATCCGGCTTTATTGCCCTTATCGGTATTATTAGCGGTTCTTTCGCCTTAGAATAAACTAAAATCAATTTATCGGTTATTATCTCGCATTTTCCGCTTTCGTCCAAAGGAAACTCTTTTGTTAACCCCGCGTGTAGTACCTCTATTTTATTCGGGAAAATTTCAACAGCGTACTCGCGCCCATCATAAATGCTGTTTACCAAATTTTTCATACTAAGGTGCGGTATAATCCACAAACTGACGCCAGTTAAAAACGGTATTAGTGAAACAAACGTATATAAATTGTTCCTTGTGATTACAGCTAAAACTATCAACATTATAAACATTACAGCTTGCAGCGCGGTGTGTTTATTCTTTTCTGTTTTCTTTTTTTCGTAAGGCGCGCTGTTTTTTATAAACTCGTATATATCTTCCTTACCAAGTTTATATGATAGCTTTATGCCCGTCATATTGTCTTCATATGTTTCTGTGTCTTCATCGAAAATCAGTTCCGATTCGGATCCGTCCCAGTCTGTATTTGCTGTTAATTCCTCTGAGTTGTTGCCGTGATTTTCCGTGCTTAAAAATAGCCCCTCGCTATACTTGCTCCCGTCAGGACTTGGGTCTGCATCGTCCATTGATCTCGCTCTCCTTTTTAATTTTTATTATAGTTAAATGTTCTTGAAAAACGTTTGGGTTCTTATAGCTTTCTCCCCCCGCTGACGACGAAGCGAAAAAAGCACGTCCACAAGTTTGCTTTTTTTAAAAAGCAACAATAATATTATATCACATTTTTACTCACCGTGCACAGTAAAAAATATAGTCGTTATACTTGAAAAAACAAAGTTGTTCTTACGGTTTCTTCCCACCACTGCGGGGAGAAAGCACAGTAAAAAATCAAACATTTTTCAAAATAATTATATTTTTGTTTCTTTCCCGCCGAAGGCGGGTTGTGGGCCAAATCGGTTGGTGATATTTTTCCCCCCGCAGGCTCGCGGGGAGGAAAACAGGAAATTCCAATTGTTTTGAGGCATAACCCGAAAGACGGGGGGAACTTCAATAACAGTATGCTAAAGGGTTTTTACTATATATAACTGTTTCGTTTGAAAAGCGTCTGATTTTTATAACTTTCTCCCGGCCGACGGCCGGGAGAAAGTACACGGATAAATTTACTTTTGAGGACTGTTTTAAATCGTAACAGCTATATTATACATCAAGGTTTTGTACATATTTAGCGTTTTTTTCTATAAATTCACGTCTGGGTTCTACTTTATCTCCCATCAGAACAGTAAATATCTCGTCTGCGGCTTCTGCGTCCTCAAGTTTTACTTTGAGCATTATTCGTGTTTCCGGATTCATGGTCGTCTCCCAAAGCTGGTCTGAATCCATTTCTCCGAGGCCTTTATATCTTTGTATATCTATGCCCTGCCCCAGCTCTTTTAACACTTCGTCTCTTTGCTCGTCGGAGTATGCATAGGTGTGTTTTTTTGATTTTGTAAGCCTGTAAAGCGGAGGCTGAGCTATATAAACATGGCCCGCGTCGACAAGTGCTCTCATAAATCTAAAGAAAAACGTAAGCAATAGCGTTCTGATATGGGAACCATCCACATCGGCATCCGCCATTATTATTACTTTTCCGTATCTGAGTTTTTCCAAATTAAAATCATCGCCCAAACCGCACCCAAGCGCCGTTATTACTGGCATTAACTTTTCGTTTCCATACACCTTATCAAGCCTTGCCTTTTCAACGTTTAGCATTTTTCCCCAAAGCGGCAGTATAGCTTGAAACCTTCTGTCTCGCCCGCCCTTTGCGGAACCTCCTGCGGAATCCCCCTCAACTATGTATATTTCTGTTTCCTGCATGTCTTTGGACTGGCAATCTGATAATTTTCCCGGAAGCGACGCTGTTTCTAAAGCCGATTTTCTTCTTACTAAATCTCTTGCTTTTCTCGCGGCATCTCTTGCTTTTGCGGCCGAAAGTGCTTTGTCCAGAATTGCTTTGGCCGCTGCGGGGTTCTTTTCCAGGTACATATATAATCTTTCGGTTACTAAATCATCGATTAACCCTTTGATTTCCGTGTTCCCGAGCTTTGCTTTGGTTTGACCTTCAAATTGCGCGTTTACTACCTTTACGCTTATTACGGCGGTAAGGCCTTCCCTTACATCTTCGCCCGAAAAATTTCTGTCGCTTTCTTTCAAAACATTAAACTTTCTTGCATAATCGTTCATTACTTTTGTAAGGGCTCTTTTAAATCCGTCTTCGTGTGTTCCGCCGTCTGTGGTGTGAATGTTGTTGGCGAAAGAAAGTATTAATTCGTTATAACTGTCGTTATATTGAATGGCTATTTCCGCGCTTGCCGTGTTATCGGAGTTTGCGCCGCAAAGCATTATTATATCCGGGTGCACCACTTCGTGTTTTCTTTTTTTATGAATAAAGTCTACAAAACTTGACACACCGCCTTCATATTTAAAATCCCGAACTTCCGTATTTTCTTCGTTTCTTTTGTCTTCCAAAATTATCCTGGTTCCGGCGTTTAAAAAAGCTTGCTCACGAAGCCTCATCTCTAAAACATTAAATTCATAGGTGGTAGTCTCTTTAAAAATTAAAGGGTCCGCTTTAAACGTTATACGCGTGCCTGTTTGCTCTGTTTCCCCTCTTACCTCGAGTTCTGTAGTGGCTGCTCCTCTTTCGAATTTTTGATAATGAATTTTTCCCGAACTGAATACTTCTGCCTCAAGCCATTCAGACAAAGCGTTTACAACCGAGGACCCTACTCCGTGCAGCCCGCCGGAAACTTTATATCCGCTTCCGCCAAACTTCCCCCCGGCGTGAAGTGTTGTAAACACAACTGTAACTGCGGATATTCCCATTTTAGGGTGTTTTCCAACTGGTATTCCTCTTCCGTTGTCCGTTACTCTTACTATATCTCCCGGTAAAAGCTCAACAGTTATTTTGTCGCAAAACCCAGCCAGGGCTTCGTCTATTGCGTTATCCACTATTTCATATACTAAATGATGAAGCCCTTTGGGTCCTGTTGACCCTATGTACATTCCGGGCCTTTTTCTTACCGCTTCGAGCCCTTCTAAAACCTGTATTTCAGAAGCGCCGTACTTCATAGATTCCAAATCGTTGTTGTTATTATTCAAAACTTTAACCTCCACGTTGTTTTTTGGCTATATCTCAAAATAATTGAAATCCCTTCTTTTTCCCCCCGCTCCGGGCGGGGGGAAAAGATATATCAACTAATTTGACTCATCACCTGTTTTTTTTTAATTACTGTATATATCCATGTTTTCTTTATCTTTTTTCGGTGTTTTTTCGTTTTGCTCACCGATATCTTCTGTGCTTCCCTCTTTCTTTGTTTTTTTATTTTTCTTGCTTACAGGTACATATATCGGCTCCTCCAAAAAAATCATATATGGACTTATAAAATAAAAACTCACAAAAAGCAAAAATATTATTCCAAACCCTAAAACAACGACCCCTCCGCCACTTAGCAATGTTACAACAAAAACAAATACCGAAAAAACCTGAACGCACCACAAGTGTTTGAGTATTGCCGGTTTTAAAATGACGCTGGATCGTCTCTGGCAAAGCCTGCACCTGTAAACCGGTTTGTTTTTATTTATAAACGCGTCTAAAAAACTCAGTTTATATTTACAGTGCGGGCAAAAAGGCAATTTTAATTTATATATATACACCACCCCAAATATTAATACTTTTGCCGTTTTCAAGTAAACTTCACACTATATGTTTTTATAATTGCCTTGTTTTAAAAAAGTAATTTGTTTGTGTATTCTTCTTCGCTGGCGGTGAGGAGGGAATTATAAAAAATTAGATGTTTTTTATAAATATTAGACCTGTCCGTAAACTTTACAGATTGCAATCAAAATCGACGACGGCGTATGAAAATATCCTCGAGAGATTTGGGTGGTAGTCCAAATTAGTTAATAATATCTTTTCCCCCGCCTATGGCGGGGGGAAAAAAGAAGGTATTTTAACTGTTCTGAGACATAACCGGATTTTGATGCAAAGCCATTTTTTAAGCGATGCCTTTTTCGACAGTTTGCGCTCTGTGATGTTTACGGACAGGTCTATTATAGCAAAAACCATTTAAAAACGTGGTGTTGTTTATGTTTCTTCCCTCTATAGGCTCGCGAGAAAAGAACAAATAAAGATGTTAGCTGTATCTGAGTTTTACGGGTAAAACAAGAAACAGAAAATTATCCCCTGTTTTTGGCATTATTTTTATCGGACTTATCGGTGTATCCAGTTTTATTACAACTTCGTCTGTTTCTGCGTTTTTCAGCGCATCAACCATATATTTGCTGTTAAAACCTATTTCTACATCTTCTCCTTCTGTTTTCACATCGCTAATTTCATCTGCCGCTTTCCCGATTGTGGTTTGGCACAGAAGCCTTATCTGATTTTCTGATATCATACAGTGCACAGATGATTTAAGCCTGTCCATTATCATTAGCGATACTCTTTCTATGCTGTCAATAAAAGTTTTTGTGTCTATACTTACCGTTGTTTTAAAAGTTTCGGGGATAGAAGCTTTATAATCAAGAAATTCTCCTTCAAGCAATCGCGATATTATTTGATAATTATCTATTTCAAATTTTATGTGGTGCAGGGAATATGATATCTTCAGTTTTTTATCCTCTCCGTCAGGCAGAAGCCGTAAAACGTCATTGAGCGCTTTTCCAGGTACTATGAAATTCATCTCCGTGTCTTGCTTTATTTTCTCTTTTCTAAGTGCCAACCTATATCCGTCTACTGATACAAGCGTTATTTCTCCGTCTTTTATATCAAACAAAGTCCCCATATGTGTTGGTTTTGAATCGTCGTCCGATACCGCGAAAATTGTTTGCCTTATCATGCTTTTTATTGTTTCGAGCGGAAGCTCTACTACTTCCGGGTCTTTTATATCCGGCAGATGAGGAAATTCCGAACCGCTTATTCCTGTCAGCAAAAAGTCACTGTTGCCGCTTTGTATGGTTGTGTTTAAGGTGTCTGAAACATTTATAGAGACTTCGTCGAAAGGCAATTTTCTAACGATTTCTGTAAACAATTTTGCAGATAAAACTATATCTCCCTCTTTTTCCACTTGAGCTTCTATGCTGGTAATTATTCCGTATTCCATGTTGTACCCGAGAATTGTCAGTTTTTGATTTTCCGCTTTTAATAAAACACCTTCAAGTGCCGCTAAATTGGATTTAGCGGATACCGCTCTTTGTACGACGGATAATGTTTCAACAAGATCTGTTTTGCTGCATGTTATTTTCATGAAGAAATCCTTTCTTTTTATTTATATATTTTAATTGTTTTATTTATTTTAGTAGTAGTAGTAGGGGCTGTTTAAAAGTTGATAAAACCTTGAAGCTTTAGAAAAAAGCGAAGAAGCGGGTTTTTTGGTGTGTTAATATACTGTGGAAAATCATGTGGTTTTTTGCAGAAAATTTGTTTTTCCACATAGATGTTGAAAACTTTGTGTGAAATGTTGAAAACTTGTTTAAAAAAGGAGACTGTTTTTACAATTTTTCAAATATTTTTTTACACTACCTGTTTTGTATGTTTTTTATAATATCGTTTATCATGGCTTTTGTTTTTTGGTTTTTTTTGATTGTTTTTTCTACTTGAGAGATTGCGTATACTATTGTGGAGTGATCTCTTCCTCCGAATTCTTCTCCTATAGCCGTTAAAGGAAGCTGCGTGGTTTCCCTTACTACGTACATAGAAATTTGGCGTGCGTTGGATATTGCCGCCGCTCGTTTTGTTGAGCGTATGTCGCTTGCGTTTACGTTGAACGTTCTTGCTACTTCTTCTATTATCTTTTCGATCGTAAGCGGCGGAGGCTCGTCGTTATAAAGGATGTCTGAGATGGAGGTTTGGGCGGTTGAGATGTCAAGGGTTTCACCGCCCAGAAGGTGGTGCGCTTTCATTTTTTTAACCGCCCCCTCTAATTGCCTGATATTCGTTTTGAGTTTGTTTGCTATATATTCGCATACTTCGTTTGGTATGTTTATGTCCAGCTTTTCCGCTTTCCTTTTTATTATAGCTATTCTTGTTTCAAAATCGGGGGGTTGAATGTCGGCAATTAATCCCCACTCAAATCGTGTTCGAAGCCTGTCTTCCAGGGTTTGTATTTCTTTGGGCGGACGGTCTGACGTTAATACAATTTGCTTTTTGGCCTCATATAAAGAATTAAATGTATGAAAAAACTCTTCTTGTGTAGAGTCTTTTCCGGCTATAAACTGTATGTCGTCAACCAATAATAAGTCCGCTTTCCTGTATTTTTTGTGGAAATCTATTGTGGCGTTTTTTCGTATTGAGTCTATCAGTTCGTTTGTAAAGTCGTCACCTTTTATGTATAAAGTTGTAAGGTTTGGTTTGCTTTTTTTAATATCGTTGCATATAGCGTATAAAAGGTGCGTTTTACCGAGCCCGGAGTTACCGTATATAAACAAAGGGTTATACGCCCCCGCCGGGTTGGCTGCCACCGCGAGTGCCGCGGCGTGCGCAAATTTGTTGGATGATCCCACGATATATGTGTCAAATGTAAATTCATATTCAGAATCTATCGCTAAAGACGGCGTGTCTTTTTTGTTTATGGAATCTATTTCTGTTGGAATTGTAAAACAGATGTTTATACCGGCCCCGAATATGTCTGAAAAAGCGTCGTTAAGAAGCGGCAGATAACACCTGTTGAGTGTTTGCCTGTGAAATTCGTTTGGTACCACGAGTATCGCTTTACTTTTATCAAAATCCAGTTTTGTTGGTTGTATTCTGCTGATCCATGTTTTGTAGGCAACGTCCGTGATTCTTGTTTTGCAAAAACCGCATATCAGCCGCCATGCTTCGTTGAAAGACTCCATAATTGAGAAAAACCTCCGCTTTTAATCTAATTTAGGGTCTGGTTCCTCGGTCGTGTCTCAGGACCGTTAAAATTCTTTCTTTTACACCCACTAACTTGTGGGGGGGGGGTATTAGACTTGCCCGTAAACTTTACAAATTTTGGGTGGTGATCCAAATTAGTTGATAAGATCTTTTCCTCCACCTATGGCAGGGGGGAAAAGAAGGTATTTCAACTGTTTTGAGACATGACCAAATTTTGATGCAAAGCTATTTT
Organism: Oscillospiraceae bacterium; assembly: GCA_031270785.1. GTDB lineage: Bacteria > Bacillota > Clostridia > Oscillospirales > Acutalibacteraceae > CAQBRY01. The sequence goes on from JAISWM010000086.1 coordinate 11,555, forward strand.
TTAAGTGATACATTTTTTGATAATTTGCGCTCTGTGAGGTTTACGGACAGGTCTATTATTAACCAATTTGGGCCACCGCCATACCCCCTTGCCGTTGGTTGGGAGAGACCGTACGAACAAAGTTGCTTTTTTCAAACGCAGCAGCTATTAAAAGTTTTTACTATATAATCCTTGCTCGTTCGGGTGTGCGCTTATAAATTTTTGCCATCTGCTTTACTTAAAAGTTTTGTAAAACCGCCTTAAACCCCAGCGTGTTGGCGTGGGGCGGGCGGCGCGAAAGCAAAAATTTATCACTTGAAAGACGAATAAAATTATACCATGTTTAAAGTATAAAATTCAATAAACCGAAACGAAATTACGGTAATTTAATTTTGTCATTAATTTGTAATATTTAGAGTTTAAATTAATTTTTTAGAACATAAAATAAGCAAATTTAAAAAATTGGGTTACGGCATGCAGTAGTTGATAATGTCTCCCCCCGCGAGTCGGCGAGGGGAGAAAAAGTTTCAACTGTTTTGAGACATGACCCCAAAAACAGCTATAAAATTACACAGGATTCCGATATGCCCTTTTTCAAAGCGGGGAGCTATAAAAAGAACCGCACAAACAGCTTGCCTCCCTGCTGGCGCAAGAAGACGCTTGCTGGTTTTTAATCTTTCCCCAACGGTATTGGCTATGCATCACAATACACAATTCACTAAATCTTTCATGTTATACATTCCCGCGTCTTTGCCCTTTATAAATTCGCAGCATTTTAATGCGCCTTGTGCAAACAAATCTCTGGAACTCGCCTGGTGCATAACGGTTAGCACTTCGCTATCCCCCGCAAACACAACTTCGTGTTCGCCTATTATGTTTCCGCCTCGTACGGAGTGTATACCTATCTCGCTTTTGTTTCTTTTCTCTTTTCGGCAATGCCGATCGTATATATATTTGGTTTCGTTTTCAGTGCATTTGGAAATTTCCTCCGCGATCATTAAAGCCGTACCGCTTGGCGCGTCTGTTTTTTGGTTGTGGTGTTTCTCGATAATTTCTATATCAAAATCTCCCCCCAAAACCTTTGCGGCCTGCTTAGACAGCTCTATCATAAGGTTTACGCCTATTGACATATTCCTGGATGAAAAAATCGGTATGATACTTGAAGCCTTTTTAATTTTTTTAACTTGATCGTCAGAATAACCCGTTGTGCATAAAACCAGAGCCGTTTTGTTTTTTTCGGCATACTCCAATATATCCTGAAGCGCGTCGGGGCTTGAAAAATCTATAATTACATCGCACAAAACAGTTGTTTCGCTAAACGACCTAAACACCGGTATATCATAATATGGCCTTGCTTTAATATCTATTCCCGCAACAATTTTATATTCCGGTTTATTAAGTGTTATTTCCGTCAAAACTTTTCCCATTTTTCCATTACATCCGCAAATTATCACATCAATCATTTGTTTTGTGAGCAAAAGCTCACTGCCCACCCTTCCTTGTGTGTTTATAATAAAATCATAAAACCGGTTCTTGGTTGTTTTTATACAACCAAATTTTCAGTAACTATATGTCTTTTTCTGCCTTTTACCTTATAGGGTATTTATAATATATTGTACAATAGGCTGCGGCAATCGTACTAAATCTATACTCAATGTCCTGCAGAAAGGAATTGGTTTTTTCTATCGCGGCATCAACAAAAGTATCCCGTGTCATATTATGTAAAACGTCTTCCATCTCGTAAAGAATCATAAACAAATTATCAGCATATATGCGATCAACAAGCATATGTTTCAATTTCTCTTTAAGCGCTTTAACTTTCATACGGAGGTGATATTCATAAATATTTTTCTCATCCCAATCCGTCGGTAAAGAAAAACCAAAGTCTTTCGAATCAATTCCCTTCAAACTTGTCAATAATTCGTTAATGTGTTTTCTTGCTATGGTATCTCTAACTACTTTATCTGCGGTTGCTTTTGATTTTGCGATTGCTTCTGATCTTGCGATTGCTTTTGCTCTATCTGCAGGTGCTCTAACTGCAGCTGCTGCTATGTCTGCTGCTATATCTGCAATTTCTCTATTTGCAGCTTCTTCGTCTTTCCGTATAGCGTCCCGCAGGCCAGTAATGTTTCGCTTAGCGGTAGAGATTCGTGCCATCGCGTCACGAACAAAAGCAGTCCGTGTCATACGATATAAAACATAGTCCACGTTGTCAAGTAATACACCCAAACGCCCAATATGTATTCCATACTCGATCATATCATCCAAGTCTTTTATATATTTTTTAAATCTTTCAGTAGGGGATTCAATTTTGTGCAAAGCTGCCGATGATTTTTCAACTTCGCTTATTAATGCATTTTCAGCTATTCTTCTTGCTGCAACTGTTGCCTCACGCACAGCACCAACCACTACACCCGCGGTAAACAAAACAAAAGCCAGAACCAATACATACCGTTTAAAAATATTTACAGTAACCATAATATATACTATCCCCTTTTCAAATTATTATAGCTAATGCTTTTGAAAAATGCCTAATTTTTTACCGTCCTCTCCCAGCGAGTCAGCGGGGGAAAGAAACGTAAATGATTTTTACTATACAAACAAATTTATTTTTCAAACGCAACAACCATATTAGAATTATAATATATGCTTAATAAAACGTCAATTAATTTTTCGATTTTAATAAATCTACTTTAGATTAAGATTGTGTTCTCACAGACGCTTAAGCAAAGTGTGTAGATGAGAAATGATGATAATACTGTGCAACCCCCCTTTGTATCGTGAATATTTGCGGCATGGATATGGGCACCAAGTATATTTCCCGTGATGTCAGTAACTATATGTCTTTTTCTGCCTTTTATCGTTTATGTATTGTACCATAGCATGCGGCAAACGCACTAAACTGCTGGTTAGGGTCCTGCCGAAAGTTGTTGATTTGTTCTATCGCGGTAGCAACAACAGGTTTTTGTGGTACAACATGTGAAAGGTCTTTTAAAATGTCTTCCGCTTCGTAAAGAATGAGATACAAACGCTCAAAATTCACTGCAGTATAAATCATGTTTATCAATTCGTATACAAGACCTTCATATTTTAAATAGCAACGGGTTTCGGTACCTTCCCAATCCTCTATCGAGAGACAGAAATTAACTTCTTCAAGACTTTTCAATAAATTGTTAAGTTGTTCTTTTATTGTTGTGTCGTCAGCTGATTTAGCTGCGGCTAATTTAATATGAACTCCTCTGAAGGCTACTCCGTGTGCAGCTGGTCCGTAATGAATTGCTTTAGCTGTAGCAGCTTCTTGCATTTCCGAGCGCATTTCTGTTTCTTCTTCTATTTCTTTTCTCAATATAGCGTTCTGCCGGTTAACAATGTCCCGCTCAACGTCACCGATTTGTGCTATCGTGGCATTAACATCATCCCCTGGCACAAAATGTAAACGCTGGTTCGTTTTGCCAAGTAATATATGCAAATGCCAAACACTTATTTCATTCTCAATCGTACTAGTCAATTCTTCTATATACTCTTGCAATCTTTCATCAGGGAAAGTAATATTTCGCAAATCTACCATTAATTTTTCAACCCCGCTTATTACTTTACGTTCGGCTGCTTCAACTGCTCTTCTTGCTTCAACTGTTTCCTCACGTACAGCACCAACCGCTACACCCGTGGTAAACAAAACAAAAGCCAGAACCAATACACACCGTTTAAAAATATTTACAGTAACCATAATATATACTCTCTCTTTTTCAAATTATTATAGCTAATGCCCTTGAAAAATGCCTAATTTTTTACCGTCCTCTCCCAGCGAGTCAGCGGGGAAAAGATCGTATAGTAAAAGCCTTTTGAAACAGTGACATTTTTATTCTTTCCTCCGCGAGTCGGTTATATCTTAAAATAATTGAAACTTCTTTTTCCTCCCCGCCATAGGCGGGGGGTGAAAGGTATTATCAATAAATTTGACCCACAACCCGCAAGTTGGCGGGGGAAAGAAATGTAAATGATTTTTACTATACAAACAAATTTATTTTTCAAACGCAACAACCATATTAGAATTATAATATATGCCTAATAAAACGTCAATTAATTTTTCGATTTTAATAAATCCACTTTAGATTAAAAATATTTCGAAAATTGATCATATTTCAAAACAATTGAAATTCCTTCTTTCACCCCCGCGTTCTGGCGGGGGAAAGATATTTTCAACCAATTTAGGTCACCACCGTTAAACTACTATATAACCTTGTGTTTTAAAAGAATATTTTTAAGATTTTCTTTAAGGGTGCTTTGCATATCAGAAAGTGGTAGTCTACATTTCCCGCAGTCAAATCCCATTAAATTTAACGCTTCCTTGACGGGGATGGGGTTTATATCAGAAAATAACGTTTCAATAAGATCAAAAAATTCAACTTGCAAACTTAAACTTGATTTTATATCTCCGCTTAAAAAACTGCTTGTCATTTGATGGCACTCCTTGGGGCAAACGTTCGCAAAAACAGATATAACACCTTTTGCGCCGACAGACATCATTGGTACGATTTGATCATCATTGCCGGAGTATATATGTAAATTATCACCGCACAAGGAAAAAGTTTTTATGGCAGAGGATATATTTCCGTTTGCCTCTTTAGTGGCACAAATATTTTCGTGATTTGAAAGCTCTAAATAAGTTTCTGGAAGAATATTGCACCCTGTTCTGGATGGGACGTTATAAACTATAATAGGGGTATTTACCTTATCGGCAATATAATAATAATGTTTAATAAGCCCTTGCTGAGACGCCTTGTTGTAGTATGGAGTTACAATTAACAATCCGTCTGCTCCTAAATCTTCAGCTTGTTTTGAAAGTTCTAAAGCATGCTTTGTGTCGTTGCTTCCGCTGCCCGCTATTACAGGTACTCTGCGGTTTACTTTATCTACTGTATACTTAATAATACTTTTTCGTTCTTCGGGTGATAAAGTAGACGATTCACCCGTTGTGCCGCAGGAAATAATGGCGTCCGTACCGTTTTCAATTTGAAACTCTATTAAATTCCCCAAAACATCATAATTTATTCCGCCGCCATTCATCGGGGTTACTATAGCAACTCCTGATCCGCTAAACAACAATTTTTTCATTAATAATGTGCCTCCATTTAATTTTTTAATAGATCTGTCCGTAAACTTTACAGATTGCAATCAAAATCGATGACGGCGTATAAAAATACTCCAAGGAGATTTTGATGCAAAGCCATTTTTTAAGTGATGCATTTTTCGGTCGTGTCTCAAAACAGTTGAAATTCTTTCTTTCACCCCCGCCACAGGCGGGGGTGAAAGATATTATCAATTAATTTGGCTCACTACCCGTTTTTCGATAGTCTGTGCTCTGTTAGGTTTACGGACAGGTCTAATATATAGTGATTTAATTTAAAAAGTATAAGTAAAAACCATTTAGAAACGTGGTATTACTTACGTTTTCCCCGCTTTCGGCCGGGGAAAAAAGCTCCAGTTGTTTTGAGACATAACCAAAAACTTTAATCCCACTCCCACTTCTCCTCCTCTTCGTTAAATATTCCATTGCCAAACAACGGGCTAAACGGGAATCCCTTCGTATAGACAAATATGGTTTCAGATTGCCTAAATTTTAAATCAATGTCGGTGTAATCATCAGAGATAATTTTTATTTTGTTAATTCCTTTTTCTAAATTAATTGTGGTTTTTTGCAATGAATCATCCGAATTTGCGCAATTGTTCTCGTTTATTGTAACAATTTTGTTGTTTGGTTTTATCAAGGCTAATTTTGCTTTTCCACTATTACAAATTAATTCATAGGAAATATCTACCGAAACAGGATCACTTACATCCGTTTTTGCTAATTCTATAGTTCCTTTGAATTTTTTCAAATTTAGAGTAAACCCCAAATTATCTGTGTGTATTTTTCGATCTGTACCGTCCGATGAGAAGCTATTGTTGTTTGCAATTTCATTATCGTTTGAATTGTTTTTATTAAATATAGTACACGCACTTAAGAATACTAAACCAAAAATCATCAAACAAAGAACAATGACTTTCCCAGACAAATTTTTAATTTTCACTATGGTTTACTCCTATCTTTTCAACTAACTGGCGCACATGGCTCTAGTCAGGGCAAACGCATGAAAACGTTACCAATCAACTTTTATTAAAATATAAAATAAATTTTTAATCTAAAATATTTAATTCTAATCTTAATTTCCATTTTAATCTAATTTAGGGTCTAATTCTCCCACCTTCTAGGTCGCGCATACATTGATTTTTGCTTGCGTGATTCCGAAGGAAGCATGCAAGCCCGCCGTAACGCCCCACGTGCTCGGCGTCGGAGATAGGTGGGGGAGCAAAAATTTCACTAAAAGCTAAAAGATTTTTATTATATATATCCTTCTTTGCAAAGAAGTTCAGCTAATAATACGGCGCCCCCGGCAGCACCTCTTATGGTGTTGTGGGACATGCACACAAATTTAATGCTATACTGAGAATCTTCTCTAAGCCTTCCTACCGATATCCCCATTCCGTTTTCAAGGTTTCTGTCTGATTTTATTTGCGGTCTATCATTTTCCGAAAAGTAATGTATAAACCTTTTTGGTGCACTTGGAAGGTCAGCAATTGCTGAACTGGAATTAAAATTATCCCACTTTTTAATTATGTTTTCAATGCTAAATTCTTTTTCCAGCTTTACGTATACTGCTGCGGTGTGGCCATCTGAGACGGGGACTCTCAAACATTGAGACGTAATATCTATATCTTTATTCAAAACAATTTCATTTCTGCAAATATTTCCCCATATTTTAAGTGGCTCTTTTTCGGTTTTTTCTTCTTCGCCGGGAATATAAGGGATTATATTATCTTTCATTTCCGGCCAAGTGTTAAAAGTTTTACCCGCGCCGGATATTGCTTGGTATGTGCAAACTAAAATTTTTGAAACCCCTAAATCAATTATCGGATGAATCGCCGGCACAAAGCATTGCACTGAACAATTTGACTTTACTGCTATAAATCCTTTTTTAATTCGTAGCCTTTTTCGCTGTGAATCAATAATTTTTATGTGTTCGGGATTAACTTCCGGTATAACCATGGGGATATCGCTTGTAAACCTATGAGCGCTATTATTAGATATTACCGGGCACTCTGATTTTGCATAAACTTCTTCAAGTGCTTTAATATCATTTTTTCCCATATCAACAGCACAAAAAACAAAGTCCACGTTGGATGTTATTTTTTTTATATCTTTCGCTACATCTAAAACCACTATACTTTTAATGTGTTCAGATATATTTATGTCCTGGTTCCAACGTCCGTTCACTGCTTCTTCAAAAGTTTTACCGGCAGATCTATAACTTGCCGCTAAAATTTTAATGTCAAACCACGGATGATTTTGAATGAGTGACACGAACCTCTGGCCTACCATACCTGTAGCACCTAGAATTCCAACTTTGGGCTTTTTCATAATAAAAAAATCAAATCCTTTCCATATATAGTGGTTTAATAATTTTTACCAGACCTGTCCGTAAACATCACAGAGCGCAAACTGTCGAAAAATGCATTATTTAAAAAATGGCTTTGCATCAAAATTCGGTCGTGTCTCAAAACAATTGAAATGCCTTCTTTTCCCCCTCGCCATAGGCGGGGGGAAAATATTATCAATTAATTTTGGCCACCACCTATAAATCTTATGTGATAAGCAATGTATCTGTTAACAAAGTAAATAACCGGCGATATAACGGCGGTGTAAACAACAGACGGCACCAAATGGTGCAAAAAAGCGTACGGTATATTATCAAAGCCGGGAATTATATAAAAAAACAAAAATCTGTATCCGATAATCACGGGAATCATAATCAGGGATGTTAAAAAAAACGCCAAAAAATTAAGGTCTATAAAGTAGGTAAATAAAACACCTAAAATATATCCCAGTATAAATAAAAAGGCTGTTTGGGAGCCAATAAAACCGCTAATACTTACGTCCAAAAAGGCGCCGATAATTATTCCAAAAAACATACTTACATATTCTTTTTCAAATATGGCTATGGAAATAAAAACAGGAATTAAAATTATGGGTCTGCCGCCGAATATTTCCGGAATTAAACCGCAATTTCTCTCCAAAACATAAAATAATATAATTTCAAGAAGATAAATCAGCCATCTAATAATGTCTATAAACGCTTTTTTGGTCACAAACATCCTCCCCCCAAAAAATTTCTATATAGCTGTTTCACTTGAAAAAAAGTCTAAATTTTGGTTATGGCTCAAATTGGGTGATATAGTAAAAACCTTGTTATTATAGCATAATTGATACTAATTTCAATTATAAACGTCAATTTGTATAGCAAAAATCATTTTGAGTCGCCAAGGTCGCGGGCGGAAAGTTCGCCGGACATCAGGCGAGGTAATAAAGCGTCTCGAAGCTCCGCAAGGCGCTCAGTTTCGTCTTCATTTTCTCGTACCTGCGCCATAATCGCATCCTCGATTGCATAGTAATCGGTGAGCGTCTCGTCTGGTGGTAAGTATATGGACTTTAGCATTAATGC
>JAISWM010000091.1 GCA_031270785.1 Oscillospiraceae bacterium
AATTGCAAGTTTTGAGGTTTTAAAATTCTTGTTATCACCGCAAATGGCGGGGACAATGAAAAAACAAAGTCTTGAATTGCAAGTTTTAAAATTCTTGTTATCCCTGCAAATAACAGGGATAGTGAAAAAACAAAATCTTGAATCGCAAGTTTTGGGATTTTAAAATTCTTGTTATCCCCGCAAATGGCAGGGATAGTGAAAAAACAAAATTTTGAATCGCAAGTTTGATAAGTATATAAATTTTTTAAGTGAGGAATATTTATGATTAGCCTGGACGAAATCAAAAACGTTAGTTTTAGGAAAGCTAATTTTGGTGGATACAAACCTGAAGACGTTGATAAATTTATTGATGATGTGCAGTTTTCTTACAGTAGTCTTTTAGATGAAAAAGTTAAACTTTTAACTGAAATAAATGAGCTTAGAAAAAAAATAGATGATTATCATAATGAAGAAGAAAGTATTAGAAGAGCTATAATTAGTGCTCAGCGTTTTGCTGATGACTCTATATGCAGTGCTAATGTTGAGTCCAAAAAAATAGTTAAGGACGCTAGTCATGAAGCAGCAGCTATAATTTTTAAAGCTAAAGATAAAGCTCAGCAGGAACTTGAACAAGCTCAAAATTTGAGAAATCAGGTCATTAAATTTAAAAATGATATCATATCCGCCTACAAAGAGCATTTGAGCCTTATTACTAATTTGCCTGAACCTGTTTTTGTGAATTTGGAAAAAGACAAGTCTTCAGATTTTGAAGATATTACTGATATTAATATTAGTAATGATGTTGAACCGGACGCGCTAGATGAATTTAGTAATACTCAAAAAATTAACGAAGATCTTTTTTCCAGCGAAGATCTGGAACAAAGGCACAGTGAATTGCGGTTCGGAAAAAACTATGATATCAACGCGGAATAGTAGATCTGTCCGTAAATTTTACAGATTGCAATCAAAATCGACGGCGGCGTATAAAAATACTCCCGGGAAATTTGGTCGTGTCTCAAAACAATTGAAATCCCTTCTTTCCCCCCCGCCATAGGCGAGGGAGAAAGATATTATCAGCTAATTTGCCCCACAATCGGGGATTTTGATGCAAAACCATTTTTTAAGTAATGCATTTTTCAATAATTTGCGCTCTGTGAGGTTTACGGACAGGTCTAGTATATATCTTGCTATGATTAAAGTTTCGGTCATGTCTCAAAATAGTTAAAATCCCTTCTTTTCCCCCCGCCATGGGCGGGGGGGAGGAAAGATATTATCAATTAATTTGAACCGCCACTAAAGTTTCTAACTTTTACGTTTTGTTACCTTTGAAATTTTGCGAAAGGGACGTAAAACCGAAATTTACAATTTTTAGTTTGATATGTGTATATAGCTGCCCCGTTTTTGGTGGGTTATTGTTACCGATTTTTCCCCTACTGGTTGGCGCGGAAAAAGTGATGGTGATTTAACTTTTTCTAAGCGAAACAGCTATAAAATCTTATAGTTTAGGGGGAGAATAAAGTTAATGCCTACAAATGGTTACAATGATACTCTTAATTTGCCCAAAACAGATTTCCCTATGAAAGCTAATTTACCCGAAAAAGAAGCCGAATTTTTTAAACAGTTTGAAGATAGCGGTATTTACAGCAAACTCATGTCTCATAATAACGGCAAGCCTGTATATGTACTGCACGATGGTCCGCCTTACGCAAACGGCGACATTCATTTAGGTCATGCCCTTAATAAAATACTCAAAGATTTTGTTGTAAGATTTAAAAATATTTCAGGATATAGGTCCCCATATATTCCGGGTTGGGATACCCACGGACTGCCTACGGAACTTAAGGCCAGAAAAAAAGCTGATATTAAAAATTCTCAGGAAATTAGCGATATTGAACTCAGAAAAATTTGCAAAGAATTTGCTATGGGGTATGTAAATACTCAGCGCGAGCAATTCAAAAGACTGGGTTTATTAGGCGATTGGAATAACCCTTATATTACTCTTGAACCTAAATTTGAAGCTAAGCAGATAGAAGTTTTTTCGAAAATGGCGTCTGATGGGGCTATATATAGAGGGCTTAAGCCTGTTTATTGGTGCTCCGGCTGCGAAACGGCTTTAGCCGAAGCAGAGATAGAGTACAAAGATGATGATTGTGAGTCAATATATGTAAAATTTAAGGTTAAAGAAGATAATGGGGTTTTTCATGGTTTAAATATTGACATTTCAAATGTTTATTTTGTAATTTGGACTACCACTACTTGGACTTTACCGGGAAACACAGCTATATGTTTAGGCTCTGATATTGAATACTGCGCGGTAAAACATGGCAGCGAGTATTACATTGTTGCTAAGGATCGTTGCAAAGAAAGCATGAAAGATGCCGAAATAAAGGAATATGAAATTGTTTCAACCATTAAAGGGTCTAAACTTGAAGGTATTAAAACATATCATCCGTTTTTAGAAAGAGATTCTGTTGTTATTTTAGGAGACCACGTAACCACCGAAAGCGGCACAGGGTGCGTCCATACCGCTCCCGGGCACGGTGTGGAAGATTTTGAAGTTTGCTCAAAATATGATAATATTCCAATTATAGTACCGGTAAATTCAAGAGGTGTTTTAACTAAGGAAGCCGGCCAATTTTGCGGTATGCATATTTCTAAAGCTAATGGTGAGATCAGCCGTTATTTGCGTGAAAAGGGGCTTTTATTTGCTGCCAAAAAAATCAGTCACTCATATCCGCATTGTTGGAGATGTAAAAAACCGATTATATTTAGGGCTACTAAACAGTGGTTTTGTTCTATAGAAAAATTTAAGGATAAAGCTATAAGAGCGGTTGATGACGTTGAGTGGATACCTAAATGGGGTAAAGACAGAATGCGCGCAATGATTGTTGAAAGAAAAGATTGGTGTATTTCACGTCAAAGAAAATGGGGAGTGCCTATTCCGATATTCTTTTGCAATAATTGCTCAGAGCCTTTAATTGATGAAAAAACCATGAAAAATGTAGCTGATATTTTCAAAAAAGAAGGTTCGGATTCATGGTACATAAACGAAGCCGGTTATTTTATTGCTAAGGGTACTCGGTGCACAAATTGCGGCCATGAACATTTTTCAAAAGAAACCGACATTATGGATGTATGGTTTGATTCCGGAGTTACAAATGAAGTGGTTTGTAAAAAAGAATGTATGGGGTGGCCGGCTGATCTTTATTTAGAAGGAGCTGACCAGTATAGAGGATGGTTTCAGTCATCCATATTAACTTCGATTGCGTTTAATGGGCAGGCGCCATATAAAGCGGTAGCTACTCATGGCTGGGTTGTTGACGAAGAAGGTGAGAAGCAATCTAAATCAGTTGGAAACGGCATTAATCCAAGTGAGATAATTGATAGGTACGGTGCCGATGTATTAAGACTTTGGGTGGCTTCTTCTGATTACCATACTGACGTTAAAATTTCTCATGATATTTTAAAACAATTATGTGAATCTTACAGAAAAATACGAAATACCGCAAGATTTATAATCAGCAATCTTTATGACTTTGATCCGAATAAAATTTCTTATGAAATAAATGATCTTTTTGACATAGACAAATTTATGCTTTATAAAGTTTATGAATTGAATCAGTCTGCTGTGGAGTCATATAATAGTTTTGAATTTCATGAGGTTTTTCACAGTATACAAAAATTTTGCATTGTAGATTTGTCTAACTTTTATTTGGACATTTTAAAAGATAGGCTATATGTATATGGCGCTGATAGTGTTCAAAGAAGGTCGGCTCAATTTACTATTTATAAAATACTCTCTGTTCTGGTAAAGCTCTTAGCTCCAATGCTTGCGTATACTTCTGAAGAAATATGGAAATATATGCCACATAAAAGTGATGAAAATATTGAAAGTATTCTTTTTAATTCTATTTGTGTTGATGACGGCACTAAAAAGGCTGTAAATCAAGAATTGATTGAAAAATTCAGTAAAATTCAAGCATTAAAAAATGATATCAGAAAAATTTTAGAAAAAGTAAGAAAAGATAAATTCATAGGTTCTTCACTGGAAGCTAAGGTAACAATTTATAGCAGCGATTTGGATGTTTATAAATTTTTATGTGAAAGTGCCCAAGATCTTAAAGACGTGCTAATAGTATCTGAGGTAGAAATTTTAAATTCCGGATCAGGAAAATATGAATTAGAGAAAAATTCGGGTGTGTCTGTAACTATTTTTAAGGCCGGCGGGCAAAAATGCGAAAGATGCTGGACGTATTCAAATACTGTCGGAAAAAATGTTCAAAACCCCGACCTATGTAATAGATGCGTAAGTATTTTAAAATAAACCTGTCCGTAAACCACACAGAGCGCAGATTATCGAAAAAATGCATCACTTAAAAAATGGCTTTGCATCAAAATTTGGTGGCGGTCCAAATTAATTAACAAGATCTTTCCCCCCGCCTATGGCGGGGGAAAAAACGTAAATATAGCTGCTATATTTGAAAAAAGTTTAAATTTCAACAATTATCGCCCCGCCGATAGGTGGGGCGATGCTTATAGTGAAAACTTTTTGAAGCAGTGACATTTTTGTTTTTCCTCTGTCGACTTGCGGGAGGAAAAACGTAAATATAGCTGCTGTATTTGAAAAAAGTAAACGGTCTCTCCCCGCAAGCTTGCAGGAAAAGTAACAGATACAAACTAATATTTATAACTTAAATTAGTATAAGAAGGCAGAATCACGGAAAATTAAGATGGTTTTAGATTAAATTTGCGTTAAGGTATTGCAACGCGATATTAACT
>JAISWM010000117.1 GCA_031270785.1 Oscillospiraceae bacterium
GGTTTAGAAGATTGTCAAAAGATTATGAAATTAGCACGTCATCTGAAGAAAACATGATTATGATAGCTCATTCAAATGTTTTACTTCGCCGATTATGTTATTGAGGATAGGTTCTTAATGGAATTAGTGGATGGATTTTTTGTAATTTATCCATAAATTTACTTATTTTGCTATCAATTTTATCTAAGGTCGGTGTAGTAAGGGTAACATAACCATACATGTCTATACCAAAATCTATGAATTTTTTGAAATGCTCAAATTGAAAATCAAAATATTCATTTGCAAGACCAGAATTAAAAGAAAAACTTTCTTCATCAAAACCTTTGAAACAACCGACTTGACCGTAACCTTTATATTCCTTTATAAAATTCAAATCACTTTTTGATAGGAGAGAAAAGAAAAAATCAGTTGTTAAACTATTATCAGACCATAAAAATACATTTTTTAAATTTCTTTTCTTTATAGCTTTCATCATGTAGACTATCCATTCTGGTGCAAGTTCAGGATTCCCTCCAGACAAATCAATCATAGGAGCTTTTAATTTCTCGTTTTCATACAGGTCAAGCATATCATCCGCTGAAAACCATCTTGAAGTAGCCTTATTAGCACATCTTAGGATTTCAGGAACAAAGCAATACCAACACTTCAAATTACATATCGCAATTTGAAAAACTTGTGCAATAAGTTTATCTGCCGAATCTAATGACAAATATTTTAAAGCAGGTTCTATTGGCAAAGGATCAGGAATCCAGTCATCAGCTACAAACTTATTAAAGTGCCTTATTCTGCCAAAGCCGTTACAGTTCGCTGGTAGAGTCATATCTTGCTCTTGTTCACTATCTTCAATTTTTGAAAGCAAAATTTTCTGTTCCTCAGGTTTTATAACTAAATTTCTAAAATTTTTAAAACTATTCATATTCTCTCCTCAAAACAATAAAATTTATGTATGCCTTTATTATTTAAACATTATTCCCTCTTCAAGGCATTTATCAATTCTTGTAATTTATCTGTTTTCTCCCATGCAACATCAAGCTCTTCTCTCCCTATATGCCCATAAGCAGCAAGTTTTTGATAAATAGGTTTTTTTAGATTCAAATTTTCGATTATTACAGATGGACGTAAATCAAAAACTTTTAAAACGACTTTTTCAAGTTTTTCATTGGGATACTCTGAAGTGCCGAAAGTTTCAATCATAACTGAAACAGGATGTGCAACACCTATAGCATAGGCTATTTGTACTTCACATTTTTTTGCCAATCCGGCTGCAACAATATTTTTTGCAACCCATCTTGCAGCATATGCACCGGAGCGATCAACTTTTGTTGGATCTTTGCCCGAAAAAGCTCCACCGCCATGACGAGAATAGCCTCCATATGTATCAACAATAACTTTTCTTCCTGTTAGACCGCTATCACCAACAGGCCCGCCTATAACAAATCTTCCTGTTGGATTCACGAAAATTTTAGTGTTGCTGTCAATCATATTTTCAGGAATTGACGGTTTTATAATTTCATTAATGAGGTCTTCTCGAATTGTTTCTAAAGTTACATATTCTGCATGTTGAGTTGAGATAACCACAGTATCAATCCGTTTTGGAACTCCATTCTCATATTCAACTGTAACTTGAGTTTTGCCGTCTGGTCTTAAGTAGTCAAGGATTTTTCCTTTTCGAACATACGTAAGTCTTTTTGCTAATTTATGTGCCAAAGAAATTGGAAGTGGCATAAGTTCTGGTGTTTCATCGCAAGCAAAACCGAACATCATTCCTTGATCTCCTGCGCCGATTTGATTTTCAATTTCACTTTTTCCGATTTTAGATTCCAAAGACTTATTGACGCCCATTGCAATATCTGAAGACTGTGCGTGAATCGATGTTATTATGCCACAAGTATTGCCATCAAAACCTGCGGACGGATTATCATAGCCAATTCCTTTTACTACTTGCCTAGCAGTACTTGCAACATCAACATAACACGATGTAGAAATTTCACCCATAATGTGAATTAAGCCCGTGGTTGCAGTAACTTCACAGGCAACGTGCGCGTTTGGGTCTTTTTTTAATATTTCGTCTAAAATAGCATCTGAAATTTGATCACAAAGCTTGTCTGGATGTCCTTCTGTTACTGATTCTGAGGTGAAAAAATTATTAATTTCAAACAGTCCTTTTAAAAAAACATTTAATGATACTGCAAAACTTATTGCGTGTCAATTACTATTATTGCACAAATACTAAATTTTTTCAACCTTATTCGACCTATTTTTCAGAGCTTTGTTTTTTATAAAAACATAAAATTTTCGAACCCACATTTCTTCGACAAAGTTCACAGAGTTGGCACTGTATACTGAACTTGGGTGCGCAAAATTTACTTGAGAAAAGAAGGGTGAAATCTATGTTGCAAGGATGTGACTGACATATGGAATATTTTCGCTAGGCATACATATCTATTATGTAGCAGCTATCAGTCCAAAAACAATTATATAATCAAATGTAACAATCTGTCGAAATCGGGAAATAAGTCGACAGTTGTGTTTAGCTTATGTTTTGTAAGCCCAATTTTTAAAAATAAAATAAACAATATATCGAACTCTGTTGAGAAATGTAATTTCTTGGCAGGGTTCTTCTTATTGCCTGCTTTAGATTTTTAAGCAAACATCCCGATTTTAATAGGTTACAAAATTTCGGATCAGGCAATAAAATCGTGCCGCCAAAATAAAGGATTTTATAAAAAACATAGGCGTATGTGTTACATAAAGACACTTTTGTAAAGCCTTTTCCGCCAATGGAGAGGTTTTTTACATATGAGTGTCTTTTTATATTTTATAAAACCAAAAGCAAGAAGTCCGACTTTTTCCTTCAATTTTTCAAACACAAATTTTTGAAATTTTGGAGGAAACGCAATGAAAGTTAAATATACATCGGTTACAGGAACTACAGTATCTGTAAAAGTTGATAAGGAATTATACGACGTTATTTTTGAGTTCGATGAAGAGTGGCGCAAAAGTGATCGCAGAGAAAGCAGCGATGAACGGCATAGCAGATTTGAAGAGGTTAACGACAAATCTGAATTTTTAGAAGATACGAAAAGTTTAGATGTTGACGAACAAGTTTTTAAAAAATTTAGCAAGGACAAGCTGTATGCTGCAATTTCTAAACTGAAACCTGCAGAACAGGCGCTTTTGCATGAATTATATTTGAGAAAAAATCCAATTAGCCAAACAGAACTTGCAAAAATTCAAAATATCAGTGTTGGAAGTGTCAAGATGAAATTTCAACGCATTAAATCAAAATTAAAGAAACTGCTTTAAACCCCGATCCCGTCTGCCTTTCGAGGTAGACGGGAAAATTATTTTAAAATTTTTTTCAAAAAAATCGTTACCTTTTGCTTCTCCCACCGGTATATAGAGACCTTTTTTCGAAGTCTCGGAAGTGGGGTGAAAAAACATGAAACATCAAATGAAAATTATGGTCGCAAGACCAAACGAAACTCCTATCAGCATAGCAGAGTTCAAAAAACTATCAAGGTTCGAACAAATGTTTGGCAGATGGTTCGGCAAAACTCAAAGACTCATGGTTATCGTTCCTGAGGACAGCGTTAAGGAAATCAAAATCAAAGAGGTGAAACCCAAAAATGCAAGTAAAAATCAAACCCTATGAACATCAGCAAAGAGCCTTTGATTTTGTTTTAGAAACTTTTAAAAAATCAAGTGGTGTGGCTATTTTAGCTGACATGGGCGTAGGAAAAAGCCTAATAACTGTCGCAGTTGTGGGGCATTTAGCCGAGCAAAACAAAATTCGAAAAATGCTAATTGTTGCTCCTTTGTCAGTTTGCGGTGTTTGGAAAGAAGAGTTTTCAAAGTTCGCAAATTTCGACTACCACTTAAGAATTTTGAAAGGTAGTACAAATAAAAAATCTGAGACTCTTAGATCTTTTCATGGAGAAGAACTCCAAATTGCAGTTGTGAATTATGAATCTGTTTGGCGTTTAGAGCGGCAAATTAAAAGTTGGAATCCTGACCTTATTGTTTGCGATGAGTCACACAAAATTAAGTCTCATAAAATCACTGCTTCGAAATCGTTACACAAGCTCGCTTTAAACACAAATTATAAGCTGATTTTAACCGGCACAATGATTACCAATAAAGCTCTGGATTGCTTTTCTCAGTACAAATTCTTAAACCCTTCTATTTTCGGAAACAGCTTTTATTCTTTCAGGAACCGCTATTTCGATATGGTCGGTTATGGCGGGTACACTCCGGTGCTTAAAAAAACCATGGAACCGGAACTCAAAGAAAAAATTCACAGTATTGCGTTCAGAGCAACAAAAGCAGAGTGCCTTGATTTGCCTGAAACGCAAGAAATTAACAGATTTATTGAGTTAGAGCCGTCTGCGATAGAAATTTATAAAAATCTTGTAAAAGACAGTTTCGCAGAACTTTCCAAAGGTGAGGTCACAACTACAAATGTTTTAACAAAAATTCTCAGACTCTCTCAGCTTACGGGTGGATTTATCGGAAACGATGACGGCACAGCGGTTCAGATAAGCACGGCAAAGTTGCAGGCTTTAGAGGATATTATCGAATCCGTTTTAGAAAGTGCCGGAAGCTCCGGTGGCAGCAAAAAACTCGTAGTAATCGCAAAATTTATTCCTGAAATTAAGGCAATTTGTAAATTGCTTGAAAAGAAAAAAGTCCGGTTCTCTCTGATTTCGGGCGAAGTGAAAAATCGTGCAGAAGAAATCGAAAAGTTTCAAAACGACCCTGAAGTTAAAGTTTTTGTGGGACAAATTGCAACTGCGGGACTCGGCATTACTCTCACAGTTGCAAGCACAATGGTGTTTTATTCTCTCGATTATTCTATGAGCAACTTTGAACAATGCAAAGCTCGAATCCACCGAGCAGGGCAAAAAGAAAACTGTACTTATATTTATCTTATTGCAAAAGGCACTGTTGACGAAAAAGTTTTAAAGGCACTGGGCAGCAAATTGAATTTAGCAAAATCCCTTATTGACGACTACTTGCGAGGCAAAAATCCATTTCAAAACGAGGGCGGTGAAAACACATGAATGAAAACGTAATGTTTGACCTTTCAGATAAGTTGAGGTCTTTGAAAGATGAGAAAACAGAAATAGATCAAAAATTAGAAAAAGTAAAAAAACAAATTTCTACAGTTGAATCGCAGCTTTTAAAACTTATGACAGAAGCAGAAATACCGAGTTTTACAAGGCAAGGCAGAATTTTCAGTATCAGTATAAGCCCAAAAGCTTCAGCAATTGCAGGCTTGAAAGATGAACTTCATAAAACTCTAAAAGCACAAGGCTACGGAAGTTTAGCGAAAGAAGCAGTTAATCCGCAATCTTTGTCATCTTTCGTAAAAGAACAAATAGCAGAGAACAACGACAAACTGCCAAGTTGGCTTGAGGGTCTTGTAAATATTTATGAAAAAACGTCTATCGGCGTTAGAAAATCTACCGGAAAGTCATGCACAACAAATCTTAAAAAATAAAACTAAGGAGACGATTATTATGTCAGATAACAAAAATTTAGTGGTCAAGAATCAAGGATTCTCAGTAAACCTTTCAAACGAAATCTTCGAGGAAATAGCAAATTTAAATGGCGGTTTAGAAAGAGTAAAAATCCCGGCAGGTGGCGGCGGAGCTTTTGAGTTTCCAAATCTCGAAAATGCAGAGGACACAGTTTCAATTAAAGGATTTTCAGCAGTAATTTTATTTCATCATCCGGTATCGACTTATTACAAAGAAAAATATAACGGAAGCATTGTATCGCCGGATTGTATGAGTTTTGATTCGAATGTCGGCACAACGATGGATACCCAGGGCTTGTAACTTGGCAGCACGAAACTATCGCAAATGCAAAGCACAGCGGTTTTGTTGAAACTTACCTTGGACGGCGCAGGTTTTTACCAAATATTAATTCTTTCGACTGGACTTTAAAAAAATTTTCAGAAAGGTGTGCTTTAAATACGCCAATCCAAGGCACTGCAGCCGAAATTTTAAAACTGGCAATCGTTAGGATTTTAAACGGTTTAAATGAGAGACCGTGGCTGAAACCTTTGCTGCAAATTCACGATGAACTGGTGTTTGAAATTCTTGAAAACAGGCTAAATGAAGCTGTTAATTTTATAAAAAAATGTATGGAAGAAAAGCCGTTTGATGAACTGGGGGCGACTTTCGCCTTTGACGTTCCAATTGTTGTCGAGGCTTCGTATGGCCGTAATTTCGGAAATTTAAAAGTGTGGGAGGCTGATTTATGAACACTGAAGATTTTTTAAAAATCATATATAACGGCTGTGATACGGGTTTTATCACAATTACAATGCTTCCCAAAGCTAAGACTTCGTGGTTTAAGTTTCAAGATTTTGAAAAAGCAGCAACATTTTCAGAAAATCAAGGAAAATTTACAAATGTATTTTTCGGAGTCGGACTTCGTAAAAATATTTTGAAAAATGGCTTGCGCGGCGGTGAAAATGATATCAGTCATATAACCACACTTTATGCCGATATTGATATCAAATCTGATGCACATGCACAAAAATGTCTGCCTGAAAATATCGATGAAGCTGTAAATTTTTTAAACTCTTTAATTTTAAAGCCAAGCATTACTGTAAATTCCGGAAACGGCATTCATGGATATTGGCTTTTTAATGAGCCCTACAAAATTATTGGTTCAGAAAGCAAAAACCTCATTATTTCGCTGTTTAAAGCGTTTGGCAAATACATTAATCAGGGAGCAAAAAAGCACGGCTGGAAAATTGATAACATTTCAGATTTGGCACGGATTTTAAGACTTCCGGGAACACTGAACCATAAACTAAAAACAAAAACCATGTGCGAAGTCATATCGCACGATGAGCGAAGATATACAATTTCTGAAATTTCCAAGGTTTTGAAATTCGATTGCGATAATTCAAAAATACTGCAGAACATCGAAAATATGCTGCAAAAGTGTGCTTTTATCAAGCATTGTCAGAGCGGTGCAAAAACCTTACCTGAACCTTTGTGGCATGCTATGATTACAAATTTAGCACCGCTTAATGGCGGAGAACCGGCAATTCACGAATTTTCAAAACCGTATCCGAAGTATTCAAAATCTGAAACAGATGAGAAAATCCGCCATGCTTTGCGCGAGGATAAGCCACATACTTGCGATTATATTAAAAACACACTGAATTTTGATTGCTGCAAAGAATGTAATGTTAAAGCTCCGATAGTTTTTGGTTTGCCGAGCAACGAAGAACGACTGGCGGAACTTTTAGCCGCAAAAATCGATATTTCTAAAATATTCTCAAAAGAAAACATGAAACTTTGCTTGTGGGCAAAAATTAACAAACCTGCGGAATATGCACAACTTAAGCTGAATTTAAAGGGCAAAGTAAACTTAAAAGATTTCGAGAAAGCGGTGCGCTTTGAGAGCCATAAAAAGATGTCAAACATAGAATTTAAAGGAAATCAGACACTAAATTTAGAAGGCATTGAACTTGGCGGCGCAGTTACCCCGAAAGGCTGGAACATATCGCTAAAACACGGTGTCCGGCGCATTTTTGATGAAGAAATCGGGGACGGAACTTCCGTGCAAGAGATTTGCCCTTGTGCTGTGGTAATTTCAAAAAGATTCGAAAATATTGATAGTGGCACGCAAAAAGTTGAAATAAAATTCTTTCGAGATAATCATTGGCATTCGATTATTGCATCGAGATCACATGTTTTTAACAGAACTTCGATTATCAAACTTGCCGACGGCGGGCTTCCTGTTTCGTCGGGCAATGCATCAGATATTGTTAAATATCTCTCTGATTATGAAAATACAAATCTTGAAAAAATCCCGCTGATTCGTTCTGTATCAAGGATGGGCTGGGTCGGCAAAGAATTTTTTCCGCATTACACAAAATCAAAAATTCAGTTTGAAACCGAGTACAAAGAAGCCAACAATATTATTCAAAGTACCGAAAATCAAGGCGATTTCGAGGTTTGGAAGTCTTACGCTTCAAAACTTCGTAAAAATATTTTCGGAAGATTTTTATTGAGCGGCTCTTTTGTCTCGCCACTACTTTCTTTGCTTGGAAATCGTGTGTTTTTTATTCACATCTGGCATGACTCAAAATCAGGAAAAACTGCTGCTATAAAAACAGCCGTAAGTGTCTGGGGAAATCCTGCAAAGCTTATGGGAAGTTTTAACGCTACTGCTGTCGGTATGGAAAGAATGGCGGCAATTCTCAAGCATCTGCCGTTTGCCCTTGATGAACTCCAAGTTTTAAATAGTCGCAGGCAAACTGTGGAACATATAATTTACAGCCTCGGCAATGGAATCGGTCGGCTTCGCGGTGCAAGAGAAGGAGCAGTTCAAGAAACGCTCAGTTGGCATAATATCATTTTGACTTCCGGTGAACAACCCATGAGCAAAGAATCAAGTAATGATGGTATTTTGACAAGAGTTTTAGAACTTTACGGCAAGCCTTGCGAGGATGTAAATTTTGCTCACGAACTCCACATTATGAGCATTAACAATTGTGGTTTTGCCGGAAAAATCTTCATAAAATATTTGGTCGAAAATGTCTTAAATCAAAAAAATAAGTTGAAAAAAGACTTTGAAAATTTGCGCAAAGAGATCGAAACTCAAAGCGAAAAAAGTGTTGATAATGCTCATATTGACGACATTTCTGTTGTGTGTCTTGGGGATTATTATTCTTCGATTGCTGTTTTTGAAATTGATGAAAAAATTGCGAAAAATGAGGCAATTATGCTCGGCACAGAAATTTTAAAAAACACAAAAGAATTAGAAAAGGCTGACACAATTGGTCGTGCTTGGGATTTTGTTGTCGGATGGATTGCAAGCAATAAAAATCGATTTTTACCTGACAGTACGCCATGCTATGGAAAAATTGAAAATGATGCGGTGTACGTAATTCCGAGCATTTTGCGTGATGCTCTTGAAGAAAACGGCTTTGATTACGGAAAGATTATTCGTGGTTTTAAAGAACGAGGTTTCATTGAAACGCAAAAAGATGCAAAAAACATAGTCAGAATGCAGGTTTCAACGCGCATTAACGGAATTATTCATAAATGTTTTCTTTTGCGCGGGGTTACATTTGATGATCTTAGTGGCGGTGTAAATCCCTTAGTTTAGCCATTCTTGCGTTTGTAACCCCGTAACCCCAATTTTGTGCGCACACCCCTTGTATATATACGTTATGTAAAGTGATTTTGGTTTTTAGAAAAGTGAGATGATAACAACTCCATATATACTTATTAAAAATATTTATGGGTTACTGGGTTACAAGTATTCTCTCAATGGAGATATTTCGGGAGTTTAAGGGTGTAACCCCTTCGAGAAAATCACGGGTTACACTAGGGTACATGGGTTACAAAATAAATTGGAGATGAAAAATATGCTCGAAAAAACGATAGCCAACAAAATTTTGAAGTTTTTGAAAACTCTTCCAAGCTGCTTCGCATGGAAAAATCATGGAGATTTATTCAGCCAAGCCGGAATTCCAGACATTATTTGCTGCATTGGCGGCAAATTCGTGGCTTTTGAAATTAAAACATCAACCGGAAAACTCTCAAAACTGCAAGAAATTACGATTGAAAAGATAAAAAATGCAGGTGGCTTGGCGTTTAAAGTTACGAGCTTGGACGAAGTCAAAAAAATCTTGAAAGGGGTGATGCCGATGTAAAAATACATTAAAATCCAGTGTTGGTGCTGATTTTACAAATTACACATTAAAAATTACAAGACATAAAGTTTTAAGTTAAACGTCACACGTTAAAAGTTACAAAGTTCGCAGAAATTCAGGGTTTATCCCTAATTTACGGAGGATTACTTTTTATGACTCTTGAAGATAAGTCCAGCAAGACAATTCAGGCAATCAGAGAGTATGATGATGCAAAATTGACAATTCAGAATGCTTCTTTGGAGATCACACAGCAAAATTGCAAATTAAAAAATCCGAGTAATTCTAGGCTTAATAATATGCCCAAAATGAGAAATCTTCACGTGACGGAAGAGATGTGGACGGCGGGCATTGACAAGCTAGACTTAATGCACAAGCGTTATTATGAGGCAAAAACGTTTATAATGTGGTTTGAGCCGATGTGGTTAACACTTACCCCAAATGAGCGAAAAATTTTAGAAACGTACAAATGGTCAGACACTCATTCTGGTTTTGGTAAACAATTAGCGTCAGATCTCGGTCACTCTGTTCGAAATTTACATCGTATTCGTCAGAAACTATTAAAGCGATTTAGCAAGTTGTTACACGGGAAATGATGTCCACGTTGTACCCGAAAGGTGTCCGCAAATGGCAAAAAGTTGTCCCTTTACATGCTTGCAATTTTGAAATGGGTGTGATAAATTGAAAAAATGGAAATATGCTCATTGCAAAAAATTATTGAAACACTCTTAAAAAATTTTGCGGAGAAGCGCACAAGATTAAGTTCTTGGGTGCTTTTTTTGTTGTCTGGAGATGAAAAAATGAGTTATCGCGAAGCATTACAAGATAAAGTACCTTTTGGCAAGGATAACAAGGGGTTCAACGTATATTACCCGCCTTGCAATATTTGTGGCGAAAGTGTCCCCAACTGGGCTTATTCCCCGCTAAAAACTTATGTTTGCAAAGAATGTAAAGAAATATGCAACGAAAAACTATTCGAAGAAAAAGCTAAAATTTCCAACATTTCCAGATTAGACAAATTGTCTGCTGCGTTGAGCAGAATTTCAAAGAAAAGAAGTTCTGCAAAATATAAAACTGCAATTGAGTTTATAAAAAATGATATTGGTGCTAAAAATTGGTTTCAAAGTATAGCTAACGCCCTTGAAAAGTGTCTAATTTTTTACCACTCTCTCCCCGCCGTCGGCGGGGAAAGACCGTACTAACAAATTTACTTTTTTCAAGTGTAGCAGCTATACTGAAGAAGTAATGGTGGCTCTTGAACTTGCAAGACGAAGAGTTAAAGAAAGTCATCAAGTTAAAATTTTAAAATACACTGTTGATTTTGTGCTACCTGATGAAAAGGTTGTACTTGAAATTGATGTAAAGCTTTTTCACGGAAAAGACAAACACGAATATCAACAAAGACGTGATAAAGCGATTTTAAAAGATCTAGGTAGCGATTGGGATGTCATTAGAATTTCTACTGATCACATCAACAAAAATGTGGCACAATTAATGACCGCAATAAAAACAATAAAACGTAAACGAAAATTTTTAAAAGAAGATTATGGCGGAAAAATACCAAAATGGTATTCAGAAACAGCTGTATAAGGAGCGAACTGTCTTGCCGCACAAACCGAGAAGTCCTTGCCGATGGAACGGCTGCCCTAAGTTAACATCACAAAGTTATTGTGAGGAACACCAGAAACTTGTAAACAAAAATTACAACCGCTACGAGCGTGATTCCGAAAGCAACAAAAGATATGGCAGCCGCTGGAAGAAAATTCGAGCGGCATTTTTGTCAGCAAACCCGATATGCGAGCTATGCGGTCAGGATGGAAGGTTAACTCCCGCAGTGCTTGTTCATCACAAGAAAAAATTAACGGATGGCGGGACTAATGATTTTGAGAATTTAATGGCACTATGTATACGCTGCCATGAATTTGTGCATAAACACGACTGCTGGAGACTAAGAAAAATAAAAAACTGTATATTATGACGGCCAAAATCCCCCATGGCGGGACTTAAACCCCACGCAAATGGCTCTGCGCAGCGGGCGTGGCCTCTCGCGTAAACAAAAAGCTTTTCAAACGGGGTATTAACCCCCCTAAAATTTTAAAAGGTGATAAAAATGAGCAAAGACGGAACATATCGTGGTGGAAGACGTGCAAAATCGGGTAAAAAGCCGCAACCACTCGCAGAAAAAATTGCATCCGGAAACAAAGCTTTAATTTTAGATGCGAGCGAATTTGAAAATATTGCAGATTTAAAAGCTGAAGATATGCCAAAACCCGATGATTACTTAACTGCAAAGCAAAAAGACGGGAAACCGCTCGGAGCCGATAAAATTTATAAAGAAACATGGAATTGGCTCAAAAAGCGACGCTGTGAAAAATTTGTGAACCCCAGATTGCTCGAAGCCTATTCTCAGGCGTTTGCAAGATATATTCAGTGCGAAGAAGCAATCAGTATTTATGGATTTTTAGGCAAACATCCAACCACTGGCGGAGCGATTGCAAACCCGTTTGTGCAAATAAGCTTATCGTTTCAAAAGCAGGCAAATCTTTTGTGGTATGAAATTTTTGATATCGTAAAACAAAACTGCACGACAGATTTTGTAAATACTCCGCAAGACGACGTGATGGAACAACTTTTGAGTTCAAAAAGAGGCTGAAAATATGAATTTTGATTGGTCTTGGCTGCTTGCATTGCTCTCAATTACAGGCACCATTTTCAATATCAAGAAAAAGGTTGTCTGTTTTTATTTGTGGGCTTTGGGCGAAGTTTTTTGGATTATTTTTGATTTTCGAAACGGGCAGTACGGTAGGGTTTTCTTAGATTTCGTTCATCTTGGGATGGCGTTCTGGGGAATTCATTCTTGGGGAGAGGGCGAAGAAAAATGCAAATTGAAAAAGTAAAAATTGAAAATCTGAATCCCGCAAAATATAATCCGCGAAAAGATTTAAAACCTGGAGACGCTGAATATGAAAAGCTCAAACGAAGTCTTGAAGAATTTGGGTACGTTGAGCCTATTGTCTGGAATAAAACCACTGGCAACATCGTAGGCGGACATCAACGCTATAAGCTACTCCTTGAATCAGGAGTTTCTGCGAT
Organism: Oscillospiraceae bacterium; assembly: GCA_031270785.1. Taxonomy (GTDB): domain Bacteria; phylum Bacillota; class Clostridia; order Oscillospirales; family Acutalibacteraceae; genus CAQBRY01. The sequence goes on from JAISWM010000117.1 coordinate 12,782, forward strand.
TGAATGTGTAATTGTCGAGCTTGACGAAACCAAAGAAAAAGCCCTAAACATTGCTCTTAACAAGATAAACGGAGATTGGGATAAAGAAAAACTGGCTTTTTTGATTTCAGACTTGAAAGGCTCTGATTTTGATGTTTCACTAACTGGTTTTGAAGAAGAAGAAATCGCTGATTTACTGGCTTGGGCAGATGACAGTGAGGTTAAAGAGGATGATTTTGATTTAACGAAAGCTCTTGAAGAAGCAAGTTTTGTTAAACGTGAAGATATGTGGACTGTCGGGAATCACAGGCTCATGTGCGGTGATGCCACAGACGCTGAAGACGTCAGGCATTTGATGCATGGCAAGAAAGCAAATTTAATTTTGACCGATCCCCCATACTCGGTATCCGTACAAAGCCGCAGCGGACTTACGATTATGAATGATTCGATGAAGAGTGAAGATTTTTACGATTTTCTCTTCAAATCGTTTTCAAATATGGCAGAGAACCTTGAAAATGAAAGTTCTGCTTATGTTTTCCATGCTGATACCGAAGGCGAAAATTTCAGAAAAGCGTTCAGTGAAGCCGGATTCAAACTTTCAGAAGTGTGCATTTGGTCAAAAAACAGCTTTGTTATAGGCCGTGCGCCGTATCACTGGCAGCACGAGCCAATCCTTTTTGGTTGGCTTAAATCAGGCAAACACAAGTGGTACGCGGGAAGAAAAGAATCAACGATTTGGAATTTTAACAGGCCAATTAAAAATGAAAATCATCCGACCGCAAAGCCGCTTGATTTGCTGGCATACCCAATCAAAAATTCCTGCCAAGTAAACGGTATCGTTATGGATTTGTTCGGCGGTTCTGGTTCTACACTTTTGGCTGCTGAGCAAATTAACAGAATTTGTTACATGATGGAACTTGACGAAAAATATGCCTCGGTCATTTTGCGTCGATATTATCAAAATTTTCCTGAAGCTGAAATTATTTGTGAGCGCAAAGGTCAAAAATTAAAATTTTCTGAACTGGTTAAATGATAACTCAAATTTTTTTACATTGTCAGATACCAACAACAAACGGCAGAAACAAGCCAGAAAGTTTGTGTACTCAGCGTGTTGATACAATTTAAAACTTACGGTAATATGTAATTGTAAACAAAAGATTTAAAAATGATTAAAATCTGAGTTTTGGAGGCATTTAGCGTGAACAAAAATGAACTTTTTGAAAAAATCGCAAAAGAAATTCTTGGGATTGATACTTTGGCAACGCAAATGCGTGACAGTTTAGATTTTCACGAGGTTTCGGTTGCCAACATAAAAATGGCATTAGATGCCGCTTACAAAGCGGGGCAAGGCGAGGAAATGCTAATTGGTAAAATCGTCAAAAATAATGGAAAAGATTTGGCAAAATTTTTAAATGGAACAGACCTAAAACATGTTGGAAACTTTATTTTTACGCTAAATATCGATGGCAAAAAACACAAAATAATAACCGAGCCTGTTGATGAAGATTACGAAAAAATAAAGATATTAAATATCATCGAAAATTAGGGGGGCATGCAAATTGAAAGAATTCACAGAAAAAATAAAATTACAAATTCTAGAGATTCGAAAATCAGAAAACTGTCCAAACATGTTTGATGTAAATGCAGTACAGAGACTGGCTTTTGAAAATGATTTTTACGAGTTAGCGGAATATCTGATAGATAACAAAAGAGAATATTGCAGTTTCATATTAACAGGGAAAGCTGAAATTAAAGCACAATAAAATCATTTTGAAGTAAAAACGAACAGAACCTCAATTCGGGGTTCTTTTTACTTTTTTTAAAAAAGAGGTGAAATCAAAAAATGAAAAACTTCAAACCCTCAAAATTTATGTTGTCAACATCGCACTATGACAAAGAAAAAGCTGATCACTCTGTAAATTTCATTGAGCAACTTCGTCACACCAAAGGGAAATGGGCAGGTTCAAAATTTAAATTGCTCCCTTGGCAAGAAACCATTGTGCGAGATATTTTCGGGGTAATTAAAGAAAATGGATGTAGACAATTCAACACTGCATTTGTTACAACTCCGAAAAAAGCGGGAAAATCAGAGCTTGCCGCGGCAATAGCCTTATACATGCTTTGTGCTGACGGCGAACAAGCTGCTGAAGTTTACGGTTGTGCTAATGACCGCCAGCAAAGTTGTATCGTGTTCAATGTGGCTCGAGATATGGTATTACGATGTCCGGCGCTTTTAAAGCGTGTAAAAATTTTAGAGTCTCAAAAGAAAATAGTGTATTTGCCGACACGCAGTATTTATCAAGCTTTATCTTCTGACGTCGCCACAAAATTTGGTTTAAATGTGTCCTGCTGTGTTTTTGATGAGCTTTTAGGTCAGCCTGACAGAAAGCTTTTTGACACTATGACAAAAGGCTCAGGCGCGGCACGGACGCAAAGTTTAAATTTTGTGATAACCACTGCCGGAAGCGATATTCACAGCATTTGCTACGAGGTTTATTCAAAAGCGAAAGATATTTTAAAAGGCAGAAAAACTGATCCGTCTTTTTATCCTGCTATTTTTGGAGCTTCGAAAGACGCCGACTGGACAAACCCCAAAACTTGGCGCAAAGCGCATCCATCTTTGGGAGTAACGGTCACAGAAGATTTTTTGAGACAAATGTGCGAAAGTGCCAAACAAAATCCAACAGAAGAAAATCAGTATCGCCAATTTTTTTTAAATCAGTGGTGCAAACAGTCAATTCGCTGGATGCCAATGGATAAGTGGGATGCTTGCCATTTTATAGTTAATGAAAAAGAGCTTGAAGGTCGAGTTTGTTATGGTGGTCTGGATTTATCTTCAACTACCGACATAACAGCATTTGTGCTTGTTTTTCCGCCAACTGACGCCGATGATAAATACTCCGTTCTTCCCTATTTTTGGATTCCTGAAGAAAATATCAATTTGCGAGTTCGCAGAGACCACGTTCCTTATGATATTTGGCAGAAACAAGGCTTTTTGCTGACAACAGAAGGGAATGTGGTTCATTACGGATTTATCGAAGAACTCGGGGGAAAATACAATAGACCTGTCCGTAAATTTTACAGATTGCAATCAAAATCGACGACGGCGTATGAAGATACTTCCCGGGAGATTTTGATGCAAAGCCATTTTTTAAGTGATGCATTTTTCGATAATTTGCGCTCTGTGAAGTTTACGGACAGGTCTATTGTTAATTTATAGCGGAAGCACTATAAAATTCATTTAATTAAACTCAAAGCCAACGTTTCTCAAATTGCTGCAATTAACGAAATAACCATAACTATAAATAAAATAACCAATATATTTTTTTCTTGTTTTTTCTTTACCGTTTTAGGTCTTTCATCGTCTGCATCCATATGATTTTTTTCACAAATTTTTTTAAATTTTAACTTTTCAAATCTAAAATAAGTACTTGATAACACTACAACTATCGCTGCCACAAACTCAAGGGCCATGAAACACACTGAAATCCAAGAACCAACACTTAAAGAAAGTTTAACCACTACACCTAGCATAAAAGAAGAATTAATACACCACATTGTACCAATAATCCCCAAGGTCCAATAATTTAACCAGAAAACTACAAATAAAACTACCAAATTATTAGTAAAACCACCAACCGAAATTCTGTAAATTGCTGGTAGTTTGTACTTTAGTCAGCGTTCCCAAAAAATTCGCAGGTATAACATTTGAATCTGACTCGAAATAAATACCCCAAACGAAGAAGGCAACTTGAGTGACCAACTGCAGTAAATTCATTAAATAAATTTTTTTGAACTTAAATTTATTCATCACTTTTTGCCCTTTTTATTTTCAATACGCCTTATTAGTATTTCAATACCCACATTAAATAAAGTGAAACACGCAAATCCAACCGATTGCGTAACATTATGTAACACTATTGCAAGGAATGTTAAACAAACTAAAGTGCCACGACTATACATAAAAAAATGGCACTTCACTTGAAAATCGCTAATTTCACCATTATTTAAAATTAATGTTCTATGAAGTTTATAAGCGTTATATAAAGAAATCGCACCCCAAAAAATAGGAAACCACACAGATAAATGAGAGTCATTTAACACAAAATATAACCACAAACCCCCGGCTAGCGACACGATACCTATAATTGCGACTATCGCTTCGGATATGTGAACCAATTTCATCTGAAACTTATCCAAAATGCTCACAACAAATCATTCCTCTTTTTTAAAATTAAGTTAATCCAAACCCGACGCCGGCACCAATTAAAATCGGTACTATAATAGCTGTAAGTGTAGCCACACCAGCTCCGGCGGCGGCTGCTGCCGCAGCAGCTTCCGCAGCTGCTACCCCCGCACCTCCTATGGTTGCCTCAACAGCAGCTACCCCGGGAACCGCTGCTGCAGCGGCTGCACCCGCCATTGCCCCTCCACCTACGGCCTCTATCGCGGTAGCCATTGCCGCACCTGCTCCTGCAGCAAAAGTACTCCCAGCCGCCGCAGCAGCAAACCCTGCAGCTATTACCTTTCCGGCAACCACTATAGCGTGAGGCTGCAACAAAAATTTATTTGCTTGAAACTTCATTTTTTTTGCTTGTTGGAATTATACCAACCAAATTGCCATTTTTACGCACTGAAAATGTATTTACTGTGCTTTGATATTCAAAAATATCATTACCGATTGAACTTGTAACTTTTTCTCCGTTTATAAGATTTACCTCAACATAATTCACATATATTGTGCCAACACAAAATACCGCCATAAAGAAATTAACCGCTTTGAATAAATTGATTTTTTTAGTTTTCATAACAAAAAGTCCTTTTTTAGATTTGGATTAAATAAAAAACAGAACTACACAAAAACCTGAAACTTAAAAATGTCTAAGTATCGATAGTGTAATTCCCCCATAATGATAAAGCTTTTTTTAAAAAAACTCAATGGCTCTAAAGAAAATTTTGCTAAAATCTCCTTATTTTACAGTTTTTGTTTAACTTTTGATTGTCTGTTACACAATGTATATAAAAATGTATATTGTCATTCTGAGGCCGTGACGCTTACGCTTATTTCTGTATCTATCGCACATGATTTTAAACCTTTTGATCCGCCTATTTACATTTTCTATCAAAATCCGTAGCTTTGATAACTCACGGTTATACGCTTTTTCTTCCTTTTTTAATCTCTTCGAGTTAATTCTCCCCACCTTCAGGGCGGGGTTGGGGTTGTTTACTTAGCATTTTTTCTTTTAAATCATTAGACCTCTTGCAAAACTGTGCGAAGATAGGCAAGCCCCATACAACCCATAGCCAGGATTAGAGTAAACACAGATTAAGTCATCCAAAAATCCAAAGAAAATGATAAAATGGAAGTCGGGAAGGATGATAAAAAATCCCGACAAGATCAGAGAAAGCTGGAATAATTTATTTCGCGGAAGCGGAAATGCCCATCAAGTTGCGGTTCTTGAAGAAGGGCTTCAATTCAAAAAAATCGGCATAAATCCCAATGAAGCCCAGTTTCTAGAAACTCGAAAATTCCAAATTTCTGAGATTGCAAGGATTTTTCGCGTTCCTCCCCACATGATCGGAGACCTTGAACACGCGACTTTCAGCAACATCGAGCATGAATCCATAAATTTTGTTGACAACACAATCGTGCCGTGGGTTTCGAGGTTGGAGCAGTCGATGCAAAAAGCATTAATCAACGAATCTAAAAAGCAGGAATTTTTTATCAAATTCAACTTAACCGCAAGGCTCCGAGGCGATGCAAACTCGAGAGCCTCATTTTATCAGACAATGCGCCAAAACGGCATAATGTCTGCAAACGATGTGCGCCAGCTTGAAGACATGAATTTAATTTCCGAAACTGACGGGGGTTTCAAATATCTAGTTAACGGAAATTTTGTTGAAATGAGCTCTGCGGGGTCTTGGACAGAAAAATATTCAAAAATGGGTGGTGAAGTTTGAAACATTCTAATTCTATCCCACCTCAAAAGTGGACACAACAAAACAGACCCCCGTGAAGCGGTCGAAAAAGATGTGCGGGCTATTAGGTAGAGGTAGTCACCAGATAGCCTTGTCGTTGCAAAATAAAGATAGCCTGCGCAACAGACACTTCGCGCTGAAGCGGCGGTTTGTCGGCCTTGCGGTACAGTTCCGCGGTATACGGCTCGTTTTTTTTCAGGATGTTGTAGATGGGTCGTGTCTCAAAACAGTTGAAATCCTTTCTTTCCCCCCCGCCATAGGCGGGGGGGAAAGATATTATCAATTAATTTGGACCACTATCTGTAGATGGCGGTCAGCAGCATTCTGGCGATAGCGATAATCGCTTTCTTGTGTCCGCGCCGTTTCTTGATAGCGTTGTAGCGATTGGCAATTTCGGGATGCTTCTTGCTCCGGATTGCGCAAAGAGCGCACTGCACAAGTAGCGGCTTGATGTATACCCCGGCACGGGAAATGCGAGTCGTTTTCTTCTTTCCGGCGCTCTGGCCGTTCTGCGGAGCAAGTCCCGCCCACGAGCAAAGGTGTCTTGACGTTTCAAACACGGACATATCCACTCCGATTTCGCCGATGATAGCTATAGCAGCGAAGGTTTGGATACCCGGAACGGTCAAAACAAGGTTTATCTGTGGCAAAAACTTTTCCGCGACAGACAGAATCTCCGATTCGAGATTCGCCTTGCAGATTTTGAGACCCTCCATGTGAGAACGGATAATGCGGAGCTTTTCAGCTTGATTTGCACACATTACACCATCCACAGCAGCTTGGATTTCTCCAACGGGAGCCTTGATTCCCTTTGTGAGATAAGGTCTTACGTCAAACGGCTCGTTGTTTCCAAGCAACCGCTCTGTAATTGCGGAAGCTGCTTTCCCGAACACATCGGAAAACGGTTGTGGGCCAAATTTGTTGATAATATCTTTTTCCCCCCCGCCGATTCGCGGGGGAAAAAGAATGGATTTCAACTATTTTGGGACACGACCGACCTCGGAAAACACATCGTCCAGTTTGATGTTAGAAACAGTAAGGCAGTTTTGAGCACGGTTCTTTTCTCCGGTTGTGTAGTTGGTCAGCTTAAGACGATACCTGACCAAATCCCGAAGTTGCCTGATGTCGGCGGGCGGGATAAAACTCCCATTGATTAGGTCGTGCTTGAAGATGTCGGCAATCCATTTGGCGTCCCGCTTATCAGTTTTCTTGCCCTTAATAGCTTTGACGTACTTGGGGTGGGCAAGAACGAGGTTGCAAGTCACCTCAAGCACATTCCAAACAGGAATCCAGTATTTGCCTGTGGATTCCATGCAAACATCGCGACAGTTGTTCACGGCGAGCCAAGCAGAAAGCCGGCGAAGATCGCCGGTGAAGGTGGAAAAGCGTTTGCTCTTGTAGGTAGTGACGAGTTTCTCATCTGTTTTGGCAATACACGCCACCACAAACGATTTGTGGACATCAATTCCACAGCAGACAGGGTGAACGATTTTCGGCATAACATCCCCTCAGATTATAGATTTGAGGGAACAGGCAGGGACTGGGCGCTCATTGAAAAACGAGTAGTCTGTCTCTCCAAAGATAAGTTTACGGGGTTCATGGCCCACATTCATTTGTGCTTGAAAGAGCGTCCGGCGCACATAAAGATACGGTGCAGCGATTGCTGAACGCACTCACCTCCACGCGCTTTGTAGTGTACCTGCTTCCCCAAGCACAAGTATATCAGAACAGCCTAAAGCGTGTGGCACTCCGGTTTCATCAACCTTTTGTGCCTTTCGCTAGAAAGGAATGGTCATAAAGATGAACAAAAAAATCAATAAATTCTGGTGTTTTCAAAGCGAAGAATCCGAGAAAATTTTGAGAATTGATGGCATTATCGCTAAAGATTCGTGGTATGAGGATGATGTCACGCCAAAGCAATTCAAAGCCGAACTTGATGCCCAAAATGGCGATATTACCGTGCTTATAAACTCAGTCGGCGGAGATGCGTTTGCTTCATCTCAAATTTATAATATGCTCCGCGATTATGGAGGAAAAGTTACAGTAAAGATAGATAGCATCGCAGCTTCGGCGGCTTCCGTGATAGCGATGGCGGGCGATGAAGTTTTGATGTCTCCATTATCTTTAATTGTGATTCACGATCCCTGTACGGTCGCTATTGGCAACACTTTTGAAATGCAAAAAGCCATTGAAGTACTTAGCGAAATTAAAGAAGCGATAATTAATGCATATCAGGCAAAATCAGGACTTTCACGCAGGAAAATTGCCGACATGATGAGTGCCGAAACATGGCTCAATGCTAAAAAAGCTGTAGAACTTGGTTTCGCAGACGGAATCATGTTTGGAAATGAAAAAGAAGATACGCCTGAAAGCCTGATTTTCAGCCGAATGTCAGTTACAAACGAAATTTTAAACAAACTAAAAGTCAAATCACAAACTAAACTCGCGGATAGTGGTCCAAATTAATTGATAATATCTTTCACCCCCGCGAATCGGCGGGGGTGAAAGAAGAAATTTCAACTATTTTGAGACATGACCAACTCGCGGACGAAAAACTAGAAAAAGATCAGACTAATCCGCGAATTGGCAGCGGCACCTTGCCGCTCGAGTCGCTTACCAAGCGGCTAAATTTGTTAAAATATTAATTTAGAAGGAGATTTTCAAATGGATAAAATTTTAGAACTGCGCGAAAAACGCGCGAAAGTGTGGGACAATGCAAAAGACTTTTTAGACAGCAAACGCAGTAAAGACGGTCTGATTTCCGATGATGACAGTAAAATTTATGAAACTATGGAAAGTGAGGTCGTAAGCCTCGGCAAAGAAATTGACAGACTTGAAAGACAGGCAGTATTTGATTTAGAGCTTTCAAAACCGATAAATAAACCGATTTTGGAATCACCTTACGATAATAAAATTGGCAGTAAATCCAATGAGTATAAAAATGCTTTCTGGAACGTTATGAGAAGCAAAAGCGGAATCGATGTGCAGAATTCATTAAACGAAGGAACAAATGCCGACGGAGGCTTTTTGGTGCCGGATGAATTCGAACGCACCTTGGTTGAAGCGCTCGAAGAAGAAAATATTTTTAGAAAACTTGCAACAATTATCAAAACTTCAAGCGGCGACAGAAAAATTCCGGTAGTCGCTACAAAAGGCGCGGCTTCGTGGGTTGATGAAGAAGGACTAATCCCCGAAAGCGACGATACTTTCGGTCAAGTCTCAATCGGGGCTTACAAGCTTGCAACTCTGATTAAAGTTTCAGAAGAACTTCTCAATGATTCGGCGTTTAATCTTGAAACTTATATTGCCAAAGAATTCGGCAGACGAATCGGAAGAGCCGAGGAAGAAGCGTTTTTTACGGGCAGTGGGACAAACAGGCCAACTGGAATTCTGGCAGATACCGGCGGGGCTCAGCTTGGTGCCACAACTGCAAGCCAGACGGCAATTACCATCGATGAAGTTATGGATTTATTTTTCAGTTTAAAATCTCCGTATCGCAAAAAAGCGGTCTTCTTCAGGCTGATTTTACTTTAACTCAGCGGTATTTTGTGGAGTTTGAAAATGACACGAAATATTTTAATTATGCCATAGATGTGGCGAAACAAACAAATTTTGGAGGTAATTAAAAGTGGCAACAATTGGCTTAGATTCCCTATTTTACGCACAAATCACAGAAAATTCGGCAGGCATTGAAACTTACGCTACGCCAATAAAACTTGCAAAAGCGATGAAAGCAGACCTTTCAATTGAGCTTGCGGAAGCAATTTTATATGCCGACGATGCGGCTTCGGAAGTGGTGAAAGCATTCAAAAATGGTACTTTATCGCTTGGCATTGATGACATTGGGAAAAATGCAGCGATGGCACTTTTAGGTGTTCGAACTGATGCAAACGGCGTGATAATTTCATCCGGAGAAGATACGGCACCGCCTGTTGCAATCGGATTCAGGGCAAAAAAATCAAACGGAAAATACCGATATTTTTGGCTTTACAGAGTGATTTTCGGCACTCCGTCAACAAATTTAGAAACCAAAGGCGATTCGGTAAATTTTCAAGCTCCGACAATTGAAGGAATTGTGACAGTTCGCGGTAAACCGGATTTTGAAGGGAAACATCCATGGAAAACCGAAGTTACAGAGGGCGATTCCGGAGTTCCGGCAAGCGTTATAGAAGATTGGTTCGAAGAAGTTTACGAACCCGAAGGTGAAGAAGGAGGAAAATTATGATCGACACTGATAGAATTACTAAAATTGAGATCGGAGGAGAAAAATACAGCCTGATTTTAACTACAAAAGCCGTTAAAGAAATAGCCAAAAAATACGGTTCTCTCGAATCTGTGGGGGAGAAAATGAGTAGCGCTAAAAATGCCGCGGAAGCTTTCTCAGAGCTTGTTTGGCTGATAGTTTTGCTCGCAAATCAAGCAATTTTAATTCACAATCTCAAAAACTCTGATAAAAAAGAGCTGTTGACTGAAGAATTCGTTGAGCTTATGACCACGCCGCAGGACATTATTAAAATCAACGCAGTGCTTGCGAAAACGCTGACAATTGGCGTGAAAAGGAATGTAGTGGGCGAAAACCCAAAAAATATCAAAACCGAGTGAACGAAGAAGAAATGTTTACTCGGCTTCTTTATTTCGGATTGGCTAATTTAGGCCTTTCCGAGGACGAAATTTGGCTGATGCCAATCGGAAAACTTTTAGATTTATTCGAGTGCCATCGGCAGTATTTGGGAATTTCAAAACCATATCGAGAAATTTTTATAGATGAAGTAATTTCTGAAAATATCTAAAATTGAGGTGAGAAAATTGGCGGACATTGGCATAAAATTGGGAGTTGACGGTGAAAGAGAATTTAAACGTTCTCTAAGCGAGATAAACTCTGCGTTTAAGGTGCTTTCGAGCGAAATGACACTTGTGACAAGTGAATTTGGCAAAAACGACAAATCAATTCAAGCAATAACTGCACGAAACAGCGTTTTAAACAAGGGAATCGATGCTCAAAAAGACAAAATTTCACTTTTAAAAGATGCTCTGAATAATTCGGCGGAAAGCTTCGGAGAAAACGACAAAAGAACGCAGGCGTGGGCAACGAAGCTTAATTACGCTCAGGCCGACCTTAATAAAATGGAAAAAGAACTCGGCGAAAATGAAAGTGCTTTGCAAAGCAGCGGCGAGGCTGCGCAAGGTACAGCACAATCGCTTGAACAATTTGAAAATTTCACAGTAGAAGCTCAAAAACAAACCTCAACTTTTGGTGATACTTTAAAAGCTCTTGCTGTTTGGGATATCATTAAAGCTGGACTTTCTACGGTTACCGATGGCGTAAAAAATATGACTTTGGCAATGAAAGAATCAATCACATCAGCAGCAAGTTACGGCGATAATATTCTCACAATGAGTCAAAAAACAGGCATTGGAACTAAAAATTTACAAGAGTTTTCCGCAATTTCTGAGCTTGTTGATGTGAGTTTAGAAACAATGACAAATTCGATGGCAAAAAATATTAAATCTATGTCATCAGCACAAGGTGGAACAAGTTCTGCCGCCAAAGCTTACAAAAAATTAAGCATTTCGGTAACTGACTCAAACGGTCAACTCCGTGACGGAGAGGCGGTTTATTGGGACACAATTAATGCACTCGGTTCTGTCACTAATGAAACTGAACGCGATGCAATAGCTATGAATTTGCTCGAAAAATCCGCGCAGGAACTAAATCCCTTGATTGCTCAAGGCGCGGAGGGTCTTTCGAACTTAACCGAATACGCCTATCAAATGGGAGCTGTGCTTTCAGGAGATGCCTTAAATTCACTCAGCGCGATGGACGATCAGTTTCAAATTTTCGGAAAAACTATGGAAAGCACCGCAAATCTTGTTGGAGCTGCATTTGCCCCGATGGTCACCGAAATTATGAACGGCACTAATCTCATCGCAGGTTCGTTTAATCAAATGATTGCGGCAATTGTAAACGGCGGCAATATTTCCGCGGCTACTGATACTTTCACAAATACGCTCACAAGCATAGTTGAAAAAATTGCTGAAGCTGTTCCAAAATTTTTAGAAATTGGCACGGTGCTGATAACCACGCTTGGGGCAGGCATTTCGCAGGCTTTGCCAAGTTTACTTCCCGTGATTCAGACGATAATTCCGCAGCTAGTAGGCACCTTGGTCAGTAGCATAAACCTCTTAATTCCGCTTGCGATGCAGATAATTATGGCGCTTGTGAACGGAATTGTTGCGGCACTTCCAAGTTTAATTACGGGTGCGATTCAAATTATCACGGCAATTGTAAATGGCATATCTGCGGCACTTCCGATGCTTTCGCCCGCTGTAATTGAAATCGTTATGGCAATTGCGAGTGGATTAATTGACAGCTTACCGCTTCTTTTAGATGCGGGAACTGATTCGCACTCGTCGAAGCAATCCCGCCGACAATCGAAGCGCTTTTAAATAAACTTCCTGAAATCATCGATAATTTAATCGCATTTTTGCTGCAAAACATACCGATGCTTATCGAAGCGGCAATCAAGCTGTTTGACGCGATAATTCAGGCAATTCCGAAAATAATTGCGGTGCTTGTTCAAAAACTTCCGGACATTATTTTTTTAATCGTAAATACTCTCACAAAACCCGAAACAATCGGAGTACTCTTAAAAGCTGCAGTTCAAATGTTTATGGCGCTCATAACTGCAATACCAAAAATTATCATCGAACTTGTCAAAAATTTACCGCAAATAATAAACGGCATAGTTAAAGCAATCGGCACCTGGTGGTCGACAATGTCGGATGCGGGGCTGAACTTACTCAAAGGCTTGTGGCAGGGGATTTCTGACGCGGGGGCTTGGCTTTGGAACAAAATAAGCGGTTTCTTTGGCGGCATTATGGACAAAATCAAAAATTTTTTCGGGATTCATTCGCCGTCAACACTGTTTGAAAATGTAATTGGCAAAAACCTTGCTCTTGGTTTAGGTGAGGGATTTGTTGATGAAATGAACGATGTTTCAAAAGCCATGACACATGCGATCCCAACAGATTTTGGAATAGCTGTAACACCCGAAATTATGGGCGTAAACGATATTTCAATGAAAAATCAGAGTCAAATGCTAAATAATTCAGATTTTTTAGTGTCAGCATTCCAAAAAGCCTTGCAAGGCATGGCATTTGAAATTGACGGAGATAAAATGGGGCAGCTGGTTGTTTCTAAAGTTGAAAGGGTGGTGTTTGCATGAGCGGGCAACGTATGCTGGAAATCGTGTATTTAACAACAAAAAATTTAAAATAGCATAACGCAACTTTGGGGGGACAAAATGAATAATTTTTTAATCTGGGACGGCATTAATTCAATCGCGTTAGAAGGCCTTATAATCCAGGAACTGCCGCCTATCACAAAACCAGATCAGCGGGTAAACAAAATTGAAATAGAAGGCAAAGACGGCGATATTTTAGATGATTTAGGTTATCAATCATACGATAAAACCATTAAAATCGGGCTTTGTGGGAATTACGACATAAATAAAATTGCAAAATATTTTACAGGTTCCGGACAAATAATTTTTTCAAATGAGCCGGACAAATATTATTTAGCAGAAATTACCGGACAAATTGACTTTGAAAGATTTGTGACATTTAAAACCGCAACAGTTAAATTCCACTGCCAGCCGTTTAAATATCTCGTGGATGAACCGGTTATTGATATGAAAATCATAGACCAAACGCAAGTCTTCGTGATAAATCAAGGCCTTGAAGCTTCAAAACCCGAATAACCCTAACCGGCAGCGGTATTCTCGAGATCTCAGTTAATAGTTTTGCTCAGTTTCAGTATGATTTTGGCAGCGACGATCATGTTACGATTGATTCAATGCTGGAAGATGCATATTTGGATACGACCGCAAACCTTAAAAACCGCCAAATGATCGGGGAGTTTCCGACTTTGAAGCCCGGAATTAATACAATCACTTGGTCGGGGGACTTTAACAAAAATTCTGATTAAACCCAATTCAAGATGGTTGTAAACTTGACTTTTTAAGCAATCAGCGTATAATATAGGCGTAATAAAGTTAGGATCTCAAAAACACTAGGAGTAATTAAATGACTCAGAAGCTTTACAGTGCCACAAACGATCATATTTTTAAAATGGTTTTTGGTGATGAGAAAAACATAGATATTTTGGCGGCTTTTCTAAAAACAGTTCTTGATATTCCGGAAG
>JAISWM010000118.1 GCA_031270785.1 Oscillospiraceae bacterium
GGTTTAGAAGATTGTCAAAAGATTATGAAATTAGCACGTCATCTGAAGAAAACATGATTATGATAGCTCATTCAAATGTTTTACTTCGCCGATTATGTTATTGAGGATAGGTTCTTAATCTATTTTTATGCTTGACAAAGGGTTCGACTTTACAGCATCTTGCATCTGTTTATCAGAAAGGTGGGTATAAATTTCAGTAGTACCCAAATTTTCATGCCCTAGAATATCTTTAAGTATTCTTATGTCCACCTCGCCGTATTGATACATCAAGGTGGCTGCGGTATGGCGTAATTTATGCACCGAAAAGCCCTGACCTTGAAGGCCGGATAACGTAAGATATTTATTTAGTAAAAATTGAACTGTCTTAGGACTTATCCTATTATTATTTCTGCTGATAAACATTGCGTTTTTATCCTTTGCCCTATAATTATGCCTTACATCTAAATATCTATTCACGGCGGCTTTACAGGCGTCATTTATATATATTATCCTTTCTTTGTCGCCTTTCCCGGTTATCTTTAACGTGCCATCCTGCCTGATATCATTTATGTTCATTCCCACTAACTCGGATAATCTCATACCGCAATTTAAAAAAAGCGTTATTATACAGTAGTCTCTTTCCCTGTTGTTTCTGCCGTACTGATTTACAATATTGAGAAGCATTTTACTTTGCTCCAATGTTAAAAATTTCGGCAGTGATTTTTTCTTTTTAGGTGTTTCCAGTTCTTCTATTGGATTAACATCTAGTTGCTGTGTTTTATTGGTCAGGAATTTAAAAAAAGACCTTAAACTGGAAACTTTTCTGGACCTGGTCGATGCTATATTTTCCCTTTCTGATATTAAATAGTTCATATATTCAAAAACGTCTAGTAGTTTCACGGTTTTTATTTGATTAATATCTATATCTAATATATTTATTTCTTCCATTGGCGTATCTTGATTTACTAATTTCCATTTAATTTTCATGTATCGGAAAAAAGTACGCAGATCCATGTAATATTCTTCTACTGTTTTTGGGGATTTTCCCTTTACTGTTTGCATATATCCAAGAAATTCTTTCATAACTTGTGGAGATTTTTCTAATATTTCCTTTTTCAAAACGCTTCGCCCCCCATAAAAAAACTATAAATAAAAATAAATTCTAAACTTTATTATATAGCAAAAACCTTTTAAAATAGTGATATTTCTGTTTTTCCCCCCGCAAGTCGGCGGGGGGGGAATATCACTTGAAAAGAGCTATACGAGTAAGTCATCGCCCCGACCTTTTCGGCGGGGCGATGATTGCTGAAATAATGAAACTTCTTTTTAAAAAAATTTACATTCCAAAAAGGTTGAAGAAAGTAATAACATTTATTCCTATTATTAAAATAAAAAACATTATAGCTATAAATTTTGTCCATCTTGCCAAGAAAGCGTCGATAGACCTTGATTTATTTTTCGTAAGGAACGTATCCGAACCCGCTCCGGTAATCACGCCGGAGTTACTTTGTTTTCCTTCCTGAAATAAAACAACCGTAACTATCGCTATAGCAAACAATACTAACATAATGCCAAAAAATATTTCTACTGAACTCATTAAAGCATCCCTCCTCAATAATATTGTAAACTAAAATATTTGATGTATCAATAAAATAGGTGAAATTTAGTAAATACCCATCTGTCGTTAACAAATTCATAAATATATTCGTAGTTTTCAAAGTGATCTGTGTTTTTGAGATTTTCGGTAAGAATTTCTACCTTTAAATCGTATATATACCTATTTTGGTTTACTTTCTGTACAGTATATGAGTCATGGCCCGCTTGAGCAGGCGGCCTTATTTCTTGAACTGTACCATATAAACTTTTATCTATATCTTTGTACTTTATTTTACTGTTTTCTCCATTTAGCAAATCATTTACTATTTCTTCCGAAAATATAGTATATAAATGATTTTCTAATTGATGATAAGTGTTTATTGTGCCATGCTTTGCTTTGTAATAATTTAAGTTATCTAATAATTTAGGTCCCAATTCTTCGGATGTACTGCTTCCGGATTTAATTTGTATATATGATAAATACGAGAGAGGCTCATAATAAAACCACAGATAAACGGCTTTTGCTTTTTGATACGCTGCATTTATTTGCTCTTCTGATGTTACTTCCCGAATTATATTTTCAACGCTTGTTTCATTATTAAATAATGTACATGAACTTAAAGTAATGACTAATATCGGCGCTAAAAAACATATAAATTTTTGTTTTAATTGAGGAAAATTATATTTAAAACCCATATATTAAAAATACTTCCCCCTTTTATTTCAACAAATGTTTCATATAATTGCCGTTCTTTGAAAAACAAACCCACCTGCGCACTCTCTCCTCCTGGCGGTGATCCAAATTAGTTGATAATGTCTTCCCCCCCGACCATGGGAGGGGGAAAAGAAGGGATTTCAATTATTTTGAGGCATGGCCCTCCTCCCGCCATCCGTGAGAAAACTATGAGGAATTAGGCCTTTTTCATTGAGTATTATCTGCATTCATAAAAATACACCGACCGGCCATACGCGCACGCGTAAGTGTGCTTTTAAATGGTTGCGGAAGTAGGATTTGAACCTACGGCCTTCGGGTTATGAGCCCGACGAGCTACCGAACTGCTCCATTCCGCGATTTATGTTGCAATAAAAATCGGCTGTGCCCCAAATTAGTTGATAATATTTTCCTCCTTCGCCTTTGGTAAGGGGGGAAAAGAAGAAGTTCCAACTATTTGTGAGATGACCTAAAAATCATTTAAAAACGTGATACCGCTTATATCCCCCCACCTGTGCCGAGTGGAAAAACAAAAATACCACTATTTTAAAAAGTTTTTACTATGCCATGGTAATATATAAAAAAAAAATTGTCAATACAAATATGGCATTTACACGCTATAATAATAATACTTTTTAAATTTCCCATAAAATATATTGAAAACAATTGAATATTTATATACAATTTATTGCAAGTAAATATATAGCTGTTATGATTTAAAACAGTCCTCAAAAGTAAATTAGATATGTCCGAAAATTAAACAACCTGTAAATCCATATTATGCAGACCGCAAATTATTGTCATTCTGAGACCGTGACGCTTACGCTTATTTCTGTACCTATCGCACATGATTTTAAACCTTTTGATCCGCCTGTTTACATTTTCTATCAGAATTCGTAACTTTG
>JAISWM010000004.1 GCA_031270785.1 Oscillospiraceae bacterium
GTGCTTGGAAAAGCGGATGCTTTGGGGATAAGAGAGACTGTAGAAACTTCGGATGGCATAGTACAAAGGATAAAATTTACGAAAGATGAAATTCCTGCAGTTTTAGATTATTTTAGAGCCGAGAAGGAAAGATTGGAAGGTTGGCCTAGACGTTGGGCCGAATTTTCGCCGGTAGCGATAGGAATGGCCTATCTCACCCCGGTTGTTGCAGGGGTCGTTACTCTTTTTTTTAGGTTATTTACTGATGTGAATGATAGTTACTGGATATTTAGCAGAGACGCAAACAAATCTGGCATCGTGTTCGATATTTGTTTAGTTATTATGTCTTCACTGCTTTTTGTTCATGACGGAATACCGAGAGCGGAGCGTATTTCGGAAAGGTGGGATTATTGGAATGTTTGGCAGATTATAAATGATCTCGATGAAACTCCGCAATCTGATGATTACACAATAGAAGAGTTTTGTATTGACGAAACTTCTAAAGGTGAGATAAAAATAGGACTTAAATATAGAAGCGAACCTGAATTTGCGTACATACCTGTTACGGGTCGTTCCGGTGGCGAAAATTTTCGCGGACTATCTCGTAATAAATTCTGGAAAAAATTTTAAAGTAATTCCAAAATTCAAGGATTTAAAATTTCAGATTTCTTGAAATCATGGAAATTGGGTGATTTTTAACTTTGCCTGGTGCATTTTCCGTTAAAAAGGAACCAGGCAAAGTGCAAAGCGTCAAATTATTTAAAAAAAGCGTTAAAAGATTTGAAAAACGGATGAAATGCGCCATTTTTCAAATTTCAACTTCAACTTCTTTCCCATTTTTAAACACCACAATTGCTTTGTCGCTTTTCCCTATTCGAATGTTTTTAACAAGCGCAAACCAAAGCGCCTCGTTAAATTCTTTGAGAAAATTTTCAGTTTTGCTAATTTTCTTTAAAAACGCTTCTACCTGGCATTGCTTCGATATTTGGCCGGCTTTTTGCTTTTCTAAATCTAAAATTTTCTGCTTTATGTTTTCAAACTTTGCTAAAAATTTATTGTATTCTTCATTGTAAATATCTTGAACTAACGGCGTTTTAGCGTTTTCTAGAACTAAATTTTTGGCATTTTTTTCAATTTCATCTTTCTCACTTATTAATTTTTTGATTTTATTATCAAATTTCGATATGTTACAAAGTTCTTCTAAAACGGCTTTGCAATCAGCAATTACACTGCTTTTGTCGCTCATTAATTTATTAAACGCCATCACAAAAATTTCATTAATTTGTTCCTCCTTTAAATGCGGAGTTTGGCATTTTATTTTATTTTTGAATTTATTATTACAGCGCCAAATACGGTATCTGTATTTATCCGTGGAGTGCCACAGCTTTGAGCCGAAATAACTCCCGCAGTCGTCGCACACTAATTTGCTCGAAAAAAATATGTATAGTGCTGCGTCCCAGATTATCTCTAGCTTTTATTTCGTTTTGCACAGCTTCAAAAATTTCAGGTTCAATAATTGCTTCGTGGGAGTTTTTAACGTAATATTGCGGAATTTCGCCTTCGTTAATCTTTTTCTTTTTGGTTAAAAAATCAGTGCAAAAAGTTTTTTGTAAAATCGCGTCGCCGCGGTATTTTTCGTTTGTCAAAATGCTTTTAATGGTACTTTGATACCACTTTTCTTTGCCGGACGGGCTTGGAATTTTCAAGTTTGTTAAAATTTTTGCAATCGCTGATGGCGATTTATCTTCTAGAAAACATTTATAAATTAATTTTATGATATTTGCCTCGTTTTCAACGATTACCGGAAGCCCCGTTTCTTCATCTTTCTTGTATCCTAAAAAATGTTTGTAAGGCATACTGACTTTACCGTCAACAAATGTTTTTCTTTTGCCCCATTTCACATTTTCTGAGATTTTTCTTTTTCAGAAAAAAGCAATTTTTGAATGGCTTGCTCCCAACGCACAACCCACGGATCAAGAGTGTATTTGACATATTCAAGACTTTGATGTTCGATATTTGAAAAAGTTGCGTGTTCTAAATCGCCGATTAAGCGAAGTGGAACCCTGAAAATCCTCGCAATCTCATTGATTTGAAATTTTCGAGTTTCAAGAAACTGGGCTTCATTGGCATTTATGTAATCTCTGTCGATTGTAAACATTTTGGTAACCTGCCTCCTTAAACGGGTTGTATTTTTGGGAATATTTGATACTATCTACAATTGATGCAAATTTAATTTTTTAGGAGATGTTTTTAATGGGCGAAAACTTTCAACATTGTATGCCCCACAGAGAGTGTAAGCAACTTTTTGGGTTGGTAAACGGGGCGATGGTATTGATTTGCGCAGGAACGATGTGGATGAATTACGTTGGCACAAACGTAGTGAATTCTTCATACGCGGTCAGCGAATTTGGCGGCGACAGGTATGAATATCGAAGCGAAGGCGAGAATTTTTGTGAAATCAAAAACGGAAAGACTGTCGGCAGTATCAATTTAGGAAAAAATTATAAATTTACAAAAAATATTTTAAGTTTAAAACCGTGCGCGGCTGGCGTCGGGGTTGCGGCGTTGGCTTCCGGAATAGGCGTAGCCGCAACTGGAGGGGGTTTTGCAGCCGCTGCAGCCGCTGCAGGTGCAGTTGGCGCAAATGCAGTTAATACTATTGTGGGAGGTGCCGTAGCTGTCGGTGCAGCTGTCGCTCCTGTGGCAGCTCCAGGAGCAGTCGCAGTTGAAGCCACACTCGGCGGTGCGGGATTAGCTGCCGCGGAAGCAGCTGTAGCACCTGCGGCAATGGGAGCTGCAGCAACAGGAGCTCTTGCTGCGGTTGGCGGTGCAGTATTTGCCGGAGCTGTTTTGACCTAATGATTGTTTTACATGAAACGATAGTTAAAATTTTAAATTTTGCAGCCAAATTAGTGTTAGTTACTTCCATTCTTTATGTAGTCACAGGTATATGGCTAATTTGTATAGGCCAAGGTTCCATTTCTACGTTTTTAATCGGATTTTCTTGGCTGATTATTTCTTTGCGGTATATTAAACAAAAAAATGAGTATTATTTAATTGCAGCTCGGTTTGTGAATAGAATTTTATTATTCTTATATCTTGGTTTTTGTGGATTTTGCATTGAATGCAAAGATTTTTCTTTAATTTTGAAATATATATTTCCGATATTAATTTTTATTTTTTTAGAAATTTTCATACAATACAAGTTGAAGCAAAATCAATGAACAGAAAAAATAAAATAATAACAATATCGCAACTAATAATTGTTGGCGCGTTTTTTATATGGGGAATATTTTTCAGGGCAGAATCGAACAGTATTCTGCCCTCAAACGTGTTGGGAATGCTTACAAAAGTGCAAACAACAAGTAATTGGCAAAATTTTTTGTGGTGTTTTTCAAACAATTTAGCGGTTTTATTTATAATTTTTTGGCTGAATTATTGGACTTTTGGAGCTGTTGGCACGATTTGGTGTGCAAATTCTGCGTTTACATTGGGTGCACTGATAAAATTTTCGATAATTTCAAAGTTATGGTTATCTGTTATTTTTATGTTACTCGAGCTAGTGGCGTCAGTGTTGATGATGATTGCAAGCATGCGTCAAAAATTTGAAAAAAATTACAAAAAAATGTTGATTTATTTTTTAATCATTGCTGTAACTCTTTTAGTGGCAGCGATTTTGGAAACGATTGTTTTGAAAAACATGTAAAAAGTGTTATAAAAAAAATTAAATCATCGCTTTGAAGCATTTTTCCTAACATTTACATTTTTGTTTTCTGCGCCCAAAAAATCCAAGCCTTTTCCCGCAATCCCGCCATGGAGTAAACCGAACACGGCGGCGAACCGTCTAAAATGTCTAAATTATAAAGTTCATCAGGGATTTCATGGTTTACCATTTCACGAATATCGCAGCAAAAATTATATTTCGGATTGTGGTTTTTAAGATAAACGGCATTAATTTTCGTAGTGGGTCAAATTAGTTGATAATAGATCTCCTCGGAAACTTATGATACAATAACAGAACCGAGACAGAACGGAGGGCCAAAAAATGAACCATTTTGAAAAAACAAATACCCTTAGCAATGAGAATTTCAAACAAATAATCGGTGTCAAACGAGAAACTTTTGCGGCAATGATCGAAGTTTTGTATGAACAATATT
>JAISWM010000078.1 GCA_031270785.1 Oscillospiraceae bacterium
TGTACGCAAAATGTAGAGCCATTAACAACTGCCGCTAATGAAAGATTATCAAATACACTGTTTATCTTATGATATACCTTAATTCCAGGAGTATCATTATTCCTTTCACTCAGATACTGATTCACCTGTTCTTTACGGCTTAACTTACTAATATCTACGTTATCATACTTTTTTTTACATTCTCCATAAAGCCCATACGCTGCATTTACACTTATTGTTTCATGATTTCCGCGTAGCAAATAAACTTGATTCGGAAACATAATTTTTAGTATAAAAAGCAAAATGGCGATTTTAATACTTTGCGGACCTCTGTCAACATAATCCCCAAGAAAAAGAAATTTCGTTCCCTTGGGCACTTCTTCAAAAATACAGTTAGCAACAAAGCTAAATGCTCTGAAATCACCATGAACGTCGCCCACTAACATAAATTTACCGTCAAGTTTTAATAAACTTGATTCGCCCCTAAGCCTCGGTATTACCTTATCACACGCTTGATATACTTCGTGAGCCGATATCACATAACTAGGGTTCGCATATTTTTTTAAAATTGCTCTAGCAACGTCAATCCTCTGCTCTATAGGGATACTTAGAACTGCCGGATCTTGATTTGCTGTTGCTGGCTCTGGCTCTGGCTCTGGCTCTGGCTCTGGCTCTGGCTCTGGCTCTGGCTCTGGCTCTGGCTCTGGTTCTGGTTCTGGTTCTGGCTCTGGCTCTGGCTTTGGTTCTGGCTCTGACTCTGGATCTGGTTCTGGCTCTGACTCTGGCTTTGGCTCTGGCACTGGCACTTGCTCTGGCTCTGGCTCTGGCACTTGCTCTTGCTCTGGTTCTGGCTCTGGTTCTGGCTCTGGCTCTGGCTCTGGCTCTGGCTCTGGTTCTGGCTTTGACTCTGACTCTGGCTCTGGCACTTGCACTGGCTTTGGTTCTGATTCTGACTTTGGCTTTGGTAGGAGGTGACGGCGAAGCCAGTGCAATCCAATACCTGTTGCCACTAATGTTCCGCCAATAGCCCACGACAATACGCGAGAACCCCAGGAGCCGCCATCTGATTGCGTGCGCTGACCTGCGCTTCGGTGGCCGCCTCCAGCATATACTGCCGAAGTTTGGGAAATCATACCAATTTGTGAAATTAACGCAGTACTCAATAAAATAGATAATATTTTCTTTTTCATGCAGTACCTCTTTATTTTTTATTTTTAATATAACTAACCACATTGTTAATTATATCATTAATATTATTTAATGTCAACTGTATTGCAAAAATCATTTTAAAACGTGGTATTATTTATGTCTCTTTCCCCCGACGACTCGGTAGTGGTCCAAATTAATTGATAATATCTTTTCCCCCCGCCGAGGGCGGGGGGAAAATAAGAAGTTCCAACTATTTGGATACACGATTTAAAAACGTGGTATTATTTACGTTTTCCCCCCCGCCGAGGGCGGGGGAAAAAAAGAAGTTCCAACTATTTGGATACACGATTTAAAAACGTGGTATTATTTACATCCCCCCCGCCGAGGGCGGGGGGAAAATAAGAAGTTCCAACTATTTGGATACACGATTTAAAAACGTGGTATTATTTACGTTTTTTCCCCGCCGAGGGCGGGGGGAAAGAAGAAGTTCCAACTATTTGGATACGCGATTTAAAAACGTGGTATTATTTACATCCCCCCGCCGATGGCGGGGGAAAAGAAGAAGTTCCAATTATTTGGATACACGATTTAAAAACGTGGTATTATTTACGTTTTTCCCCTCACCGAGGGCTGGGGAAAAGAAGAAGTTCCAATTATTTGGATACACGATTTAAAAACGTGGTATCATTTACGTTTTCCCCCGTCGAGGGCGGAGAAAAATAAGAAGTTCCAATTATTTGGATACACGATTTAAAAACGTGGTGTTATTTACATCCCCCCGCCGAGGGCGGGGTGGAAAAACAAAATGCCACTGTTTCAAAAAACTTTTACTATACAACTTCGGAGGACGCAGTGAGAACTAAAAATTCTATGATTAACATCGCAGTAAGCGTCATGTCTTATGTTATTGTAATGGCAGGTTCATTTGTAACTCGAAAAATCTTTACGTCTGTATTAGGCCTGGAAGCAGTAGGAATAGAAGGGGCGTTTTTAAATATAGTTTCTGCGCTGGCAATAGTAGAAATGGGTTTGGGAGTAGGCATTGTGTATACTCTCTATAAACCTATATCAGAGGGTGATTGGCCTAAGATATCTTCAATACTGAATTTTTTAAAAAAGTCTTATATATTAATATCTTTGATAGTGTTTGGGCTTGGGGTAATAGTATCTTTTTTTGTAAGCATACCTATAAAAGAAGATTTTTCAAAAACATGGCTCTCCGGAATATTTATATTATACGTTATGGATATATTGTCTTCTTATTTGTTTTCACATAAGAGGGCCATATTTATAGCTGATCAAAAAAATTATGTAAATAACGCGGTACATATTTTTGCTCAAATTTTTCTTTTTATATTTCAAATTTTAGTATTAAAAATTTTTAAATCCTTTGAACTATACCTAATATGTAAAATAATTTTTAGATTATCTGAAAATATAGTAATATCAATTTTATTTGATAGAAAATACAAATTAATAAATTTAAAAAATGCAGAAAAGCTTCCTTCATCCGAAAAAAAAGATTTTTTTAGGAATATAAAAGCACTTCTTTTCCATAGAATGGCGGGGTTTAGCCTGACATCTACATCGAGTGTTTTAATAATGGCATTTGCAGGGCTTAGAGAAAGCGGAATTTATTATAATTATATGTTGGTTTCTAATGCTCTTATAAGTGTATCCAACGAATTTTTTAATGGAATAATAGCAAGTTTTGGGAATTTGCTAAGCACAGAAAGTAACGAAAAAATATACGATAATTTTAAGATATTATATTTTATAAATTTTTTAATATATTCATTTTTTACAGTTGCATTTTTTAATGTTATATCACCGTTCGTAACTTTATGGATAGGCTTAGACTCTATTTTCCCTGTTTTTACAGTAATATGGCTGTCAGCCTATTTATATATGTTTGGAATAAGGCAATCCATTTTAATGGTAAAGGTAAGTGCCGGAATATATAATCCGGATAAATATTTCGCACTTTTAGAAGCTGTTATTACGTTTGGACTGTCATTTATATTGGTGCGGAAGTTAGGAGTAATTGGGGTGTTAATCGGGAATATAATAAGTATGACGTTAGTGCCGAATATTACTCAGCCATACCTGGTATATAATATTGTCTTTAAAAATAATAAGCTGAAAAGTTATTATGTGAAGTATTTTCTTTATGCTGTTTTAACAATATTTTATGTCTATGTTTCCTTTATAATATGCGGCAATATTAAGCCGGGCAGCAATTTACTTAAATTAATATATAATTTTATAGTTTGCCTGATAGTTCCTAACTTTATGAACCTTCTTATATTTTATAAAACAGAGGAATTTCAAAAAACATTTTTATACTTTAGGCAGTGTTTAAAATTAAAAAGCGGCCGTTAGACAAAAAATTACAGTTGTTATTCGGTCGTGTCTCAAAATAGTTGAAATTCCTTCTATCCCACCCCCCCGCCATTGGCGGGGGGGAAAGATATTATCAAATAATTTGGGCTACAACCGTTTTTTTGAAAAAAAATATGTGAATAAGTCAATAGCCCCGCCTGTGTTACAGCATTGATTTTGCGGTTAACAGAAGCACTTCTGAATTATCTTTCATGAATACCGAAATTTCTTCCTCGCCAATTCGCAGCCTGCTAATTACAAATGCTTCTTTCAACGGTTTGCCACCAAACTGAAGGGTGACGTATTCAGGACCAGACAGGTTTAATTTTTTTGCAACTTCTATTTTGGCTTTTGCCACAGTGTCACCCTTGCCAAATTTTAGCGTAAAAGGTTTTATTTTTTTATCCTCGTTTGTTACCTTAAAAGTATATTCTCCGCTGTCGTTAAGGCCGTCGGGGCTTGACGGCGCAGATAAGGGAACAGTAACTTCTTCAAACGGTTCGCTAACGTATAAATTATAATATTTGTCGTCTTTTATTAAATCTTTAACTTGAGCATTTTCGGGCAATCTTTTTTCACCGGACCGAATATCCTCATCATATTCTTTACCTGTTGAACACTGCAACGATTTACCAACAGTAAGGTTGAATGCTTGTTTCACTAGGTCTTTAACCAGCGTGTTCAGATTAGATACGGAAATTAATTTAGGGCGAAAAGGATTACCTAAATAATTACATGCATATACTTTTATTGTATGGTTAGCTAAATCCTTAATTTCTACAGAGCGATTACAGAGTTCATTACCAAAGTCAAATAAGGAATGGCCAATGCCACACAAGTCATTACATTCTTTAGCCATATCATTGTTGATTTTTGTGCGCGTATTGCTGACTATTGCGTTAAGTTCACTTGCAAGTTTATTTGCAGGTGGTTCGGAAAGTTTGACCAGTTTATCAGCGGAAATCACGATTTTTGGCCATTCCACTGCTCCGTTACATAACTTAACGTGCATAGCAATTGATTTTTCTAATTCCGAACATGCGTTTTCTAATTTTTCTTGCAATGGATTAATTAGTGCATATATACATGACTCAATTTTCTGTATATAGCCTTGCTTTTTACTAAAAAAAGCTTGTTTGTCTTGCAAAAATTTTTGATAATCACCCTGCCATTTTTTTAAAATTACGCGCACATCATCATTTGATACATATGGCTGCAAAAGATCATTTTTTTGGTCAACACTTCTTGATACTGTTACAATTTTTTCCTCCCAAAAAAGACGTCTGTCAAAATCTATTTTTTTATCTGGAATTCTTTCCACTTTTAACCTTTCACCAGGTATTCTATTTAATAGAGCCTGTAAAGAGTCTAAAATTCTTTGTGCTTTATCAAGACCTTGCCGAACACTAACAGGGTAAGGAACTTCTTTTGGTTGGGGTGCGGCGAGATTAATACCATGTTTTTCGGCTATTTCTTTCAAAACTAATTCAACCCGTTTAGCTAAAACTGCAAATTGCGGGTCTGCACCATAGTGGTGAATTAATATAATCAACTGCGCATATAGGGCCTCTAATTTTTTCTTTAATCCTGGTTTAGCGAACCTAGCGAAAAAAGTATTGGCTTCTTTGTTTATAGCATTAACGGCTCCGGCAATGTCATTTAACTTTTTTTTGGCAGATTGGGGAGCAACAAATATAATTTCTAACGCCATATTATTACCTCCAAAAAAATTTATTTGATTGATATTATACAGATAACTCAAATAAAAGTCTATGGTTTTATGAAAACTTAATAATAAAAACAAACTGAGCCAGAGCCTGTTAACTAAGAAGCTAATCGAAAATATAGCTGCTGCTTTTAAAAAAGTCTAAATTTTTGCAATTATCGCTTCGCCTGCCAGGTCACGGGTTGTGGGTCAAATTAGTTGATAATATCTTTTCCCCCCGCCCACGGCGGGGGTGATAGAAGAGATTTCAATAATTTTGAGACATGACCCAGGTCACGACCCCAAATAGCTGAAACTTTTCCTTTTTTTCGCGAGTCGGTGGTGAGAAAAAGATATTATCAAATAATTTGGCTCACAACCGAAAAAACGCTCAAATTTTTGGTCATGTCTCAAAATAATTGAAATTCCTTCTATCCCCCCCGCCATGGGCGGGGGCGAAAAGATATTATCAACTAATTTGACCCATCACCAAATTTTTCAGGGGGGTTCCCTCCGCAGGCGGGGGAGAGAGTAATAAAAAATCAGACATTTTTTAAGGGCGTTAGCTATGCTATAATATAGTTGTTTCATTGTTCGTAAAACGGTCATGTCTCAAAACAGTTAAAAACCTTTTTTCCCCCCCGCCATGGGTGGGGGCGAAAGATATTATCAACTAATTTGGCCAACAACCCGTAAAACAGCAACTTTATTAGACCTATCCGTAAACTTTACAGATTGCAATCAAAATCGACGACGGCGTATAAAAATACTTCCCGGGAGATTTTGCGGTGGTCCCAATTAGTTGATAATATTTTCTCCCCCCGCCTTCGGCGGGGGGAGAAAGAAAGGATTTCAACTGTTTTGAGACACAGCCGGAGATTTTGATGCAAAGCCATTTTTTAAGTGATGCATTTTTCGATAGTCTGCGCTCTGTGAAATTTACGGACAGGTCTATTATTAGGAGTGATAAAATATCATGATTAAACGATGCGAAATTGCCTGCATTTACTTAGCAATATTTTTCATTTCAGCATTTACGATATTTGCCATTCCAAATCATACCGATCAATTTTACATAAATGATTTTGCAAACATTTTTAGTGAAGATGTGAAAAATTATATATTTTCAAGCAGTAAAACTCTTGAAGAAAAAACTACTGCACAAGTAGTTGTAGTGGCGGTGCAGTCGCTTGAGCAAAGAGATTTGGAATCGTTTTCTCTAGACCTTTTCAGAAGCTGGAAAATAGGGAACAAAGACAAAAATAATGGCCTGCTTATATTAATAGCCCCCAAGGAAAGGGTTATGAGAATAGAAGTAGGAGATGGTCTTGAAGGAGCTATAAACGATTCTAAAGCCGGGCGTTTCCGAGATTTATATGCTACTCCATATTTTAAAGAAAACAATTGGGATGAAGGCGTAAAACAGCTTTATTCGGCTATTCTTTCTGAAGTTTACAAAGAATATAATATGGAAGTTCCTGAAAATATTTCCGAGTCGTTTAAACGTCAAAATTGGGATATTCCTTCTTATGTTCCGTTTATTGTAATAGCTATAGCGGTGATTTTAATTATAAAATTATCGCAATCCGGACGGCCGCCTTTTACGAGAGGATCAAATTTTGGAGACGGCGGATTTTCCGGCGACGACTTTGGCGGGGGTGGATTTTCCGGCGGTGGGTTTTCCGGCGGTGGAGGAAGTAGCAGCGGAGGCGGAGCATCCGGTGGATTTTAATAGACCTGTCCGTAAATTGGTAGTGGTCCAAATTAATTGATAATATCTTTCACCTCCACCGATTCGCGGGGGTGAAAGAGGGAATTTCAACTATTTTATGGCGCGACTGGATTTTGATGCAAAGCCATTTTTTAAGTGATGCATTTTTCGATAGTTTGCGCTCTGTGAGGTTTACGGGCAGGTTTAATATTATTCTTCTGCATAAAACACCATAGTAGCTCTCGTTTCTATATCACTTTTTGCCTGTTCATATGTAACTGGCTCTACATGGTCATCATTGATTTTATACCACTGTTCTCCAACTCTAACAAAGGATACATAATGCCCACCTTTTTGAGTACCAAAATGTACCATAGCGTGTGATAACTTATATTTCTTGCCATCCGGTATATCAAAATCTACACGTAAATCAATGGTATCCGGGGTGTTTAACCTATGGACGGGAAATAATTTGTTGGAATTATAATCCCATCGATTAACACGGAATATAACTTCATTACCACTGGTTAGTATTTCTGTAGGTAAGAAATATTGTGGAGTTGTTTTTACAACAGCTTCCGCTTTAAGCACATTAAGTTCGTCATAAGCTTTTGCCAGACCCGGATGCTCAGTACGTACTTGTTGTTGTGCTGCTTTCGCCATTTCATCTGTGCGTGGCTTTGCAAGAGCCGCAACAGCTGCTTTGGAATATTCTTCAAATTCATTAGAAAGTCTTGTTAATTTTGGGTTATTATTTTCTACTCGATGACATATTTGGAGATTATCTGGAATTGCGTTTAATTTAACTACGTCAACTAAACTTTCTCCTTCTCGAGCCATTCCCATAAGTATGAGGTGGGAGTCAGGTATACAAAAAATATCTTTTTCTTTTTCGTTTTCTTTTTTTCCTTTATTTTTTTCTTGCAAACACATATTTGCAATATTGAGAAAACATAGACAGGAATCTGCTTGTCTACCATCGTACCCAAGCATTTTTAAACATTTCTCAAGTATTGCATCGGGCAAAGGATTGCGAGTAATCATAGATTTAAAAAAACGATATGTAGCCCAAGTGTACGGAGAGTCCGTTTCATTAATGTCATCCCCTTGAACAAGTATAAATTTTCTAAATTTGTCATTTCTAAATAACTGCTGGATAGCGGTAATTACGTAGCACGAGAACCCCAGTCTTTTTAAGCCAACGGGAACGCAATTTATATCTGCTGACAGTAGTGCGTGTGCAGATGGAGGTTCGGCGCAATCTTGATTTTCCCCAATAAGTAATGAGGGTTTAGCGCAACTTGCATTTTGCCCCAAAAGTAATGCAGGTTTAGCGCAATCTTGATTTTGCCCCAAAAGTAAAGTATATGATAAATATAAACCAAAAATTGCAAATGTCCCAAAAATTATATACTCAGGATTATTTTTTATTGCAAAAAAAACTTTACTTACGGTACTTTTTTGTAAACTAGACGGTGCATTTTTGCTGATATCCTCACGGTGGCTTTTTCGCTCAGCATATGTTGTTACCGGAACCGCAAACAAAAACACTACACTCAATAGCAAAGATAGGATTTTACGATACATATATTTACTCCTTTTATTGTTTTTGTATCAAAAACCATGTATTATTTACGTTCCTTCTCACCGCTGACTTGTGGGGGAAAGAACAAAAATGCCACTGTTTCAAAAGGCTTTTATTATAAGTGCCATAAATTAGCAACATATTTATTATATCGCAATTAATATTGTGTTGCAATGTTTTTATTACAAATTTAATTTAAACCCACCCTGATTTTTTGGCCATGTATCAAAACAGTTGAAATCCCTTCTCCCCCCCGCCATGGGCGGGGGCGAAAGATATTATCAATTAATTTGGCCCACAACCCAATTCGCGGTCATGTCTCAAAATAGTTAAAATCCCTTCTTTTCCCCCCGCCATAGGCGTGGGCAAAGATAATATCTACTAATTTGGCCCACAACCCAATTCGCGATCATGTCTCAAAATAATTGAAATCTTTTCTTTCACCCCGCCATAGGCGTGGGAAAAGATAATATCAACTAATTTGGCCCACAACCTAATTCGCGATCATGTATCAAAACAGTTAAAATCCCTTCTTTTCCCCCCGCCTATGGCGGGGGAAAAGATATTAGATCTCCTCGGAAACTAAATTAGAGATTCGAAATTGATAATACCGCAGATGAGATTTGTTCGTAAATTATGGCGTTTTCTACGATTTCGGTATTTGTTTGCCATGATTT
>JAISWM010000079.1 GCA_031270785.1 Oscillospiraceae bacterium
GAAAAGAAAAAATTGATAACATGGCTAGATTTCATGAAAGCAAAAACGGAGGAGGAGTTAAATATGTTAGCAACATACAGTCAAGCAAACACAGAGCTTTTAAAAGCTGTGGAAATAGTCAGAGACTTAAATGCGGACGAATTTACAAGGAAACGCGCCGAGATAAGAGAGAAATATTGGCGTGACTACAAAAGCAGCATCAAAGAAGCTGAAATAAGGGGCGAAGCTAGGGGCGAAGCTAGGGGTATTGAACGGCAAAAAGGTAAAGAGAAAAGAGAGATAGCTATAAAATCGCTTTCAGAGGGGTTAGAGCCGTCTTTAATATCTAAATTGACTAACTTGTCAATTGAGGAAATAAAAAGCTTTAAAAGCGAAATGTAAGCAAAATAAACGGTCGTGCCTCAAAATAGTTGAAATTTTTTCTTTCACCCCCGCAATCGGTGGTAAGAAAAAAGATATTACCAACTAATTTGGCTCACAACCAAAGAAACAGCTATAGCTATAAAAGCAATATAATTGAAAGCTATTGATAATTGCTGTTTTTATTAATCGCGATAAAAAAAGTTACAAAGAATATTATTGACGAAATTATAACTATGCTTGCGCCCGCTGAAGTACCTATATAGTAGGAAATGATCAAACCCGAAACACCTGAAAACATTGAAAAAAGTATTGATATTATATGGTAAGATTTAATATTTTTAGAAATGTTTTTAGCTGATGCGGCCGGCAAAACCAACAATGAATTTATAACAAGCATACCTACCAATTTAAGTGAGATTGTAACAATTAAAGCAATAAGGATAACAAAAATATTTTTATAAAATTTGACGTTTACTCCTTTGCTGAGGGCCAATTCTTTATTAAGGCTTGACATTATTAATTTATTAAAAGATACAAACCATATAAGCACCACAATTGCCAATATGATAAATAATGAATGTATTTCTTGCTTGGTAACTGAAAGTATGTCACCGATTAGGTAACCAGAATATTTTGAAAATCCCCCTCCAAAAGATAATACTACTATTCCAAGTGATATTCCGGCTGAAGAAAAAACTCCGATAATGGTATCTGATGAAGATATTCCGGAGTTGATTATAGTTGATATTCCAAGAGCAAATATTATAGCAAACGCCATCATAGAGATAATATAATTATCAATGCCGAGCATTACCCCTAAAGCTATACCCGTAAAAACGCAGTGGCCTAAAGCATCGGAGAAAAACGACATTTTATTATTAACTATCATAGTGCTTACAATACCAAAAAGCACAGATATAAGCAAAATTGCTATAAATGCATTTTTCATAAAATTAAATTCTACCCATGAAAAAGGGAAAAGTTTTTCTATAATAAAGTATATAAACTCTATCAAAGCGCATCACTACTTTCAAGGTCGAAGCCAAATATTTCTTTTACTTTTTGGCTTTTATACATTTCTTTTGACTTACCGGTTTCAATTATGTGTTTATCTATAAGGACGAATGTATTAGCATACCTATAAACCTGCCCGAGATCGTGAGACACCAGTATTATCGGCATATGATATTCTTCACGCATTGATACCAGTACGCTGTACAATTTGCCGACTCCTTTTCGGTCTACCGCTGACAAAGGTTCATCAAGAAGCAATATATCCGGCATAGGGTCAAGGGCAAACGCAAGTAATACTCTTTGAAGCTCCCCGCCTGAAAGTGCCCCGATGGGTTTATTCAAATGGCTTTCCGCCCCTACTTTTTTCAGCATTTCTTTGGCTTTTTTCACTCTTTTTTTACTGCGCCCTAACCAAATAGGCATATTTTTGGAGTTAGAACAAAATAAATCCAGTACCGTCATGGGAGTATTTTTGTCAAAACCAAGGTGCTGAGGAACATACCCTATTTTAGGGTTTGAAATTTTTTTGCCTTCGGAGTTAAAAAAGCCTATTAATCCACTGTGAGGTATGCTGTTAATTATAGCTTTTAAAAGAGTAGTTTTGCCGGCACCGTTTTTGCCGATAAGAGCAAGTATTTCACCGTGATTTATGGCAAATGATATATTATTTAAAATAATATTATTGTTTTTTTTAACACTTAGGCCCTGTACTTTTACGCTGCAATGGCATTCATTCATAACATAAACCCCCGAGATTCGGTCATATCTCAAAATATGGTTGTGGATCAAAATAGTTGAAATCCCTTCTTTCACCCCCGCCTACGGCGGGGAAAAGATATTACCAATTAATTTGGATCACCACCCAAAATATAGCTGTTTCGTTTGAAAAGCGCCTGATTTTTATAGCTTTCTCCCGGCCGTCGGTTGGGAGAGAGTACACGGATAAATTTACTTTTGAGGACTGTTTTAAATCGCAACAGCTATAGTGTGTTAGAGTTCCATTACATCTACTGTATAATGATCCCGTTCTTGTTGCAATTAACTTTTTAAGACCATGACCGCAAAAACATCAAGAATAGTGTGGAAAAACACTGGAGCCAAAATGTTTTTAGTTTTCGCAAACAAAATTCCAAAAATACTGCCGAACACGAATACTCCAATGGAATGGTAAAAACAACTCCAAAAATTCGTATATTTATAGTAAAGAATAAATGAAGGAATATGAATTATTACAAATAAAATATTACTAAGGATGATTGCATTTTTGATTTTAATTTTACTCATTAAACTATTTTGAATCCATGCACGAAACACCATTTCTTCAGGGAATCCAGCTTGATTTGATGTTAGCCAAAAGCTATTTACAAATTGAATTAAAAAAGTTTTAATGTTTGGATATGTGGATAATTTATCGGCTTGAAAATTAATATAATAAAGCCAACGCATTAAAAAATATAATAAAAATACAGCATTTATATTCCAAAAAATTCTCCAATTTAATTTATTAGTAAATAATTCCGAAAAACTAACTGCCATATCTTTTTCGAAAATTTTAATTAACATTATAGACGGAATAACCCATATCAGCCATCTGGGAATATCAAATACGGTATGTATGTTTTTGTAAAATGGAATTTTATAAAATAAAGAATAGTAGCAATCTTGAAAAGTGTGAAGCGTTAACAGCAGTATGAAATGGACGGCAACCACACAAAAAATTTTATTCTTATCAAACAACTTTGTCATGTTACCGCCCCTTTTGAGACTATCCCGAATTTTGTATAAAGACCGAAAAAGTACATCGAATAAATCATAAGATTATGGTAGCTTGAGTCCAAGTAAAAGTCAAACAGTTAATTCGGTAGTCGGTCGCGCCATAAAATAGTTGAAATTCCTTCTTTCACCCCAGCGTTCCAGCGAGTGGAAAGATATTAGATCTCCTCGGAAACTAAATTAGAGATTCGAAATTGATAATACCGCAGATGAGATTTGTTCGTAAATTATGGCGTTTTCTACGATTTCGGTATTTGTTTGCCATGATTT
>JAISWM010000009.1 GCA_031270785.1 Oscillospiraceae bacterium
GGAATGAAGCGAAAAAACATTATCCGAATATGACGTCAAAAGTTTATGAAACCGCAGAAGGTATTAATTATTTTAGTGACTCGAGGACCTGCTGGGTTAAGGTAGGAGTGACCATAGAAAGGCTTGAGCATATCGAATACTACCCGGTAACAGACTACAAGAACGCGTCAATATCCATGTTAAAAGTTACGAGTTTTGACGTTAACACAGCAATTCAAAGAGGGCTTACAAAAGCGATAGCAAGGCATGGATTGGGTCTTTACATTTATGCGGGCGAAGATTTACCGGAAACTGAAAGCCAAAAGCCCGAACCTGAAAAACCCAAGTTTGAAAAAACAAAATTTGAGTTAAAAAAAGAACCGCAGGAACAGGTTAGAAAAGAAACCTTGCAAGAACTTTTTAAAATTATTGATTCGTTTGAAGCCGAAAAGCGGTCAGAATATTTTAAAAGTATTTTAGAAAAGTACCATATAACCTCGCTTTCAAAACTTACGCAAAATCAGGCCGAAGGGCTTATAGCAAGGCTAAACGCGCTTAAAACAAATGAAGTGAAAACAGCATAAATAAAATTTTGCATTAAATAAAATTTTAAAAGGAAAGGAGTCAAAAAAATAAGAATGCAAAATATCAAATTCACCAAAAAGGTTGATGGTCTCGGAAGAATTAATATCCCGACGAACATCAGAAGAGAAATGAATTTATCCGCAGCAAACAGCGAGGTGGAGCTTTATTATGACGAAGAAAATCAAATGCTCGGGATAAAACCAGCCGATTTAAAAAGTCTGGCATCGCACAAAATAAATTCTTTAATAAAGCTTTCAAAGGAAATTAGCCCCGGTAAATTCGATGAGATAGTCAATTTACTGGCCGCTATTAAAAATATACTGGGAATTGATAACCTCGAAGGAAAGGAATGAAAAACATGTTAAACGACGCAAAACAATATAGACAATATTTACTTCGAATTGACAAAAATGTCTTTGAAGAAGTAAAAAGTCAAGCCGAAAAAGACAGAAGAGGCATATCGCGGGAAATAGAATTTATGCTTGATTGGTACTTAAAAAATTTAAAAAGGAGCGTGGAACCATGTTAAACACAGCGGTTTTAATGGGAAGACTTACATATAATCCGGATATTAAGCAGTTAGATACGGGCAAGAAAGTTATTAAGCTTAATATAGCCGTGGAGCGCAGCCGAGCTTCTCCAAACGGGGAAAAACAGGTTGACTTTTTTGACTGCGTTGCGTGGGAAAGTACCGCCGAATTTATTTTCGAATATTTTGCAAAGGGAGATCCGATAATAGTCGAAGGGAGGATTGAAACAAGGCAGTATGAAGACAGGCAAGGGATAAAAAAGAAAGCCTTTGAAATAATTGTGAAAAACGTTAATTTCTGCGCGTTTAAAAGAGGCGAAGATACAAAGTCAAAAACTGAAACAAATGAAAACAAAGAAAATAATGACTTGCTTGATAATCAAGATTTGCCGTTTTAGAAAATAATTTATAAAAAATAAAACATACAGTAATTTTTCATAAGGGGGAAATTTGTATAAGCTGCTCTGATAACCGAAGAAAAACGTTTAAAGACCTAAAATGGACAAGTGGCGGACTTTTCGAGGGAAACGTTAACGGTAATACAAATTTAAATTTATGCCAAAAGTAGATAATTATATAAAATTTTTAAATGCGTTTTACGCATGGGAACACCAAAATAAATTAACTCATACTCAACAATGCATAATGTTAAGGATATTGCATAGGTTCAATCAATCTAAGTGGCAGGAATGGATAAAAATTTCTAATTGGGAGATTATGCTGGAACTTGGAATAAAGAATGAAAAAACATTTAGAGACAACAGGAACAATCTTATTGATTTAGGCCTGATAAAATTTGTAAGAGGTAGTTCTTCACAAAAACCAAGCTCGTATAAATTGAACATGCCTATTAGGAAAGAAACGGTATGGGTAATTGAAAAAAGTTCAGATTTAATGAACAACAAACTACATACAAATATGCACGTAGATAACAACGAAGAACTACGTACAAATATGTACATAGATAGTAACGTAGATAGTAACGTAGTTAATAACGTAGTCCGTGTCCCAAAACCAGCGCCAGATCTGGGCTTAAAGGCACCCCTTAAAACTAAAAACATAAAATATAAAAATAAAAAAGAAAAAAATATAAAAAAAGAAAAGATTTTTTCGGAGAAATCTTTCGACGAGTTGATTGATGATTATACGCAAAACGAAAAGCTCAGGTGTGAACTCAAAGAGCATTTAAAAACCAGAAAGGCCAAAAGAGCGGCATTGACTAATCATGCCATTGAACTGAGCTTAAAAAAATTAGACACCTTATCCGGCAATGACGAAGAAAAAATAAAGATCGTACAAAACGCCATAGAACGTGGCTATACAAGCTTTTTTGAATTGCCGAGCAATGAAAAGCGATTAAATCCTTCAAGCGGGATATTTCGCGAAGGAAAGCCAAGCTATGACATTGACGAGTACCGAAAGTACTGCCGGGAACTGCTCGTGAGAGGCAGAAAATTCGAGGAAACGGACGTAGGAGACAATCTTGTTTGCGCCGTAAAATCCGGATGATAAGTCAAATTTCAGACCGTATTAACCCCATTAAACTTGTCAGAAAAAACAGCATAGCGATTACGAGCGAATTAAGGGGTCAAATTCAAGAGAAATGTTTTAGACTATAACTTACCCTAAAATTCATAAAAAATTGAAATTTGGTACCTTCACGGCCAAAAGAAGAGCATATAAACCCATCGCTTCAAAAATTGAATGAAAATATCAAAAATCTGAAAATTTATTTCACCGTGATGCGTTGTTTGGCATAAACAGCATTTTACAGGGGTGTTTGGCGAGCTATGCCCAAAAACAAAAAATGGGCAGGGTAGGGTAAGCTATGCCCAAAATTAAAAAATGGGTAGGGTAAATTATACCCAAAAACAAAATGAAAGCTTTAAAAATATTAGATCTGGTGGTGATTTATAAAAACATGAATAAAATCGAATTTGTTTTACCTGTGAAAATAAATTCAAAATTAAGTTTGAACAGCATATACGCAGGAATGCATTGGTTTGAAAGAAAAAAGCAGTCGCAGCATTTGCATGAACTTGTAAAACTTGAACTTTTATCTCAAAAAGTGCCTAAAAAACCGTTTGAAAACCCTGTAGATATTGAGTTTTTCTGGAATTCACTGCTTGATTTGGATAACCACGGATATATGGCAAAACTGATAATTGACGGACTCAAAGGCTATTTAATTCGTGACGATTCAAAAAAATATTTGCAGAAAATAACTCACGCTTATTGGCTTGGGGAAGGAATAAAAATCATAATTTGTTCAGCGGGCGGTGAAAAATGGAAATAAGCCAAGTGAAAGGAAATTTAGGCAAAAAAGTGATGTTTAAGCTCCCGTATCACTTCGCAGAAGACGAGTTTATATTAACTGCGTATATTTATCGTGTTGATCCGAGGAATCCGAAGAAACGGTTGCACCAACTGGAACTGCAAAATAAAAATTGCAACCGCCACTTAACCATTGCAAGCATGGAAAAGGTGAGGACGTACGAATAAAAAGTTTGGAGTGTGAAGTTTATGGTAATTCAAGATTTGAATAAGGTTAGCAAAATAAAATTTCAGATTAAAATTTTAGAAGATAAAATTACGGTTTACAGGTCAAGAATTGGAGTAAAGTCCATGACGCTTAAAGAATTTCCAATAACTGACGGCACATACAAAAATTTAATCGAGTTTTACACAGAAAAAATTTTAGAGCTTGAAAAAGAAATTGAAATTTTACAATCTGAGGTTGACAAAGTTTTTAATGAAATTAAAAAACTTCCCGAACTTGAATTCAAAGTGATTTATTTCAGATATTTTGAAAATTTGAATTGGTTTAAAACATCAAAACTTTTAGAAAAACATAGAATTACTTGTGAAAGAATAGCGTCCAAAGCATTTAAACTCTTAGAAAAAACTTGATAATATTTGTCGAAATTATTCAAAATGCTACAAAACGCAACAAAACGTTACACTTTTAGGGCTTGACTGACATATCAAGGTGTGATAGAATGTAAAATAAGCGAAGTTAAACCCAAATTAAAATATACTTTTTTGTAAGGTGAAAAATTAGGTTAAATGCAACACTGGGCGATTCATCAAAACCCTCCAACAAAGCCCAAACTGCCTGTGATATACTATAAATATGGAGATGTGCCGCTTGAGAGAGCGGTATTTTCTTATGCTCAAAAACAAGGAGTGAAAGTTATTTATAAATCATGCAAACATTGCGGCAGAATTCATGAAGAGGACTATATCTGCCCTAAAAAGCCACCAAGGCCGCCAAGGGCAAGTAAACCTACGGTGCAATATATTTTAAGAAGCACTTACAAATGGGGCCAAACCCGAGAGGTAATCCGCAAGCGGGACATGTATTTGTGCCAGGTATGCCTTCGT
>JAISWM010000047.1 GCA_031270785.1 Oscillospiraceae bacterium
TCTTTGTACTGAACCCGAGTAAATCAATGACAATTGCTTTAACCATAAAAAAGTCTCCTTAAAAAATAATTTTGTATATCCATATTTATATTAGCATTTATTTAACTAAAAATCAATTGCGTTTTTACTCAAAGAATTGTTTTTTATTTGCGATATTTTTTGACTTTTTGTCAAAAATTGATAATTATAAAAAATTAACTCGAATTTGGAAACAATTCTGTTTCTATTTTTGTTTTGCCGATAAATTCCATTTGAGACTTTAAATACTCCGTTAATCGCTCTGAGCACTTTAATTTTGATTTTTTTCTTTCATGAAGCATATCAATTTCTTTATTTATTGCCCCCGCCTCGGCATTTAGATTTTTGATAAAGCAACAAATTGAATCCGCTTTCTCCTCAAATTCGGCACCTAGTGCTTCCAAAGTATCATGTATCGACTCCTCCGCAATCTCTTCATTTTCACAAGCTTTTAAAAATTTAAAGTATCTCTCACTAATTTCATAAAGCGGCATCTTTTTTTCCTCCTTCTGTAATCTCCAAATCCTCAATTTTTACACATACTTTTGGCATTTCACCGTGTTTTTTCTCAAATAAAATTTTGCATACTTGCGCGTCATCATAAAAAGCTACGCCATTTAGAGCGTCTAAAATAATTTTGATTACGTTATCGCCATCAGGCTTAACGGTCGGCTTGATTTCGCCGTTTAACATCTTTTTTTGAAGTTTTTTACTTGCGCTTTTCGGAATTTTATAAAACGCCGTAATTTCGGAAATCAAGGGCGCGTTTTCTGAAAACTTATGCCGAATTAAGCGTTTGTAATTCGCCCTGACTGTTTCCTCATAAAATTTTGTTTTCGGCGGGGTATATGCTTTTCCAAATCTTGTAAAGCGCGGCCTTTCCTTGCCTTGCGGGATTCCTAAAATCGTAAATGAAATTTTCATTTATTTTCTCTTCCTCCTCCTTGAAATTTTGTCTAATCTTTTCTTGTCGGACATACTCAGTGGTTGGCCTTTTAGGAGCTTGTACAGCACGTCGATTTCCTCTTCGGTGCCGCCTATGTAAATCATCCATACCGCATTTGACGCCAAAATCGCGGCTATTAAAATCCAGAACATTTTTAAAACTGGGTCGATTAACATTTTGAAAAACTCCTTTGAATTGATTTTGATTGCGATTTTTTAAAAAAATAAATAACCGCCTCCGTCTAAAAATCGGAAGCAGTTATTTTAAAAAATATTTTTTGGTGGATGGCCGCTTTATAATTTTAATTTATTTTTTTGCCTATATACACAAATGTATACATACCCAGTTTGCGCCCTGTGAAGTTTACGGACAGGTCTATTATTGTTAACAAAAATAAAATATATATATACGACAATATTTCTTGACAATGTGTTTTATTAATCATAAAATGAAGCTTAAATTGTGTCAAGTATCACCAATTAGCCGTTATTGATTATTAGGTTGTGGTTCGTTGGTGATCCAAATTAGTTGATAATATCTTTTCTCCCGCCTCTGGCAGGGGAGAAAAGAAGAGATTTTAACTATTTTGTGACATGACCGTTTTAAAAGATTTTGACTAAAATTTTTGCGAAAAGAGGGAAAAACAACATGGCTGAAAATGAAGGCGGTTTATTCAGAAAAAGTTCTTTAGACAGGATATCATCTCCGGAACAGTTAAATGAGTATATCAAAATTACCAATCCAAGTTTAATCGGAATATTAATAGCAATATTTACTATTTTGATTGCGGGGTGTATATGGATATTTACAAGCCGTATACCCCAGTCTATAGATTTAATTGGAATTGCCACAACTTCTTATAGGGACAATTCTCAAAAAGTATATTGCTACGTTCCTATATCTACGGCAAAACGTCTGAAACAAGGAATGAAAGTGCAGATATCTCCCGACTACGCTCCAAGAGAAGAATACGGATATGTAGAAGGCAAAATATTATTCGTCGGGGAAGACATAATAGATGCCATCTACCTGAGAAATAAATTTGAAAACCCCGATATAGTAGCTCCGGTACTTCCAAACGGAAATTTTGTTGAGGTAGAATTAAATCTCGGCAATTGGTCTAATGAAAAAGGCAAAGAAATTATTATATCTGATGGTTCTACGTGCCTAGTCACTGCGGTAATCAGTCAAAAAAATACTTTCGAACTAATGTTTAAAAACAGTTAGGCGGGTGAAATCAAATGGGAAAAATTGCTAAAGTGCCTGTTATTATACAGCTCGAAGCGCTTGAATGCGGGGCTGCGTGCCTTTGCATGATAGCGGCGTACTATAAAAAATGGATACCTTTAACCCAAGTCCGTGCTGACTGCGGAGTGTCAAGAGACGGCAGTGTGGCTAAAAACATACTCAAAGCCGGACGTGCCTATGGGTTTGAAGCAGGAGGCTATAGGCTGGAACCATCAACTATAGATTCCTTATCGCTCCCAGCTATAATACATTGGGATTTTAATCACTTTGTAGTTTTGTGTGGAGTTGATCAAAAAAAAGGAAAAGTTTATATAAACGATCCGGGCAGCGGCAAGCGAGTACTGACCATGGAAGAATTTGACAGGTCTTTTACCGGTATTGCTCTTTCGTTTGTCCCGGGGCAAGATTTTAAACCTGAGGGTAAACCTAAAAGCGTAATATCATTTGCAAAAAAAGCTCTAAAGGGTGCTATGGTGCCGTTTATTTTGGCTTTTTTAATTACGTTTGTTTTAAAAGTTGTAGATATGGCCTCACCTATATTTAATAAGATATTCCTTGACGACATACTCTCCAAACGAAACCCCGAGTGGCTGATACCGTTTATCGGCATAATGTTTTTAGTGCTTGCGGTGCAAGTCTTAATTGGTATTATACAGTCTATATATTGGCTTAAAATTGAGGGTAAATTTGCTATATCATCGAGTGCGGAATTTATGTGGCACGTTTTGAGGCTTCCGCTTGATTTCTTTTCTCAAAGATATATCGGAGATATCGTTTCAAGGCAAGAATCTACAGGGCAAATTGCTCTTACTCTTATCAAAAAAATATCTCCGATATTTATTGATATAGTATCTTTATTCCTATATTTAATAGTTATGATCAAATTTAGCTGGCAGCTAACTTTAATAGGTATAACAGCTACTCTTATTAATATGTTTATAGCTCAGTATACGTCTAAAAAAATGCTCGAGTTCCAAAGAGCCGCAGTGCCTAATTCAGGAAAACTTATGAGCGTAACATATTCAGGCATAGAAATGATTGAAACTATTAAGTCAACAGGTGCTGAAAGCGGATATTTTGAACGTTGGGCGGGGTACTACGCAAGGCAAAATAATGCCGCGGTAAATATTACTAAATTCAGTCAATATGTAGGAACCATACCAAACTTTGTACAAAGTATAGCTGATATCACGCTGCTGATGTGCGGTATATATTTAATAATGCAGGGGCATTTCACAATCGGTACTCTTACGGCTTTCCAAGGGTATTTGGGCAGATTTTTCGGCCCGGTTTGTACTCTCATGGAAATATATAAAAGTTTCGTTTCCATGAGGTGCGACATGGAAAGAGTGGAAGACGTCCTTGAATACCCCACAGACGTAAAAGCTATTTCAAGCACCGAAGAAAAATCTGATGAAAAATTACAAGGTAATCTGCAGCTTAAAAATATTACTTTTGGGTACAGCAAGCTCGCAGAACCCCTCCTTAAAGATTTTTCACTCAATCTTACCCCCGGCGCGTGGGTGGCTTTAGTCGGAGGAAGCGGAAGCGGTAAATCTACCATTGCTAAACTTATAATGGGGCTTTATAAACCGTGGCATGGTGAAATTACTTTTGATGGAAAAACAAAAGATAAAATAGATGATTATAAATTTCACAGTTCAATATCCATGGTAGACCAAGAAAAAGTTATGTTTAATGATACCGTTAAAAATAACATCAAAATGTGGGATGATTCAATTGAGGATTTCGCCGTCACTTTGGCCTCACGCGACGCGGATATCCACGAAACGATCATTTCAAGACACGAAGGATATAATCATGTTATAAGAGAAGGCGGAAAAGATTTCTCCGGCGGGCAGTGCCAAAGAATTGAAATAGCGAGGGTTCTTGCTCAAGAACCTACTATCATAATCTTAGATGAAGCGACCTCGGCACTTGACGCTAAAACCGAAGAAACCGTCATGAATAATATCAGAACAATGGGTTGTACGTGCGTGGTTGTTGCACACAGGCTTTCTACCATCAGAGATTGCGATGAAATTATTGTGCTTGACCAAGGAAACGTTGTTGAAAGAGGAAGACACGAAGAACTTATGGAAAAAAACGGTCTGTATACAAGACTTGTTACTACAGAATAAAAGGAGGTGTTTAATATGAATTTCGATTCTTTTACAAGCCAGATAAATAAAAGGCGCAAATATGATGAAGAAATGTATCAGGGTGCTTTTGCGGATTTGTTATCGGTCTTAGGTATTAAAGGCCAAAAAGCTATTCGCGAAGTAAGGGGGGCCGTTGCCGAAATACTTAAATTTTTAGGTAGGCTCGTGCCGGACATCCCTGAAAATGTAACAGATCTGGACGCACAGCTCAATTACATGCTAAGGCCTTCCGGAACTATGAGGAGAAGAATAGAGCTTGTGGGAAAGTGGTGGAAGAATTCTAGCGGCTGCATACTCGGAAGCACTAAATCCGGAGAAGCAATAGCATTGATTCCAAATCAGTGGTCAGGATATGAATATAAAAATACTGATGGCCAAATAATAAAAGTAAATGAAAGCACAGCAAAAGAAATTAACATTGACGCTTTTTGTTTTTACAAAGGATTTTCACAAACAAAACTTAAAATTAAAGATTTAATTATATTTATGGCAAATGTACTGTCAATATCAGATATGTTCTTTATGCTTGGTTCTACGGTTATAATTCAGCTTCTTAGTATGCTTACCCCTTATACCACAAAAATTATATACAGCATATTGATTCCGTCGGGTTCAATGCCTCTTATAGGATCGGTTGCTTCTTTATTAGTCGGTATAACAATCGGTACTACACTTTTTGGCATAAATAAAAGTATTATAGAAACCAGAATTCAAAATAAGCTTAATTTATCGGTTAACAGTGCTATTATCATGAGAATGTTCAGTTTGCCGGCCACTTTCTTCA
Organism: Oscillospiraceae bacterium; assembly: GCA_031270785.1. Lineage (GTDB taxonomy): Bacteria > Bacillota > Clostridia > Oscillospirales > Acutalibacteraceae > CAQBRY01. The sequence goes on from JAISWM010000047.1 coordinate 5,159, forward strand.
AAGATTACTCCGCCGGAGAACTCGCCAGCAGAATGGGATATATAGCATCCCTTTGCCAAATGATTGCCGGCGCGATCTTGTCAACGGGGCTTACGGCTGTATTCTCACTTGGTTATTTATTTCAAATGAATCATTATGCTCCAAGCCTTGTTATGCCGGGTATGACTGTTATAGTCCTTACTATAGCGTTTTCGGCGTTTATTACTTTAATGCAGCAAAGTATATTCAGAAAAAAGATGAAAATCGCTCCTAAACTTCAGTCTTTAGTTTATGCTTTATTTGGCGGTATACAAAAAATTAAAGTTACCGGTTCTGAAAAAAGAGCGTTCGCGAAATGGGCTGAGCAATACGCAGAAGTTGAAAAACTTGACTATTCGCCACCAATTATGATTAAGATCAGTTCAGTTGTGGGTATGATTATTTCCTCACTTGGATTAATCGCTATTTACTATTTTGCGGCAGTCAGCTCAGTTAGCTTATCAGACTACCAATCATTCAGCGTTGCTTATGGCGGTGTTAACGCGGCTATAACCGCTCTTGCAAGCATAGCGCTGCAAATTGCAAATCTCGGGCCAATTCTTGAAATGATAAAACCAATTTTGGAATGTGAACCAGAAAGCAGTGAAGGCCGCAAAATTGTTACGTCCCTTTCCGGAGACATTGACATTAACCACATTAAATTCAGGTACAGTGAAGACGGCCCTCTAATTCTTGACGACATAGATATTAAAATCAAAAAAGGCGAATACGTAGCAATTGTTGGTCAAACCGGCTGCGGTAAATCTACCCTTTTAAGGCTCCTGCTTGGATTTGAAAAACCGGAACAGGGGGCTGTATACTATGGAGGCAAAGATATAAATTCGCTTGACCCAAAGAGCCTAAGGCAAAAAATAGGAGTAGTTATGCAAAACGGCTCGCTTTTCCCCGGTGATATATTTTCAAATATAATAGTCACATCCCCTTGGAAAACTATGGATGACGCTTGGGAAGCAGCTTATATGGCGGGTATAGATAAAGACATAAAAGCAATGCCTATGGGCATGCACACGATGATATTTGAAGGCACAGGGGGTCTATCCGGCGGGCAAAAACAAAGAATAATGATTGCCAGATCACTTATAAGTAAACCCTCTATAGTGTTTTTTGACGAAGCCACTTCCGCACTTGACAATATTATTCAGCATCACGTATCGGAAAGTATTTCCAAACTTAAATGTACAAGGCTCGTAATCGCTCACAGACTATCAACTATTAAAAAAGGTAAAATAGTTGAAGCAGAACGCTATATTGGGCTCTTGACATTAAATAATATCCGCAATATAATTAATTGTGTATTATAACGAAAAGAAGAAAAAATGAATTAGTTCTTGACATTAATAATATCTGTGATATAATTAATTATGTATTAAAATAAAAAGAAGGGAGAAAATTGAGCTGATTCTCGGCATTAAATAATATCTGCGATATAATTAATTGTGTATTAAAATTAAAAAAAGAAGGAGAAAAATTATGAAAAAGAGGATAATATCATTTTTGTTAGGTTCCGTGTTAATTTCGCAAATTGGCGCGATTTCTCAGGTGGCGGCAGTTCCAACCCCAGTAGCTCCAAATCCAATAATGCCAGTAGTAACATGGCAGTCGAACCCACCAATTCCGCAAGGTTATGTCCGGGTCACTGTAGTTAAGTACGAACAGCTGGTGATACGAGCATGGCATATCGATGTGCTCGAGGAAATTTCGCTGGCAGAAATAATGATTGCAGCGGCAAGCCGCCTTGAGTTTAACGCCAATGATGCAGAATTTGCTACGGGCGAATTGGAAGGATACGGCTTCCCGGATCTTCTGCCCGAAGATGGAAAAATTAGTGACCTGAAGAAGGATGACGGTGGTGATTTGGTTTTGGGCATTCAACCAAAAGGTTTAGCACATACAACGGAGTTTGTTCCATTATCACCAATTTTGCAATCAGATGCCGTAAATAGTGGTTTGGAAAATAAGCAGTATTCATTTGGAGTGCTGGATTGTGAGGAACCCTTTGTGCTTGAATTTGGCGAAGGAGCCACTGTGGCAGACGCAAAAACTGCTGTTGCTAGTCACTTAGGTACAACCCCAGAATACATCACCCTTATGTATGGCGGAAAACCATTGAAAAAGACATTTATACTACAAAGGTTAAGAGTGGTGGGTCAGATTACTGTATTCAAAAAAGATAATAAACCGGTGTTTTTGACTACTGTGAAATCAATGCTTTAGGGTAACAAAGATGAAGCGTAATATGGTGATTTGGATATAAATTTGCACCATTTGTGGCTAAAATAAAGCACTTGCGAACTTCCTTTCCCCCGCCAAAGGCGGGGGGAGAGAGTGATAAAAAAATTAGACGTTTTTCAAGCGTAGCAGCTATAAAATGGCGCTAATATACATATATTTTGTTCATGGACATTTTTTTATTTCCCTTTTCGCAGGTTTTACTTTTATTTTAAAACATATTTATTCATATATCAAAATAAAAATTAGTGATTAACACTAACTAAATATATTTAATCTAAAATAATAATGACATTTTAAAGGTTATCGTGTATAATAATCTTTGTAGCAGGAGTTTAGCCTACGGA
>JAISWM010000068.1 GCA_031270785.1 Oscillospiraceae bacterium
TAGACTCAAGTATGCTTTCAAGAAGTTCGCTCAACAACTCTTCTTACTTTTTAAACTTCTTAAGTATAATTGCTGGACGTAAAGAAGAGGTTATAAACATCGAATCCAAATCTCTTACCGGACAATCTATAGGAATGAACGCGCAAAGCATTGCCATTTTGGGAATTGCTTTTGCAATAGCGCTTCCCCTTGTTGTGTTGATATCAGGAATATGGGTATTTATTATGCGAAGAAAAAATAACTAGCATATACTTTTGATTTAATTTATAATACATATAATGTTTATACTATTTTTGAAACGCTTTTTTGCCCGTGGCGGGGAAGGTGGTGGCCCGAATTAATTGATAATATCTTTCACCCATAAGGCGGGGGTGAAAGAAAGAATTTAAATTATTTTGAGACACGACCCAAATTCTAATTAAAAATCTGATGTGTTTTTGATTTACTTTCCATGCCGTCTCGCGGGGAAGGTGGTGGCCCGAATTAATTGATAATATCTTTCCCCCCCGCCATAAGGCGGGGGGAAAGAAGAAATTTAAATTATTTTGAGACGCGACCCAAATTCTAATTAAAAATCTGATGTATTTTTGATTTACTTTCCATGCCGTCTCGCGGGGAAGGTGGTGGCCCAAATTAATTGATAATATCTTTCCCCCCCGCCTATGGCGGGGGGAAAGAAGAAATTTAAATTATTTTGAGACACGACCCAAATTCTAATTAAAAATCTGATGTGTTTTTGATTTACTTTCCATGCCGTCTCGCGGGGAAGGTTGTGGCCCAAATTAATTGATAATATCTTTCACCCCCGCCTATGGCGGGGGGAAAGAAGAAATTTAAATTATTTTGAGACACGACCCAAAATCGACGACGTCGTATAAAAATACTCCAAGGAGATTTTGGGTTGTGGGTCAAATTTGTTGATAATATCTTTTCCCCCCGCCCACGGCGGGGGTGATAGAAGAGATTTCAACAATTTTGAGACATGACCGATTGCAATCTGTAAAATTTACGGACAGGTCTATTGAAATTATAGCTAGCTGTTCTGTTTGAAAAACGTCTGATTTTTATAACTTTCTCCCAGCCGTCGGCTGGGAGAAAGTACACGGATAAAATTACTTTTAAGGGCTGTTTTAAATCGTAACATCTATAGTATTAAACATATATTATATGTATTTTTTATTTGGGAGTGGAGTTTTGAATGGGACTGGTTAATACAAAAGAAATGCTGAAAAAAGCTTATGACGCGGGCTATGCTGTGGGAGCTTTTAATGTTAACAACATGGAAATAATACAAGGTATAACTGAAGCTTGTGAAGAAATGCAGTCGCCTGTAATTTTGCAAGTTTCTGCCGGTGCCAGAAAGTACGCTAAGCACAAATATTTGGTTAAACTTGTAGAGGCGGCCGTTGAAGAAACAAATATTGCTATTGCGCTTCACTTGGATCATGGAGATTCTTTTGAACTTTGTAAAAGCTGCATAGACGGTGGGTTTACGTCCGTTATGATAGACGGGTCGAGTTTAAGCTATGACAATAATGTTGAAGTGACAAAAAAAGTTGTAGATTACGCTCATAAATACAGCGTTACCGTGGAAGGAGAACTTGGCAGACTTGCTGGCTTGGAAAGCGGTGCAAGTGTTTCTAAAAAAGATTCCTTTTACACTGAACCTTCGCAAGTGAAAGATTTTGTAACTAAAACGGGAGTAGATTCCTTAGCTATAGCAATAGGGACAAGTCATGGAGCGTACAAGTTTAAGCCTGAACGCAGTCCTTCGCTGAGGTTTGATATATTAGAGGAAATACAAAAAATATTACCCGGATTTCCAATAGTACTTCATGGAGCGTCAAGTGTTTTGCCATATTTAGTAGAAAAAATAAATAAATATGGCGGAGATCTTGAAAACGCTATTGGAGTACCTGAAAAAATACTCAAAAAATCCTCTGAAATGGCAGTTTGCAAAATAAATATAGACTCAGACCTTCGCCTGGCTGTGACTGCTTCGATTAGAGAGCATCTTGCGTTAAACCCTAAACATTTTGATCCAAGGCAATATTTATCTGACGCAAAAACAGCCGTAAAAGAAGTTGTTAAGCATAAAATTAAGAATGTTTGCGGATTCTGCAGCTGCCAATTTGAGAATTGACCTTACTTTAGACAATCAGGATTATGCTTCAAAATATAGCCGTTATATTTGAAAAAAAATCTAAATTTCAGCAATCATCGCTCTGCCTGTAGGCTGAGCAGTAACTTATAGTAAAAATCTTTTAAAATAGTTACATTTTTTGTTTTCCCCCCGCCGAAGGCGGGGGGAAACGTAAATATAGCCGCTGTGCTTGAAAAAAATCTAAATTTTAGCAATTGTCGTCCCGCCTGCTGGTGGGGCGATGGTTGCTGAAATTCAAACTTTCCCCAAATGATTTTTACTGTTTTATATTAAATTTAAAAAATATATTGATGTTTTTATTATATTAATGTTATAATAAAATAAAAGGAAAGGGGGTGAATAAATTGAGAAAAAATATGGTAAAAATGTTTATTGGTTGTGTTTTATTATTCAGTAATTTGTTAACTTTTAACGTATTGGAAGTCGGAGCCATTTCCCTTGAGGAAGCGATTGAGATCGGAAGTAAAAAAGGATATATGGGGGAACATGCTTGCGTATATGGATACTATCATTGTCGAGGCGTGCGATGTCAGCACATAGGCAAAGATCCGGCAGAAACAGCAGTAAAAGCAGAATTATATGCGGAAAGGGGGTTGCATGAAGATGTACTTGCACATACATTTTTAAGCCAACCGGAGATGCTAGATTTTGATAAGGCAGCCAAAATAGCAATTGAAGCAGCAAGTAAAGTTATTTTGCCGGTTGAAACCGTGGTCAACAGAATGGTGTTTGTGCACGGGGTAGACCCTGACTTTGCACGTTTTCTTGCGGAAGAAAATGTGGGTAAAATGAAAAAGCATGAAACTGAAATTTTAACTAACCTTAGGGACGGCACACCAGACAAAGATAGGCATTATAGTTTTTGGGCAGTTAAGTGCGCCAAAAACGATGATGAGTCTGATCGTCTTTTGGAAGCTCACCAGTCGAGGACTTTTCAATCGGATTATCATTTTCAATAAGCATGCAAATCAAAACCACCTCTGGTCGTGTCCCAAAATAGTTGAAATTCCTTCTTTCCCCCCGCCTATGGCGGGGGGAAAAGATATTATCAACAAATTTGACCCACACCCCACCTCTTTTTAGAGGTGGTTTTTGTTTTAGATTTTTTTCAAGTGCAGCGGCTATAAAAAAATAGTATATGCGGGCATTTCTTGTTTTATACAAATTTTTTCGTAAATTTTATTAAATAGAATTGCATATTTATATATTATAAAATAAGAAATGGATTTTTGCACAAAAATAAATTGAAAAAATATTATTATTTAAGCGATATTTAATGGATAAAAGGGAAAATACGTGATACAATTCGTATACACCGCAAAAAGCACAAAAAAATATAAAATATTTTATGTTTATAATTTGTAATTACATATATAATTATAAGTATTTATAAATTTATACATTATAGGAGGGGGTATTGTGTATTGATTTTATAATTCAAGGAGGAGAAGATTTTGTTGTACGATGATAAGAAATCAACGCATATTAACAAATCATCTCTGGATGGCCGGATGGCAAAGTATGTTGCCGAGAAATCCGTTGGTAAAGAAGAAAAAAAGTGGTGGTCCGATGAAGAGGAAACGAGCGAAAATTCTTATAGTAAGTTTCTGGGAGATAAGCAAAAAATGTCTGAGGCTATTTCTCCAAACCTAAAAGAGGATCCGCAGCACCCAAATAAATTTGCAGACTTTGAAACCAATTATGGTGTTATATCTATCGGAGCTGATCAGAGTGAGGTTAATAAAGAAATAATTTTTACGATACTTCCAAATGGTGAAAAAGATAAAGTTAATGTAAAGGAAAACGATCCTTTCAACCAAAATACGTATTTGGGTAATGTCGATGAAGACTACGATGATTTTAAAATGAGCGATTTGAGCTTTAAGTATAACTTCAAATATGATGAGATTGAGCGAATCGATAAATATGAATCTGAAAACGGAAAGATAGATGAAGAGGATGAACTGCTTTATCAGGATGATGCCGAAGAAGATAAAATAGAAGACCTTAAACAGAAAAAAACCAGCAGCATGGAAGAAAACCCCAAGCTGAAAAAGGAAATAGACAAAACAAAAGATATAAAGCAAAAAAAGGAAGAAGAAAATGAAGATTTCTTTAAAGAAATAAAGAAAATTATCACAGCCATAGGAAAAGGGAAGATAAAAAAGATAGTAGAGTCAGATGAAGAAATGAGCAGAAAAAAGAGAATATGTGAAATGTCTGACAATTATCTTTTAATAGAAGAATTAATGTTACTGCTTAAAAAAATAAAAGAAAAAGAATTAGAAGAAGGATTTATTCAAGAAATAGAAAGTATTAACTTAAAACTTTTGACAGAGGAGCAGCTAAAGGAAATTATAGTAAGATTGCAGTCTTTAGACGGAAGCTCCAAAAATTAAAGTTTGCTTTACAATGGATTAGAGCTCATTTCTCTATTTCATATGGTAAATAAAAAATAAAATTTTACACGCGAAAGGAGTTGAAAGGTTCTTACTAGACTTATTTTAGTAGAGAACCGCAGTTATGCCAGAATATTTATCACCGGGAGTCTATGTAGAGGAATTTGATAGCGGCCCGTCCCCGATGCAAGGCGTGGGAACAAGTACAGCTGGTTTTATTGGTGTTGCTGAGAAAGGCCCCGTAATAGGAGCGCCTGTATTAGTAACAGGTCCGGCGGATTTTACCCGTAAATTTGGAGGATACCTTCATGCGAGTGAATTCGGTGAGTACAGGTATTTAGCTTATGCCGTAAATCATTTCTTCGCAAATGGCGGCGGAAGAGCATTTATTATGAGAGTAGCACCGGATGACGCAGTTACGGCGGCTATAGATGGGAATGAAGGTTTAATTAAGATTAAAGCTAAAAACCCAGGGGAATGGGGCAACATAATAAATGTATCCTTTGAAGCAACTCATGAAAATAAATCTCAAATAATTAAAGATCTGGGCGAGGGAAAATACCGTTTAAAGAACGCTATAGGATTTGATGTTGGCGACGTAGTAGTACTCGAAAACGGAGAAAACCTCCAGTACAATATTATTAAGAGCACCACGGGAAATACTTTAACATTGGCAAAACCCTTTGAGGGCGATGTAGTAGATGAAAATCTTTTACCGAAGATCTTTATTAAAACCTGTGAAATACATGTGCAGGTTGAGCACGACGGAACACTTGAAAAATACGAAAACGTATCCTTTAATGTGGCTTCTCCGTCATTTATTGATAAAAAATTAGTAATTTCAGAAATAATAGATATAGAATCCCAAGCAAGTTCAGATGAAACCTCTCCGATAGAATTTGTAAGAAAAGCATTCGCAGGGGAAGGAAACACAATATCCGTAACCCTCAAAGGCGGTACAAACGGTTCATCGGCAAGCATTAACGATGGTTCCTTTATCGGGAAAGACGAAGGCCCGGGGTCACGTACGGGTATACAGGCATTCCTTGACAACACGGACGTAAACATTATGGCCGTGCCAGGAGTTGTAACTGCAAACGTACAATTATCATTGGTGCTGCACTGTGAAAAGTTAGCAAGCAGATTTGCTGTATTAGACGTACCGAAAAACGCTAAAACCGTTACAGACATTATAAAACACAGAGACATAGTAGACAGCGACTACTGCGCTATGTATCATCCATGGCTTCAAGTATATGATCCTCTTGATAAGAAAGACACTTTCATCCCGCCGTCAGGATCGGCAATAGGAATTTATGCAAGAAGCGACAATTCAAGAGGAGTACATAAAGCTCCCGCTAACGAAGTGGTAGCAAACTGCACAGGGCTGTATATAAATTACAATGTAGGCGAGCAAGACTTACTAAACCCAAAAGGAGTAAACCTAATTAGGAAATTCCCGGGAGCCGGAATAAGAGTTTGGGGTGCAAGAACAGCTTCTTCAAAGCCGCTTTGGAAATATATCAACGTAAGGCGCCTGTTCATATACTTAGAAGAATCTATCAAAGCCAATACGAATTGGGTAGTATTCGAACCAAATGACACAAACCTGTGGTCAAGGGTAAGAAGGACAATTGAAATTTTCTTAGAAGGTGTGTGGAGAACCGGAGCATTGGTAGGAGGCTCACCTGGAGATGCGTTCTTCGTAGATATCGGGCCAAACACCATGACGAAAGACGACATTGACAACGGCCGTATGATCTGCGTAATCGGAGTTGCACCAGTAAAACCGGCTGAATTCGTAATCTTCCGTATTACTCAGAAAACAGGCGAATAATAAATAACATTGTGTAGTAAAAATTTTTAAAACAGTTACATTTTTGTTTTTCCTCTTCGTCATTGCGAGAAAGAAAAACACAAATAATATCATGTTTCCAAGTGGTTTTTACTATAAATAAAATTGTATATAGTGCATATTTAGGAAGGAGATTGATTATTTATGGCAGGACAAGATAATGCAACCACCGGTATCCAAGAACTTGGTACCGAAGTGTTATCGACACGTGGTTCAATTACAAACGGTTTATCATCCCCGATAAGAGGATTTAGATTTACAGCTAATTTTGAAGGGCTTGGAACTACATCCTTTAAAACAGTAGAAGGATTTTCATCAGACGTAGATGCTACAGATTACAGGGAAGGCGGATTTGGTTACTTAACGAAGAGGAAAGTCCCCGGATTAATTAACTACGGAGACCTAACCTTAACTAAAGGATTATATTCTAACCCGCTTCTTTACAACTTCTTTAACGATTACTTGGAAGGAAGCAACTTTACCCCGGTTAACGCAGTTATTACCGTATTTAACAACGCAGGTGAACCGACTGCAAGCTGGAGCGTAATTAATGCTTGGCCGAACAAATATGAGTCAAGCGGACTTGCGGCGGACAGCTCGGATATCTTAATAGAAACTCTTGGACTTGTGCATGAAGGAATTAAAAGAGACGTTACAGTTGCAACTGCTTAAAAAATATAGTATAGTTTATATATCTTGTCATATCATTTTTTTAAGTGATATGACAGATATAATTAATAGGATATATAATATCCTTAAAATTAATTATAATAATATATTTTAAAAAACCAATTAATAGGAGTAGTGATTTTGGATGGCAAATAGCTTTTTTGAAACAAATGTGCAGTTTGATTTACCTAAAGGATACATAGATAAAAACGGAGACCTTCACAAGCATGGAGTTATGCGACTTGCAAACGCGGCGGACGAAATAATACCTCTTAACGATCCTAGAGTAAAGATGAACCCAGGATATTTGAGCATACTTTTACTTGAAAGAGTAATAACAGAGCTGGGTACTCTCAAAAAGGTAGACGCTCACGTTATAGAAAGTTTATTTACAGCCGATATGGCTTATTTGCAGGACTTGTATCAAAAAATCAATGCTATTGAGCCGCCCCAAATGACTGTTCAATGCCCGAAATGTTCCGGTAAGTTTGTGGTGGATATCCCTTTTTTCGGGGAAGCCTAAAAAGTTATCCTCAGGAGGTTTTATATGAGGAGGTGTCTTTTTTGGCTTATTATTTTCATTGGCCTCACGGTGAAGTTATGAATTTAAATCATAAAGAAAGAATTAAATTTTGTAATGAAATTTCTAAAATAAACAAGAAAATGAACGGGGACTCAAACAGCAAAAGTAAGAATATATTTGATGCTTAATATTAATTTCAATAGACCTGTCTGTAAACCTCACAGATCGCAAACTATCGAAAAATGGGTAGTAGTCCGAATTAATTGTATCTTTCACCCCCGCCTATGGCAGGGGTGAAAGAAGAAGTTTTAATTATTTTGGGGGTTGTGGGTCAAATTGGTTGAAAATATCTTTTTCCCCGCCATTTGTGGGGGAGAAAAAAGAATTTCAATTATTTTGAGGATTGTGTGTCAAATTGGTTGAAAATACTTTTCCCCCGCCATTGGCGGGGGAGAGAGAAAGAATTTCAATTATTTTGATGGTTGTGGCCCAAATTGGTTGAAAATATCTTTTTCCCCGCCATTGGCGTGGGAGAAAAAAAGAATTTCAATTATTTTGAAGCATAACCATTTTGAAACAGAACCTGCTTTTTATAGCTGTTTCGTTTGAAAAGCGTTTGATTTTTATGGCTTTCTCCCAGCCGACGGTTGGGAGAAGGTACATGAATAAATTTACTTTTGAGTACTGTTTTAAATCGTAACAGCTATAAATTAAATCACTGTAAAGGGGGGAAAATATATGGGATTTGGCGACGCGCTGGATAAATTTACAAATCCGTGGAAAAAACAAAAAAATAGGCTCCCGGGTATTTCTGTAAGTCCAATGCAGTATTTAACCCAAGGATTTAATTTTGTGGTCAGTCTTAATGCTTTTACTTATGGCTTTAAAGAAGTTTCTAATATTGAAGTTGAAAACAAAGTAGAGACCATTAAAGAAGGCGGAGTTAACGACCACGGCCTTTTGGTTGGTGCGCCTGATCAAGATGGTGAAAAAACTTTAACTTTTAAGCGCGGCCTTATGATGAGATCACCGTCCTTGATATCCGCCGCGGCTAAAGCGCTTGCGGTAAAAATCCCCATTAATATTCTTCGTAGGGCGGCACTAATTGGAATAAATGCTTTAGACCCCCAAGAATCCCTTGAATCCGGACCATCTTTAGGTACTATACAAGTGTATAACAGATCATGTGAGCTTACCGGTTTATACACTTTTGTTTCTTTGGGCTTAAAAAGCTGGAAATTGGGGGATTTATCCGCTGATAGCAGTGAAATTTTAATGGAAGAAATAACCGTTTTTCACACAGGCATTTCCAGGGTGGCTGTAACGATAATGCCGGCACTGTTTGCTCCGTCTTCATATAATGACGATCGAAATGCCTTTGATGCGGACGCGGCAAGCGAAAGGTGGAGAAAATCAGAAGAAGATAAGAAAAAAGCGAGAGAAATTCAAAAAGCAATATCAGAAGCTGCCAAAGAAAATAAGAAAGAGTCCGAAAAAAGAAAATTAGATAGTGAAGAGCAAAAAGTGCTGGCCGAGGCCAGGAGAATACTGGGTGAGGATTTTGCAGCATTTGCCGGGGATCTTAAAGCATTAATGCATGGGGCAGGAAGCATAGAAGAAAAACTTGCAAAGTTAAAAGAAGAAAAAGATAAATTGAAAAAAGATATTGAAGCAAAGTTAAAAGAAGAAGCTGACAAACTCAAACAAGAAGCGAAAGAGCGCGGAGAAGAAGCAGAAGAACGTAAAAAAACAGCAGACGTAAGTGACACTGGCGGAAAACCAAAAGCGCAAAAGGCAGACGTAAGTGACACTGGTGGAAAACCAAAAGCGCAAAAGGCAGACTTAAATGACGGCGGTGGAAAACCAAAAGAGCAAAAGGCAGACTTGAATGACGGCGGCGAAAGACCAAAAGAGCAAAAGGCAGACGTAAGTGACACTGGCGGAAAACCAAAAGAGCAAAAGGCAGACGTAAATGATGAAAATTATGTAAGTGAAAAACAAAAAGAAATGGACAAGAAAAATCAAGAGCGCAAAGAAGCAGCTGAAAAGCGCGCGGCTGAAGCTAGAGAAAAAGCGGAAAAACGCAAAGAAGAATTGGAAAAAATAAGGGCGGAACAAGCCGAAAACAGGGATAGAGTTGAAGAAGAAAAACGCAAAGTAGAGCAGGAACGTATAGATAAAATTGAAGAGGAAAAAAGGCGAAACGAAAACCAGTTTGTTGAGCAAAGTCAGGCGGAAGAAGAAAAACGTGAAGCGGAAGAGCGTTCAACTAAAGCTAAAGAAGAAGCGGAAAAACGCAGACAAGAAATAGAAGAACGCAGAGAAGCTGCAGAAAAACGCAGAAAAGAAGCGGAAAAACTTAAAAAAGAAGCCGCGGAAAAACGCAAAGAAGCAGCGGAAGAACGCAGAAAAGAAGCGGAAAAACTTAAAGAAGCAGCAGATGTAAACGATGATGGCGAAAAGCCGGAAGAATAAAAAGCGGATGTAAGCAGCAAAAATAAATAAACTATAGTGAAATTGCCTGCTATAGGGAAAAAGGGGCAAGTGTATGACTGAAAAATTAAAAGATAACAGTTTACCGAAATCTTCGTTTGATGGCGAGGAAATCGGCAATGACATTCAAGCCAAGAAACAAAGATTATTAGAGATAGAAAAAGAACAAAATGAGCTAAATAAAGATCTTGGCGGTATTTTAGAAAAAATAGCGGACGTTAAGACTAAAATGGCTGATAAGATAGAGTCTTTATCAGAAGAAGCTTTTATAAATTCAGCTGTTAAAAATAAAATTTACACAGATTTATTAAATAAGGCGGAAAAGTTAAAGTTATCTGATGAATCGCACTTAGAGGAATTAAAAGAAACGGAAGGAAAATTAAGCGAGGCCGAGAAAGAAAAGATTGAAGCCAAGCAAAAAAGCGATGCGCTTAGTAAGGAAGCCGAGAAATTCAGAAAAGTTGCTAATACGGCCTTAAATAAAGCTCAGAAACATTCTGAGATCAAAGCGGAGAATTTATAAAATTTCAAAAAACTTGGCTGCGTCTCAAAATAGTTGAAATTCCTTCTTTGCCCCCAGCCGGTGGCGAGGAAGAAAATATTATCAACTAATTTGGACCACCGCCAAAAACTTATAAAGAAAGTGAATGCTTATATGAATGGTAATGACAAAAATTTTAAAATTACTAAAAATGTTATATCCAATACACATAGCGAAAAGCATTTGCTTACTTTAAACAGGAATGTAAGCTTTTGCCAATCCTTTATAAAGAAAATTAATATTGCTACTACTGTATCGGATGAAGATATTGTTTACAAAAGTAATTTGGTTTATAACTTGCCCAAAAATTCAGGGTTCGATTACGAGGCCATACAAGCAATAATAGATTTATTATTACAGCTGCGCGCCGCTCAAAGTGACCAAAATGTATTTGTTCAGAATAATACCGTGGTTCGCCAGCAGATACTCAGGCAGCTTAAAAATGAACTTATGAAAGTTCAGGGCGGACTTACTCAAAATCAAATACAAAAATTAGGCGTTGTATCAAGCAATACCTTTGATGAGGAGACATTAAATGAACTTCTGAATTCACTTTTAGAAGATTCAAAAAAAAAATTAGGTGAAAAAAAAGGTAAAAAACAAGGTCGTTTATCAGCAATTAAAAATACGAATACTGAAATATTACATAACTTAAATGAAAAATATACCAAACTTATTAACTCGACAAGGCAGAACGAACATGTTGTAAATGAAGTATTAAATAAAATACACAAAAAAGAAAATGTAAATAAGTATATAGACTCAAAATCCCCTGATTTAGAATACGTTAAAGCTCAAGCCCCTGAAGAGCGGGCAATTTTCAAAGAAATTCAAAATAAAGAAATTGTTGAAAATCAAAGAGGCATCAGCAATTTACTGCAAGAAGAAAATGTTTCGTATCAAAAAAGAATTCTTAATAAATATAATTTTGTACCCAAAATTCAAAAAACCCATACCGATCTTATAATATCTGATTTAAAAGAAAAATATAAATCCGTAGTCGCCAATATATTTGAAGAGACTTATTCTAAATATAAATTGTTTGACAAACCCGAATTTGAGTACGATGTTCAGGATAATATCATAAAACGTATTTCTGAATTCAGCGTAAAAGACCAACAAATTTTAAAGAGCGAAAAAAGAAATGCAGTATCTCACGAAAACGTAGAAACTTTTAATAAAAAGCAAATTTTGAATATATCCAGGCTGGTTTCACAAGTAGATAAGATAAGTTCCAGAATTTCTACGCTTAATTTATCTCAAGAGTTTAAAGATACCGTCTTGGATATATGGCAAAATGCTTATTCTAAATATGTTACTTCATTTGAGGAATTTAAAAATGTAAACCACAATGTTTTGCGTGAAAATGAATACGAAAATGTGTCAAAAAGTAACATCGTCCATTCAAACGTTATTACTTCATATGATAAAGTTAAAGAGCAAGTATATAAGGAAATAGAAGATTTTTATATTCAAAATAGTATTGCATCCAAAGAAAGCCAGACTTTAAAGAAGATCCTTGTAAATGTTCTTGAAAAAAAAGAGCTTTCCGATTTATACAGCGAAATTATCAATAAAAAGATTGCGCATACCCGCACTAACGTGATAAATGGCCAGGAAACCAAAATCACGAATACTAAACAAGATAATTTATTAATAAATAAAAGGGAGCTTTTAAGGCAAAGCATAGACGTTGCCGAAATAACAAATAAAGATTCTTTCATATATAAAATAATAGAATCCAGCGTAAAAAAGATACTTCAAAATAACGTAAAAGAAAACATAGTAAATATTCTTGAAAAAAAAGAATTTTCCGATTTATACAATGAAATTATAAATAAAAATATTGCGCACACCCGCACTAACGTGATAAACGATTTGGAAACCAAAATCACGAATACTAAACAAGATAATTTATTAATTAATAAAAGAAAGTTCCTGCGGAAAAACATAGATATTGCTGAAATAACAAACAAAGATTCTTTCATATACAAAACAATAGAATCCAGTATAAAAAAGATACTTCAAAGTAATGTAAAAGAAAACGTATCCGAAATATTTAAAGATGAAAATTATCAAAAAGTATTTACGGACATTATAAAAAATGTAAGAAAAACACAGATTTCAAGACTAAATGAAATCGAAAAAGAAAAGAAGATTAAAGAAGAAAAGAAAACCAGATATACTTCAGACACTACAATAAAAGAAAAAAAGCGCATTGATAAAGCAGAAGAAAACGTTTATGACAGAAATATATTTAAAATAAGCGAAGCTGTTAAAAATATCAGAAAAAGTGAAAAGCTGAATTTAAAAGAAAGTATTACTAATTTAAGAAAAAATATACTGATAAATAAAATAAATAAAGAGTTAACAGTAAATCTTTTAGACAAACAAGAATATAAAAATTTAACTTACGATAGATACGCCGTTATAGACAAGCATTATCTGCAAACTCAAAAAATAAACGAAAGGCAAACAGAGCTTGGAATTAAAAGTATCTATGAAGATAAAACCATTGAAAAAACGAGCCAAAAACAAAAAACAGTAAAATTTGATGAAGGGGTCAAAAAACCTTCCAAACTTGATAAACAAATAGATTTAGTATCTAAAATTATTAATAAATCTTTGATTTCTGAAATTCTTTCAAATAAAGAATATATTAATATAGACAATATAAAAAGCGACGTTGTAAAAAATTATAAAATACAAATAAATAAAATTAAGAAAAAAACTTTAGAAACTAACCTCGAACACCTGTATCAAGAGCAATTAAACAAGGTTGAAAAGATCAATCGCAAAGTTACTCAAACGGATAAAATAATATCAAGAATAAGTAAGCTCAAAAACACTGTGGATACCATTTATAAAGTGTCTGCCAAGTCAAAAATACTTGAATTCTTTACGAAAAATCATAGTATTAAAGTTCAAGATATTAAAAATCTTATATCTAATAGGCGTTATTTTGATACAACCAGAGAGTATGAAAAAAATATAAGGTCGGATGTAAGAGACGTATTCCAAGAGGAAATATCAAGAACAAACAGAGTATATAGAACAAGCGCAGATTACAGTATAAATCAGAAAGTAACAAAAGAAAATTTAAAGCAAGTAAATAGGGCCGTAGATAAATCAAAAAATATTCAAACCACAGTCAAAAACTTGACTAGAGAAAATTTAAATATCGATTCTAAAATTAACAGCAAGCTCAATAAATATAATTTTTTATTATCAAATATTTCCGAAGAAGACGTAATCAATAAAAATTATGACAGTATAGACCTTATTAATAGAAACGTTCAAAAAAGGCGCGAAACATCTCAAAAAATTTTAGATATTAATAAAACGGCGCAGTTAGCAATAACAAAAGAAATTACTGAAAATATACAAAAAAATATATTAAATTCATCAAAAATCTTAAATAAAAATATTATTGATAAAAATATAATTACTAGTATATCGAGTATTAATGAAGAAGAAAGTTCTAGCTTTATAAATAATCTTTACCTGAATATTTTAAATAAAAGGGAAAAATCTCATAAAAAAACAAAAAACATTTTAGAGGTAATAAACAAAAACTTAACTAATAATACAATTACTGATGACTTACAGATATACAGCGAAACTCAAAAAGTTTACAAAGATAATATTATTAATACCCAAGTTCAAAATGAAAATAGGGTGCTCAAAAAAGATGTATCCGTAATTGATAAAAAAATTATAAACGAAAGAGTAAAGCTTGCCACGGAAAATGTTGTAAATAAAGTTTTCAGCACCGATATGATTACGCATAAGAATATTAAAACTTCTAAAGACATTTTAAATATAGAAAATATTAATGAAGTGTATAAAGACGTACCTTTAACCATTAAAGAAAATATTAATCAAATTTACAGTGTGGAAAATTTTATTCCGAGAAAAAAATTGAAACATTTGTCTCCGAAAGTGGTAGTGGATAAAACGGCAACTCATGAGCAAAAAGATTTTTTCAGAGACATTGTTCAAAGCAGCCGCTCTTATTACAATGACGCCATAGAAGAGATGGGAAAAGAACATATAATAAGAGAAAGAAAAATCTTGCAAGATGAAAAATTCCACAGAAATGTTATAAAAAATGATATGGTCTACAAAACCCCGATAAATTTGGATAAAAGTAAAGAAAAAAGTTCTAAATGGGGGAAAGAACAAAAGCAAGACACATTTCACTCTGATATAGTAAAGAAAAAAATTTCCAGAGAGGAATTTGAAGCCCAAAACGGCATATATCGAGTTGAACCGCAAAAATCACAAAAAAAAGAGAAAACCCTAAACAAAAATGATATAATAAATATTGTCCAGTCGTACATAGGTGATATAAATGTTGATAACATATCAAAAGTTGTTATGAGAAAGGTAGAAGATAAAATGAGTTTTGACAGAAAGAGAAGAGGAGTTTTATGAAATCGAATTTTGGTGGTCCGAATTAGTTGATAATATTTTTTTCTCCCCCCGCTGATTCGCGGGGGAAAAAGAAAGGATTTTAACTATTTTGAGACACGACCCAAAATCTCCCGGGAAGTATTTTTATACGCCGTCGTCGATTTTGATTGCAATCTGTAAAATTTACGGACAGGTCTCATATAGATTTTTAATTTGTAAAGGAATGTAGTGTTATGATGACAAAGTGGTCCAGCCATTTAAAAAAATATGATAATTGTGTTCAACCCATAGCGGAGGTTTCAATAGCTGGGAAGGCATGGAGCTCTGAAACAATATTAATCACAAATATTGACGTTTCCCTTTCTGTTGGGCCGGAAGCCAGCACTTGCACGGTGGAGTTTTCAACTACTTTACCGGATGTTGAAGATGGAACTTTAAGTATAGATGACGATTTTGCCAAAGTTAAGTTGGGTGTGGATATAGAAATATCACTGGGATATTTTGCCGAAGGCCTTTTTGGGCTTTCAGCTGAGGTTACAGAAGTTTTTATCGGGTATGTATGCGATATAGAAATTAAAGTTCGCGAAGGGAAACAAGCAGTATTAATTGTTAAGGGAATGGATGCAAAAGTATGGATGATGCCGAGCCAAATAATTGAGCTTAAAAAAGAAAAAACCAAAATATCGGATGTGGTAGCCGATACGCTGAGCGATTTTTCGGGAAAAATTAAAGGGAAGACAATAAAAATAGACGGTGAGCCGGAACTTGAAAGACCGATTTGGCAGATGAATGAAAGCCACTATGAGTTTTTATGCAGATTAGCCGAACTTTCAGGGTGCTTTTTTTACATTAGTTTGGGTAAACTGTATTTTACAAGTGTTTCTGAACTTCAAAGCGACGGAGTTGAACTTTCACCAGGCGTAGGAATACATGAGCTTGATGTGACAATTAGTATTTGGGGTCAGCACAAGGAAGTTACGCACGTAAGTTTAGACCCGAAGGATTTTACTAAAAAAATAGAATCTAAAGTAACGTCTTCAAGTATAACAAAGTATGGCGACGGAAAAGCCCCTACAAGTTTGACTTCGAATATAAGCGCATCTTGTGCAAGAAGCATTGTGGATTATTCCATAGCTTCGGCGGCAGAGGCTAAGTTTAGATCAGAGGCTCTTTATAACAAAACGGCTATAGATTTAGTGCAAGGAAAATTTTTAGTAGCTGGAATCCCGGATATTACGGTTGCATCCGGGCTTGAAACCAGCGATTGCGGCGAGCCTATTGATAATACCTATATTATTACGAAAATACAGCATCACTGTAATATTTCAAACAGAGAATATACCACGGAAATAGAAGCCAGCTCCAGCAAAGTAAATCCGCTGACTGCCAGCCTTTTAAGCCTATTTTAATTTTAGGGGGAAATTGAGAATGTCCAAAAATATGTTAAACGGGCTGCCTACCATGACCGGTATAGTGAAAGAGATCGGCAGTGATGAGGATAAACTTAATAAAATAAAAGTAACAGTGCCGATTTTAGATGATGTGGAACTGCAAGCCAGAATAGGGTACCCGATCGCAGGGCCGGAGTATGGTTTTATGTGGGCTCCGGACGTCGGGCAGGAGGTGTTGCTTGCGTTCCCGTACGGCGAAATTAATCAGCCGGTAATAATTTGCGCAATGTATAATGAAAAAAACAAACCCCCTATGGAGCTTACGAAAGAAAATCAAGATATATATTATAAATCCAAAACCGGAAATGAATTTACTTTTCACGATGAAGAAGATAAATCAAAAATAGAAATAACCACTAAAAAAGGCCATCAATTAATTTATGATGATGATCAAGAGACCTTAACTATACAATCCAAAGGAGATAATTCAATAATATTTGATTTAAAGAATGGGGAAATGACGATACAGGTAAAGGCAAAGGCACTTTTTAAAGCGGGTAGCGGAGACACTTTGACCGTTGAGGACGGTAAAGGGGTAACGGTAAATAGTACTCAGGGCGGTTTTACTGCTGAGGGTAAAGATATTTCACTTACGGGTAAAGCCGGAATTAAAATTGAGAGCAAGGCAAGCCTTGAAGCAAAAGGCGCGACTTTTAATCTGGAAGGGCAAGCAACAGGTAACGTAAAAGCAGCTATGTTAAATCTTAACTGATATATTAGACCTGTCCGTAAACTTTACAGATTGCAATCAAAATCGACGACGGCGTATAAAAATACTCCCAGGAGATTTTTGGTTGTGGTCCAAATTAATTGATAATATCTTTCACCCCCCCGCCGTAGGCGGGGGGAAAAGAAAGGATTTCAACTGTATTGGCGGGGAAGAGAAACGCAAATAGTGCAAATAAACGTTTGGGAGGTGTTAATATTGGCCAGTATAAAAGGGTGGAAATTTCCTGTTCAGGTTGATAAAAGTACCGGAAGAATTATGACAGTAGAAGATAATGAAAATGTTAAACAGTCTGTAAATATCATTCTCAGAACAGAACAATATGAAAGAAAAATTTTTCCTACTTTTGGTACGGATATGCGAGCGTATATGTTTGAGGTTGTTGACCAAACTTTTATATCCATGATAAAAAGTACGGTTACAGGAAGTTTAAAAAGGTGGGAAAGTCATATAAAAGATCTTCATGTTAGTGTAAGAGCTGCAGCAGGGCCTATATGCAAGGTGGAGACTATTGTCGACTATCTTACGGACATTGCTCCCGTTCAGGAAAGAGTTTCTAAAACTATGGATATGAGCGGAATAAAATAAATTAGTGTAGGGGGGTGCGGAAAGTGAGCGAAGTACCGAAATTAGACAGAAGAGATTCTAAAAACTTAATGGAAGAAATCAAAAATTTAGCAAAACAATATACGCCTGAATGGAGTTTTGAAGAAAACAGTTCAGACGTAGGCGTAATATTTGCTAAAATTTTTTGTGGTATGATGGAAAGCACAATTAGCAGATATAACAAAACCTCATACAATTATTATCTTACATTTTTAAATACCATTGGAACTAAGCTAAGGCCCGCATCTGAAGCATCGGGGATGGTGGTGGTTACTGTAACGGAAGGGTCTAAAGGCGCTTACATAGAAAAAGGAGCCCCCGTTTTCGCTGATGCCGATACTGAAGATGGCGTAGCCATATATGAGACTAAAGACAGTTTGTTTGCGGTAGATACTAACATAGACAGTGTGTTTTTTACGGATGGATTATCTAATTCCATATGCGGTGTATATTCAATGAAGGGGGAAGAAAATGAAAAAGTAGGGTCATTTAGAATATTTGATAATGTATCTTATGAAAACCTTCAGCATCATGAATTTTATTTTGGCGATGATGTGGTCTTTGATGTTAAAAAATCTGATATAACATTTTTCTTTTATAACAGTATGTCGGAAAAAAGAGAAAAAGCGTTATTAGAAATATTTAGTGACAAAGATAACGTAAAATGGCAGTATAACAGTAAAGATGGCTGGCAGGATATACCAAAGGCGGAAAAAGTTGACGGCGGCTTAAAATTGCAATTTGAAAGCGGAACCGTTCAAAGCAAGATAAATGAAATAACTTCCAGGTTTATCAGATGTAAATTTAATAAATTGCCTGATGAAAGCATTTCAGTTACAAAAATAAAATATAAGTCCGCATGTGAAAATTTGCCTCCGGACACAATGTATTCAGGCGACGCGGAGCTTACTCCGACCGATTTTTTCCCGTTTGAGGAACAATATAGTATGTACAGTAATTTTGCTTTTGCCTGCAAAGAAGCGTTTACAAAAAAAGGCGCGGACATAGAAATAAATGTTGAAATGCAATTTGTTAAAGCCGCTATTAATTCGGACGCCAGCAACGCGGGAAAAAGGTATAAATATATTATGACGGACATGGACTTTGCAAATTTAGAACCTTCTGATGTCAGAATAGAAAAAGTCGCCTGGGAGTACTGGAACGGAAAAGGGTGGGCCAGGTTAGTCCCCGACCATACCGGTGAAGACTTCTTTAATTTAGAAGAAGGTAAAAAAATAAAAAGAAAATTAAAATTTAAGTGCCCAGATGACCTTGGAAGCGTAATGGTAGGGTCGGGGGAAGGCTTTTTTATCAGAGTACGTATTTCAAAAATGAACAATCAATTTGACATTTTCGCAAATTACATTACCCCGTATATTCATAATATATTTGTAAGTTATGACTACGGCGAGGGTGGAAATATATGCGATAAAGCCATAGTGCATTCTGATTTAAGAGAAGAAATTTTTGACATTAATCAAAACAAAGAGATAAAACTTGCTCAAAAAACGCTTTGTGAGTGCCCGGCAATGTATCTTTGCCTTACAAAACCGCTCAGAGAGGGCACTATAAGGCTTTTTGTAAATATAGAAGAGGGGATTCACAGATATAACCCTACGCTAAAATGGGAATATTGCGCTAATGACAATAAAGGCGGAAGTAAATGGGAGCACATCGATGTAATGGACCTTACTGATGGTTTTTCTCATAGCGAAACGGTTACTATGATCGGAAAAAATGATTTTAAAAAGATAACTTTGTTTAACAAAACAGGATATTTTATTAGAATTTTAAATCCCGATATGAAATATTCAAATAATGATAATATCAGCAGTCGCCCTGTAATAAACGATATAAAATTTAACGCCGTCGAGGTAGTGCAAAATGACACCCGTCAGCCTGAGTACTTTTCGATAGATTACGACGAAGAAAATAAATTATGTAAACTGTCTTCTCAAAATGCTTCAAATGTTGTGGTGTGGGTTGACGAGTTTGGAAAGTTATCAACTGTTGAGCAAGAAAAATTTTTAGACCCGACTAATAAAGATGTTCAGCCGGAATATAATGAAACGGGAGCTTTGGAAAGAATTTGGGTTAAATGGAAGCCGGTGCCGAATTTGGTGAGTTTCGGAATAAATGATAGGGTATATGAAGTTGACTATCCTAAGGGCGAAATTTTATTTGGCAACGGAAGACACGGAAAGATCCCTACAGCTCAGTATAATGAGAGCATAAAAATAACATATGCCATTTGCAACGGTGGAAAAGGGAACGTTGACGCTGGGGCAATTAAGGGCTTTGTAAACAACATTCAAAACGTAAATAGTGTAACGAATGCCAGCCCCATAATGGGCGGAGTCGACATGGAAAGCGTTGACAACGCCGCAAAACGTATGTTTGAACAAATTTCTTCAGGAAACAGGTTAGTCACTCTTTCAGATTTTGAAGATTCAATAAAATTTAATGACAGGAATATATATAAAATAAAATGTTTGTCCCATATTGATGAAGATAATAATCCGTGTATCGGCATCACTTCTATAGCTGTTTTGCCGAGGGAATATATGCAAGGTTATGAAAAATTTCAAGGAATAAAAAACCGAATCTGGAAGTTTATTGATGAAAAAGCTCATGCTCCTTTATCCGTATCCACGAGGCTGAGAATTTTTGAAGTTAGATATGTTGAAACGTCAATAGGGGTAGACGTAGTTATAAATGATTTTAATGACTACCAAAGTGTTCACCAAAGCATAAAGAAAAAGTTAAAAAATTTCTTAGACCCCGTTACCGGAAATTTCTCCCAAAAAGGTTGGAATATAGGAGAATTTCCAAGAAAAGAGCTTATTTATAATTGCATAAAAGCAGTAGGAAATATAAAGTTTATAAAAAATATAAATATATTTACTTATATGGTAACAAAAGAAGGAAAAAAGGAACTTAGTGTTGATAAGATAAAACAGCAAAATTTTGTCGTCCCGATTTTTGGGGAACCAAAAATTAATATTGCGGTAGGGTAAAGTACGGGTTGCACTCCAAATTAGTTGTTAATATCTTTTCCCCCGCCTACGGCGGGAAAAAGAAAAAAAATTCAACTATAGCTGTTCCGTTTGAAAAGCGTCTGATTTTTATGACTTTTTCCCAGCCGTCGGTTTGGAGAAAGTACACGGATAAATTTACTTTTGAGGGCTGTTTTAAATCGTAACAGCTATATTTTGAAACATGACCTGAAGTATGGGGGCTAATAGGCGATGATAGAACTTGAAAATCTGAATAATCAGCCAATAGAAGATATTTTAGATGAAGCCAAAAAACAAATAATATATTTAAATTCGGACTGGACAAATCATCAAGAATCGGATCCGGGAATTACTTTGCTGGAACTTTTTGTATGGCTGAAATCTGTTCAGCATGAATATTTGAATCGTATACTGCCGGGAGTAAAACATAAATTTTTAAACCTCTTAGATATACACCTAAAAAGAAATGCCGGCGCAATAACACTGCTTGAAATTTCAGATATTGCTCAAAATATTGTTATACCTAAAGGCACAAGGTGGAAAACAAATAATATGATTTTTGAGAATATTAATCAGCAGATGTTAATTAATTCAGGCATTTTAAGTGTTGAATTTGACAATCCCGGTTTCGCAACGGAAGAGGAATATTACAAATTTGACGGCAGCAGAATTTTTCATCTATTTGGTGAAAATTTCAGCGACGCGGATAAATATCTTCCGCGCACGGTTACAATAAATTTCAGCAAAGAACTTCCAAGCTCTGAAGTAATAAATCTTTATTTTGACATTTTCAGCGACAACAAAAATATATCCAGAAATGAAATACCGGTTGGCAGTGAATTTGACGAAATAGCAAGCGTTAAGTGGGAATATTACGGAGCGCAAAATGAAGTTTTGGGTTGGCACCCTATAAACGTAGTAAAAGATTATACACATTGCTTTTTGTTTACAGGGATCGTAAGGCTTAGAATAAACGGAAAAATGGAACCCCTCGACGGAGTATACTCAATACGCTTTAGCTTAGTAAAAAATGAATATGATTTCCCGCCCAAAATAAAAAATATTATCCCGAATGTATTTTACGCAAAGCAAGGAATTACTAAGTGCGACAACATAATTGTTAAAAAGAAACATCTTAAAGAAGATTTTAGAGTAGAAATAAGTTCTCATGTTTTTATTTATGGTAACTGTGATGTATATATAAAGAAATTTGGCGGATGGGTTGAAACAAAAAATTTTACCGTAGATAAAAATATAGATGGAGGAATTTTTACACTTAAAATCGATAATGTAGAGGAAATAATAGAGAACTACTCTTATGAAGATGAATTTTTATTAATAGTGGCATACGATAAAGATATTCAAGACAAAATAATTCTTGGCAGCGGTACCGGATCGTCCGCGCAATTTTTTGAGTTTAGATATCAAAATGTTTTATATGATGGAGCAGAATTGTTAATCGGAGAGGAAAAAGATGATGAAACAGTCTTTCACAAGTGGACGAGGGTTGACAATTTCTTTTCCTCAAAAAAATATGACAGGCACTACGTGCTGGACGAGCGGAAAAAAGCTATCATTTTTGGCGATCATCATTATGGTATGGCTCCAAGATTCGGAAAAAACAATGTAAGGTTTTGTAAGCTGGTGTTTTGCGACGGTGAACATTCAAATATTAATCAGGGAATGATTAATAAAGTAGAGACTGAAAATCAAGTTCTCAAGGAATCCCGTATTTTTCAAATATGCTCTGCAGTTGGAGGAAGAGATAACGAGACGGTAGAAAGAGCTGTGGCAAGAGCGGCTGTTTTATTCAGCGATTGCGGCAGGGCTATAACTGCTAAAGACTATACCAATGTAGTAAAAAATACACCTGGGCTTATGTTTCAAAATGTCAAAGTACTGCCT
Source organism: Oscillospiraceae bacterium (assembly GCA_031270785.1). Classification (GTDB taxonomy): domain Bacteria; phylum Bacillota; class Clostridia; order Oscillospirales; family Acutalibacteraceae; genus CAQBRY01. Next base: position 22,767 of record JAISWM010000068.1, read on the forward strand.
AATTATATGCCCGGGGAAGACTGTACCAAACAAAACTGCACTACAATTGCTGTTCGGTGGAATGATAAAGTGGGGCTGCCACTTCCGAAAAGTTATGAAAATAATATTATGAGGCAAATAAATAAGTACAGGCTTATAAACACTAAAGTTAAGGTTGTAGGTCCGGAATATATTGGTTTAATAATCACCGGAGAAATTATAGTAAAATCTTTTTATAGGCCCGAAGACAAATTAATAGAAAAATACATTCAAAAATTTGTAAAAAAGGTTAATTTTGATCTGGGAAAAATATTTTATTTTGGTGATTTGTTCGGGGAACTGGATAAACTTGATTATGTGTCTTATCTTGAAAAACTCAGAATTACTCCAATTGGTAATTATGTTGAAAAAACGGTCTCGGAGGATATCATTGTACCCCCAAACGGGGTTTACTATGTAGATAAAATAGATCTGAATTATATTAAAAGTTCTGAAATATACGGTGATTAAGGAGGTGGTCTTTTGGCTTCAGGCGCAAAGTATTTTATACTCAACAGGGAAGATGACTGGAAATACAAGAGTGCAATTCAAAATGTTTTGTTTGAAGGAGATATGTTACTGTCTAACAATAAATCAGGGGAAAACAGCGTGTATATATCCAGTTCGTTTGACAGTTTGCAAAATGAAACTGTTTGGCATAGAATGCGTCTTAATTATGAACTGCCGAACGACGCGTTATTAAAGCTTAAACTTTATACTAGTGACAGCAAGGAAGTATTGATTCCCGCCTTAAATGGAAAGGGCCTGGTGGAATCAAATATAGATGATTATATTTTAGATGAGAATATAGACATAAACAGAAAGATGGATATATTCGACCACATAGGAGCACAAAAATTTGAGAACCCTACGGACATATTGATGTTTAATTTAAAAGGAAGATATTTATGGATTTGCATGGAACTGATAAATTACAGCCACAGCCAAATAAAAATGAAAGATGTTAAAATTGAATTCCCTAAAGTAACATTTACAGATTACCTGCCGGAAATATATAAAGAACACGGGGGCAAAGGTTCATTTTTAGAAAGATTTTTGGGAATATTTCAGTCCATATACGTGGATTTGGAAGACCGCATAGATAATACCCCGGTGCAGTTTGACCCGGAAATGACTAACAAGGACTTTCTTGTGTGGATTTCCCGGTGGCTTTCAATAAAAGATGCGTTTATATGGGGAGAAGAAAAATTAAAAACCCTTTTAAAACAAGTTACAAATATATATAAATCTAAAGGGACTAAGCAATCTGTTTCAAGAATTGTGGAAGAATTTGCGGGAGTTGAACCGATAGTTGTAGAACAATTTGACGTAAAAAATAATCAAAACTATGAAATACAAAAAAATCATATAGAAAAGCTGTTTGGGGATAATGGTTATGTGTTTACAGTCATACTTAGTGAAAAGTTTGTAAATAGTCCGGAGGATTATATCGAGATACTCAGAATAATAAATACCGTAAAACCCATAGATTCTATTTGTAATTTAGTAATACTGAATGATAAAATATATCTGGATCATCATTGTTATATTGGCATAAATTCATATATAGCTAAAAATTGTGAATTTGTGATAGACGCAAAGAAAAAAGATTCTAATACTTTAATGTTAGTAGATGCAAATGTAAATGTATAGCTAATACTTTTGAAAAACGCCTGATTTCTCATAACTTTCTCCCGACGGTAGCAATGCGGGAGGTGGTCCAAATTAGTTGATAATATCTTTTCCCCCAACCCGTGGCGGGGGGGAATAAGAAGGGATTTCAACTATTTTGAGACATGGCCGCAACGCGAGGATCGCGTGAACAAAATTTTTTTCGAGAATAACAGCTGCCTTGAGGGCGGAAAAATGGTGGTGGTTCAAATTAGTTGATAATATCTTTTCCCCCGCCCACGGGCGGGGGAAAAGAAGGGGTTTCAACTATTTTGAGGCACGACCGGAAAAATAAAGATGAAAAGAGGAACTAAATAATGAATAATAAGCAGTATTACTCATGTGACAGGAACCATTATTTTTTTGGTAAGCTTATGACAGTCAGAGATTTTGAAAGTGAGCAAACTTACTTTAACTCCAAAAGAAGACTTGGAAATAGGATGCTCAACGGAGTGGGGATTGTCTCGGGGCTCGATATAATATTAGTTGATAATAAAACGTTTTCTCTTGAAACCGGTATGGCTCTTGATTATATGGGCAGAGAAATCGTTGTATCTGAGCCATGTGTCAGAAGGCTTAATATTATAAAAGGGTTTGATGAAAACAAAGATAAGGGGATAGTATACCTATGCTTGAGTTATAAAGAAAATTTTAAAGAAACAACTTTTTCAGTTGCGGGGTCTGGAAAATCAAATGGTGTAAGTGAAGAATTTAACAGAGTTGGTGAAGGATATGAATTGTTTATTACATCTGTAAAGCCCAAGGAAGAAAAGCTGAAACTGGATAGTTTAGTAAAGCAGCGTATTGAAGTTTATAATAAAGATAGAATAAGTATAGTTGTTGAAATGGATAAATACGTAAATCCATCGGGGAAATTATCTATTAGAACTATTTTTCAAAAAGAAAATGTGGAAGCACCTATAAAGTATTCTTTCGTTATTCGCGGAGAGTTCTTTAAGTCGTCAGAAGGCGGTAACGAAGAACTGAAAATAGATTACCATGAAACAGAAATTTCAACTTATAAAAGTGAATACCAAGATTACAGCATGAACTGCGATGCAACCGTTGATACTCTCGCTGAGCTTCGTATTAATAAAGATTCGTTTAAACTTGAGGTCGGTTCAGATGTTTTAAAAATTTCAGAAGATATAGTGCTTCCACTATCAATTAAAAACGATCCTATAAAAGATATAGTTATAGATCAATACTATTCAAAGCATTTTGATGAAATTGTAGACGATGTTGATGGCAAGTACATATATCTCGCCAGGTTTCACCTTATAACAAACAAACTTACATATTTTATTGAAGGATTTGAAAAGCACCCGTTTAAACAATACCTTTTCAGCAATGAACTTCTGAAACTTTTAGATGACTTGAAAAAATCAGAAAAAATTTCTATTACAGATAAAACCGATAGTGAAAAATTTGTTGAAGCTGAAGAAGCGCAACCTAAAGTACTGGATCTTCCCAAACCCAAAATAGAAAATGTTACAACCGGAGTAGAAAGAATAAATTTAGGATTTAACCCCAAAATAGGAAGATGTTTTTATTCTTATGAATTTGTGCACGGCCTTGGGGTAGGGAATATAGCCGTTGTGACGGCTATTGATAACAAAGCCAATTATTTAACAGATGACAAAGGGTTACTTGTGTTTGGTGACAAGGGAATTTTTACGAAGGAAGAAATATCAATATCCGCGCCTAACGTGCAGATAGCCGCAATATCCAATTCGGAAAAAGGCACTATAAAATTAGGCGTAAGATTAATGGAAAAAACTGCTCTTCAGGCTGTAGATGTAAGGTGGTGGGCTGTTAAGCCGGAAGAGATCAAGAAAGAAGAGGAAGACCTGGTAATAGACGAAAGTGTAAGAGTAATAATAACACCTAATACAGCCAGAGTAAAACCGCTTGAACAAATAAGATTCAGTGCTGTAATAGAAGGCGCAAGCAGTCAGGAAATACGCTGGGCCACAGCGGAAAATAATACCGGTACTATTGACAATAACGGTCTGTATACCGCACCGTCTAAAGAAGGTGTATATGAAATCAAAGCTTACAGCGTTAAATTCGAAAACAAAAGTGATTCTGCTTACGTTGTTGTTAGTGCGTCAGATTGAAATGAAGTATATAATGACACTGCTTGTGAAAAATCATAGTAAATGCTCTCGTAATTTAATTGTTCGTGAGTAATTAAAAATAGGTGTGTGGCTGCTGCAGGGGTATGCGTGCGCGCGTATTCTTTGATATCCTCAGTAATATTATTTATAACTCCGGGATTATTTATTTGAATATCGTAGTAGGTATTGCCCCTACGAAGAACAGTTATACCATCTGAGAACTCACAAATTTGTGCTCCATCTTCCCGGCGATTTGTAAGCGTAATTGGTACGACTACGCTGTAACCGCCTTCGTTTATAATGCCCATTATTGTTTCATTAATGTCGCGTCGAATGTTGCCGGTTAAAACACGAATCCGTTGGTCATTACGATCGTTGAACCAGTAATTAGTCTCGGGGAAAAAATAGTACAGCAAAATCATTAAAATATGCATTTCCATACCACAAAGTATTCCAAAGCCAATTATTTTAAACTGAAAAATTAATATTTTTTTGCAACACAAAAGTAATTTTTTAATTAGCTCTATTGGAAGAAAATCTGATTTTGAAAAATCAGTCTCAAAAAACGTTTTGGCAGTATCGCTGGTTAAAGCCGGGTTTAACAATTTTTCACCTTCACAGCGAGAAAGATTCAGAAGAATCATAAAAATACTTAAAATCATTGCTAAAAATTTTTTCATTGTCGTTCTCCACATTTTAATATAGTTAAAATAAATTTAAATTTATTATATCAAAAAACCAAATTAATGTCAAATCAATTATATATGGCTATTTCGTATGAAACGCATCTGATTTTGTAACAGCTGCGAAATCATATTGAAACAGTAGTACTGATAAATGAATACTTCCACCCACAAAAGTATTCCAAAGCCAATTATTTTAAACTGAAAAAGTAATATTTTTTTACAACACAAAAGTAATTTTTTAATTAGCTCTATTGGGCGAGAATCTGATTTTGAAAAATCAGTCTCAAAAAACGTTTTGGCAGTATCGCTGGTTAAAGCCGGGTTTAACAATTTTTCACCTTCACAGCGGGAAAGATTCAGAAAAATCATAAAAACACTTAAAATCATTGCTAAAAATTTTTTCATTGTCGTTCTCCACATTTTAATATAGTTAAAATAAATTTAAATTTATTATATCAAAAAACCAAATTAATGTCAAATTAATTATATAGTAAAAGCCATTTAGAAACGGAGTATTATTTACGTTTCTTTCCCCCGCCGAAGGCGGGGGGAAAAACAAAATATCACTATTTAAAAAGGTTTTACTATATCAACTAATTTGGCCCACAACCTTAGAAATGTGGTTTTATTTACGTTTTTTTCCACCCGACATTGGCGGGGGGAAAAACAAAAATGTCATTGTTTGAGGTTGTAGCCCAAATTATAGCTATTTCGTTTGAAAAGCATCTGATTTTGTAACTTTCTCCCGGCCGACGGCCGGGAGAAAGTACACGGATAAATTTACTTTTGAAGGCTGTTTAAAATCGTAACAGCTATAGTAAAAGCTATAGTAAAAGCTATTTAGAAACGTGGTTTTATTTACGTTCTTTTCCTACCGCCGAAGGCGGTGGGGGAAAATAAAATGTCACTGTTTGAGGTTGTAGTCCAAATTAGTTGATAATATCTTTTTCCCCCTCGCCCATGGCGGGTGAAAAGAAGGAATTTCAGCCATTTTGAGACACATGACCAATTGTTCATTGCTCTCTCTCAGCGAGCCTGCAGGGGAGAGACCGTACGAACAAGTTTACCTTTTTCAAATGTAGTAGCTATATTGTACAAAAATAGTAATAAGAGATGATTTTATGAACGGAACTTTATATATAGTTGGCACACCTATAGGTAATTTAGGAGATATGACGTTCAGAGCCGTTGAAATTTTGAGGTCTGTAGATTTTATAGCAGCGGAGGATACAAGAGTAACTCATAAATTGTTAAGCCATTTTAAAATAGATAAAAAAATGATAAGTTATTTTGAACATAATAAACGCGAAAGAGGGCAAATAATAATTAATCGAATCAAAAATAAAGAAAACTGTGCTTTAGTTACGGATGCCGGTATGCCCGCAATATCTGATCCGGGTGAAATGATAGTTAGGCAGTGTTATGACGAAAGAATAGATGTTAAGGTAATACCGGGGCCCAGTGCGTGTATTTCGGCGTTATCCGTATCTGGGCTACCAACGGGAAGATTTAGTTTTGAAGGTTTTTTGAGTGTAAATAAAAAAGGAAGAA
>JAISWM010000035.1 GCA_031270785.1 Oscillospiraceae bacterium
TGAATTATTTTATGATTCAGTAAAAGGTGTTTATGAAGGGGGAAAAATTGCCTGCGGGTTAAATGATAAATGCACGGAGTCTGATAACAAAGCCAAAAACAATGTGGTTATCAAACTTCAATAATGTGGTTATCCAATTTATGCTTTTTTTAAAGAAATCGGAAGCACACTTGCAAAAATCAATGAATACGCGACCTAAGGTTGTGTGTCAAATTAGTTGGTAATATCTTCCCCCGCCAGACGGCGGGGGGGAAAAAGAAAAATGCCACTATTTCAAAAGGTTTTTACTATAGCCGTTCCCAATAAATTCTCTTATCAAAGAATCTTTAGGGACTAAATTCATATCCAAAGAATCAAATCTTTCAAGTGAAGAAATTAATTTAAGAGCGCCTTTAAAATAAAGACTGTTTTCTTTTATTTTCTTGAGAAGGGGTATAGCCACTTTATTGAGCACGCACAGTTCATAAAGATGTAAAGAGTTTATCGTCAGGTCGCTTGTGCGCTTAAACGGATATATATACATAGACTGCCCTTTACATACGTTATCCCACATAAACAAGGTCGTTTGAGGGTGGGATTTTCTTGTCTCAAAATCTCTTACAAGTCTTCTGATAAGTCTTATATGCCTGTTTGATATCACCATTCCGCCATAATCAAAAATTCCTTGTTTTACACTAACGTATATCCTCACAAAACTGTCTTCCGGCAATTCATTAGTAAATATTGGGTTAAGACCATGTATCCCTTCAATAATGGCTACCTGATTTTCTTCAAGTTCGACGTGCATATAATTTTTATATGATTTTTTCTCCAAAAAATCAAATTTAGGTATATCACAATACCCTTTGGTCAATATATCGGATATACATTGTTTTACTGACGAAATGTTTAAAGCGCTGGGGGATTCATAGTCAGGCGTATTATCCTCCAAATATACTTCTATTTCATGTTTTTCCTTATAAAAATCATCAAGAGAAATTATAACGGCGCCAAAACCCATTTTTTCAAGTTCCTTTTTTATCATAATGGCCGTTGTGGTTTTGCCGCTCGCTGAAGGGCCGGATACTGTCGCGACTCTATATTTTTTATTAGACCTCAGGATATATTCAGCGATGCTGCGAATTTGATTTTTATAATTTTTTTCTATACTCTGTATAAATTCTTTTGGATTTTCAGCAACGGCTTCATTTATTTGTTCTAGTCCAAAAACAAATTTTTGATATGAATTACTAAAATTTTTCATAAAATTATATTTGCCCTTCTTTCTTTCTGTAAGTAAAAAAATCATTTAAAACATGATATAGTAGACCTGTCCGTAAATTTTACAGATTGCAATCAAAATCGACGACGGCGTATAAAAATACTTCCCGGGAGATGATTTTGGGTCGTGTCCCAAAACAGTTGAAATCCCTTCTTTCCCCCCCGCCTATGGCGGGGGGGAAGATATTATCAACAAATTTGGCCCACAACCGAGATTTTGATGCAAAGCCATTTTTTAAGTGATGCATTTTTCGATAGTTTGCGCTCTGTGAGATTTACGGACAGGTCTAGTAAAAACTTTTACGCTTAAAAAAGTCTAAATTCTGGCAACCATCCACCACGCCTACCGGTGTAGTGGCGGCTTATAGTACAAGCCTTTTTAAACGGTGGCATTTTTTGTTTTTCCCCTCGCAAGCTCGTGGGTCGCGCCATAAAATAGTTGAAATGCCTTCTATCACCCCAGCCTATGGCTGGGGTGATAGATATTATCAATTAATTTGGACCACTACCTGCGCGTGGGGGAAAGAGTTACAAGAGTTTTTACTTTTTAAGTTAAATCACTATATTCATTAACAATGTCTTTCATGCTTACTTTATAAAATAAAATTATATTTTGTGTAAATAATTATAATCCAATTATATATAAAAGTCAATTTTTTCTATTAGATTTATCTTTTTTATGAAATATGCCCATCGTTTGCAACTTAAAATTTAAAATTCAGGTTATGCCTCAAAATAGTTGAAATCCCTTCCTCCCCCCCCGCGAATCAGCTGGGGGAGAAAGATATTATCAACTAATTTGGACTACCGCCAAAATTCAAATGTTGATACCAATCACTGTAAGTAATAGAATAGACCTGTCCGTAAACTTTACAGAGCGCAAACTACCGAAAAATGCATCACTTAAAAAATGGCTTTGCATCAAAATCGGTGGTGGTTCAAATTAATTGATAATATCTTTTCCCCCCGCCTATGGCGGGGGGAAAATAAGGGATTTCAATTATTTGGAGACATGACCCAAAATTTTCCGGGAAGTATTTTCATACGCCGTCGTCGATTTTGGGTAGTGGTCCAAATTAGTTGATAATATCTTTTCCCCCCGCCTATGGCGGGGGGAAAAGAAGGGATTTCAACTGTTTTATGGCGCGACCCGATTTTGATTGCAATCTGTAAAATTTACGGACAGGTCTATTATTTAAAGAAATCGGGGAAATACAAAAATGGGGATTCGCGAATGGGTACTTCCGAACAATAAGGCATTAAAATGGGAAAATAATATTTCCGAATTTTTATTTGACATAATAAAAAACAGAAATATAGAAAAAAAGAAAATAAAAAATTTTTTATATAATGATAAAATTTTTTCAAATCCATACGATTTCATGGACATGGATAAATTAGTAAAAAGAGTAAAAGCGGCAATTGAAAATTCCGAAAAAATATGCATATACGGCGACTACGACGCGGATGGCATTACAGCCACGGCATTAATGTACTCATATCTTAAAAAAAAGGGCGCAAATGCAGCATATTTTATCCCTGACAGGGAAAAAGACGGATATGGATTGAATATAAAATCTATAGATGATCTAAAACAACAAAACGTACAATTAATTTTCACGGTTGATAACGGAATATCGTCAGAGAAAGAAATAGAATACGCTAATAGTCTTGGAATTGACACCATAATAACTGACCACCATAAGCCTCCCGAAAGATTGCCAAATGCCGCGGCAATTGTAAATCCGCACAGATACGGCTGCAAAAGCGAGTTTAAAAATTTTTCCGGAGTGGGAGTAGCTTTTAAAGCTATTGAGGCCATGGAGAAAGGGCACGAAAGCGCCGATGCGCTTTTATCCCAATATTCTGATCTGGTCGCGATAGGTACGATAGGAGATTCTATAGAACTTTTTGATGAATCGCGCTACATAGTAAAAACGGGACTTGAAAATATATCCGGCAGTAAACGGCCGGGGATTATAGTAATTTTAAAAAGATGTAATTTATACGGAGCAAAAATAACGTCTACGGATGTATCATTTAAAATAGTTCCGAAAATTAACGCTGCGGGAAGGATGGCCGGCGCGGAACTTTCTTTAAAACTTCTGTTATCAGAAACTGAAGAAGAAGCCGAAAAAATATACTCTGAAATACACATGTATAATGAGAAAAGAAAAGAAACAGAAAAAAAAATCCTACTGCAAATAGACGATCACCTTAAAAAAAATCCATATTATAAATACCGCCCGATAATAATAGCGTACAGTAAAGGGTGGCATCACGGAGTAACAGGGATCGCGGCATCAAGAATTACAGATAAATACGGTAAACCCAGCATTTTAATCACATACGAAGAAGATAATGCCAGAGGGTCTTGCAGAAGCATAAAAGGGTTTTGCGTCCATACGGCCATATCGTCGTGTTCAAAAAATTTGGATAGATTCGGCGGGCACCCGATGGCTGCCGGAATAAACTTAAAAACAATAAATATTAAAAACTTTGAAGATGACATTATAAATTATTGTAAAATATACGGTGATATGCCGTATCCAAAATTATATCTGGACGTTAATTTAGATCCGTCAAAAATATCTTTGCAAATTCTGCATGAACTTCAAAAATTGGAACCGTTTGGTGAAGGCAACCCCGAACCTATATTTTATATTCAAAATATGTCACTTCAAAATATAATGTCTATAGGGGAAAATAAACATCTCAGACTAAAACTGCAAAACGAAAATTCCTGCATAGAAGCCTTATATTTTGGTAATACAAAAAAAGATTTTTTATATGAAATAGGCGACAAATTAGATCTGGCGGTTACCTTAAATTTAAATATATATAAAGATAAACATGAAGTTTCTTTATATTTATTGGATATTAAACTATCAAAAATAAACATGCTTGAGGTTTTAAAGCAAAAGGCAAAATATGAAGCATTTAAACTTGGGCAAGTAAATAAAGAAATAACTAAATCTGCATATTTCAGCAGAAATGATTTTGCGGCCGTGTATAACTACCTAAAAAAGAAACAATCCACGGCGCATAGAATTGATATAATAAACTATAAAATAGGTTGGAAAGAATATGATATATTTAAATTATATATAATCATTGACGTATTGGAAGAATTAAAAATTATAAACGCAGATTGGGACTCAGACAAATTTGAAGTAACAATAAATAAAGTAAACAAAAAAATAGATTTAAAAAGCTCCCACATAATATCGGAATATTTTGAGTGGAGGGAATAATAAATTGAAAAAAAATAATTATAATACTTACTCCCAGCTAGTTCAATTTATAAAAAACAGCGAAAAAGAATATGACCTTGACCTTATTGAAAAAGCTTACCATATAGCCTTAAAAGCTCATAACGGTCAAAAAAGAATGTCGGGTGTTGACTACATTTACCACCCTATTTCGGTTGCGTATATATTAGTAGACCTTGGAATGGATACGGAATCTATAACAGCGGCTCTTTTGCACGATGTGGTGGAAGATACGCCGGTAGGAATGGAACAAATAAAAAAAGAATTCAGCCAAGAGGTGGTTAATTTAGTCAGAGGGGTTACAAAACTCGGAAAGATAAAATTTAAATCTAAAGAAGAAGAAAAAGCAGAGAATATACGTAAAATGTTCATCGCTATGGCCAAAGACATAAGGGTAATAATTATAAAACTCGCCGACAGAATACACAACATGCGAACACTCGAATGTATGTCGGAGCAAAAACAAAGAGATAAATCAAAAGAAACAATGGAAATATTTGCGCCGATTGCCCATAGGCTCGGAATGCGCCAGTTAAAGGAGGAACTGGAAGATTTGTCTTTGAGGTATTTGGACCTTGTTGCGTATAAAGAGATTGAACACTCTCTTGCACTGAGAAAAAATGATAGAGAAAAGTTTATATCTTTAATAAAGAAAAAAATAATGGACAAAATTCAAAATTTAATTCCTAATGTATACATCGAAGGAAGAGTAAAAAGCACAAACGGAATATATAAAAAAGTATTCATAAAGGGGAAATCAATAGATGAAATATATGATGTTTATGCTATAAGAATAATAGTAAATACCGTAAATGATTGCTACAACGTATTCGGAATTGTGCACGACATGTTTCAGCCAATCCCAAACAGATTTAAAGATTATATTTCAATGCCCAAACCCAATATGTACCAGTCCCTACATACAACACTAATGGGTAAAGAGGGAATACCGTTTGAAATACAAATCCGCACGTGGGAAATGCACCGAACAGCCGAATACGGCATAGCCGCTCATTGGAAATATAAATTAGGGATGTCCGGCAGCAGTAGTAAATTAAAAAAGAATCTTTTATGGGTAAATAAAATGGTAGACGAACATACGAATTTTGACGTAACGGACATTATAAAAAATATAAAATTAGATCTGGTTCCTGAAGAAGTATTTGTTCTCACTCCGCGAGGAAAGGTAATAAGTTTGCCAAACGGAGCAACGGTTATAGATTTTGCATACGCAATACATACAGACATAGGGAACAAAATGTTAGGCGCTAAAGTGGACAAAAGAATAGCTCCTATAAATTACGCTGTTAAAACAGGCGAAATTGTTGACATAATCACCACAAAAGACGAACGAGGCCCCAACAGAAATTGGCTCAAAATAGTAAAAACCGGCAGCGCACGGAATAAAATAAAGCAGTGGTTTAAAAAAGAAAAACGAGAAGAGAATATAGTGGAAGGAAAAACAGAGGTAGAAAAAGAGCTGAAAAGAAACAACATAGTACTTTCAGAAAAAGAACTTTTAGAAATACTCGAACCGCTGCTTAAAAGGAATCAATGCAAAAATATAGAAGATTTTTACGCAGCCGTTGGGTATGGCGGTATACAATTCGGGAAAAATATGCCGCGCCTTAAAGAAGAATACCAAAAAAAATTAAAAGAGAAAAAAAAATCAAGTTTACATCAAAATATACCGGAAGAAAAACCCCAAAAATCCGTCAAATCTTCAAACGGAGTAATTGTGGATGGCATAGACAATGTTTTAGTAAAATTTTCAAAATGCTGCAGCCCAATACCCGGAGACGAAATCGTAGGGTTTGTTACGCGCGGGTCAGGAATTGCAGTGCACAGCGCTGAATGCAAGAATGTTTCACAATACTTAAAACAATGTGCGCATCAAAAAGCAAGATTGGTAAAAGTGCGCTGGTTAAACTATTGCTTAGAAATTTTCAAAGCAAATATTGAAATACTTGCCGAAAACAAAAGCAATTTATTAGCAAATATAACAAAATTATTATCTTTAATGAATATAAAAATAATTTCTCTGAACTCAAGGTTAATGAACTCGGAAAAAATCATGGTATCTGTTACTTTGTTTGTAAAAGATTTAGAGCATTTGAAGACCACTATAAGATCAATAAATAATTTAAACGGGGTAAACCGCGTAGAAAGGAGATAAAAATGAAAACTATAATTCAAAGGGTACTAAATTGCAAGTTAGAAGCAAAAAATATAGCTGATACTTTTGAAAAATGTCTGATTTCTCATACTTCTTCCCGCAGCTATAAACCCGTAAGTCAAATAGAAAAAGGTATTGTGGTTTTTTTAGGGATTCAAAAAGGCGACACGGAAAAAGACGCAGAGGTGCTATGTGAAAAGATATTGAACCTTAGAATATTTGAAGATGAGTCTCGAAAAATGAACTTATCTTTAAAAAATATTTCAGGTGAAATTATGATAGTCTCTAATTTTACAATATGTTCAAATACAAAGCACGGGAGAAGGCCGTCATTTGAGTGTGCGGCGCCTCCTGAAACCGCAAAAAAATTATATGAAAACTTTTGTGAAAATATGAATAAAATATACGTGCCGGAAAAAGTAAAAACAGGAAGATTTGGAAGCGAAATGAAAATAACCATTATAAATGATGGTCCCGTTAATATAATAATTGAATCTATTGAAGGAAAAATTAATTGATATAGTAAACCTGTTGTCCGTAAACCAGTAGTGGTCCAAATTAATTGATAATATCTTCCTCCCCGCCTATGGCGGGGGGGAAAGAAGAAATTTCAACTATTTTGACCCACAACCGAAAAATGCATCACTTAAAAAATGGCTTTTTCTAATTAAAAATCTGATGCGTGTTTGATTTATTTTCCCCCGCAGGCTCGCGGGGAAAGCGGCAGATACAATATAATATATAATTAAAATTAATATAACTTTTCCACCGCAGGTTCGCGGGGAAAGAGTGCATAAACGAGTATGATTTTTTTCAAGTAAAACAGCCATACGCAAATAAGTTCGCTTTTTTTAAAAAGCTGCAGCGATGCGGTGGTATTTTTTGAAATTCGATGGTGATTAATATATGTTTACGGTAAAAAGTATAACAAAGAGGTGGATTATAAACAGTTTATTGTTTACAACTTCCGTACTCGCGGTTTCGATAGTTGTTTTCGCTGCGTCAATGAAAAAATATTTTTATAATAGTATTTATCAAACGCTTTACGCAGAATCCGGTAATTTATACGATACCTTTACGAGTGATACTTTAGAGTCTACTATAACTTTTGAAGCTGCCGCTCTTGATTATATTCAAACGTTTAGTGAAAAAGATTCTGTGAAAGTTACTATTTTTGATGATAATAATAAAATTTTGTATTCCACGCTGAAAGACAGGTCGGAAAATATACAGGAAATGAAAGACTACAATCAAGCCCTGAATTCAGCGGATAATTTTGGCCTCTTTACAGGAAAAAATCTTTCAGGGGAAAAAATTATGGCTGAAACCAGAAGTGTTTACACTAAATCCGGCAAATATTTGGGGGCCGTTCGGTACACTACCTCTTTAGATGAAACCGATAACACTATAGGCCTTGGCATATCTATTTTGGTATTGCTGGGAGCTATAATGATTATATTTGTTACTACGCTTGGAGTATATTTTTTAAAGTCTATAATTAACTCTATTGTTAAAATAAGCCAGACTGCAAAAGATATTGCCGGGGGCGATTTTAATATAAAAATCAGAAAAAGGCACAATGATGAGATAGGCAAACTTTGTGATGCCGTTAATTATATGGCCGAGGAGCTGAGTTTATCAGAAAAACTTAAAAATGAGTTTGTGTCTTCTATTTCCCATGAACTCAGAACTCCCCTTACGGCTGTAAAAGGGTGGGCCGAAACCATACAAACCGCGGATTCTTTAGATTCAGAAACACTAAACAAAGGGCTGCAAATAATAGCTCATGAAACGGAAAGACTTTCCGGAATTGTTGAAGAACTTCTTGATTTTTCAAGACTTCAAAAAGAAAAATTGCCTGTAATCGCGGACAAAATAGACATCTTAGCAGAACTTGGCGAAGCGGTTTATATATTTAAAAAGCGGGCTGACGCTGAGGGGAAAATTCTTACATATGATGAGCCTAAAATTGTTTCACCGATACTTGGCGACAAAAACAGACTTAAACAAGTCTTTATAAATATTATTGACAATGCTCTTAAATATACAGAAAAAGGCGGAAGTGTTAGTGTTAATGTAAAAGAGAAGGACACAGAAGTAATTATTAACATTACCGACAATGGGTGCGGCATACCTAAGGAACATATAAACAAAGTAACTGAAAAATTTTATAAAGCCAATTCTGCAAAAAAGGGTTCGGGGATCGGCCTTGCAATTGTAGATGAAATAGTTAAGGCACATAAAGGATCGTTAGAAATTATTAGCGAAGAAAACTTCGGCACTACTATAAATATTTCTTTTCCTGTTATAAAATACAGCTGATACCCTTAAAAAAAGCCTAAAAACTAACCCCCCATGTACTAAAAAGTACAGGGGGAGTTTTAAGTTATGCTTCAAAATAGTTGAAATTTCTTCATTTTCCCCCTCGCCAGGGGCGAGTGGGGATAGATACCATTAACTGATTTTGACCACCACCGAGTTTTATTACGAGTGATTACAAATTCAGGTTGTGGGCCAAATTTATTGATAATATCTTTTTCCCCCCGCCTATGGCGGGGAGAAAAGAAGGGATTTCAACTATTTTGGGACACGACCCAAATTCAGCTAATTTACACTTCACTATTGGGTGAGTCTCGAGTTTTGCGATTGATTACCACTAAACCAGCTTTTGACGAAATATCCTATCATACCTATCACTCCAACTCCCACTGCTCCCACGGCTATTAACATTTTTTTATCAAATACGGGCGCATTAGGCCTTGGTAGTGTTTCTTTTTCTGCCGCCGGTGCTGTTGGGGGAATTACAAGAGGTTCATTTACGGGCGCATCAGTACTTGGTGGTGTTTTTTCATTTGCCGCCGGCGTTGTTAATGGGAGGGGAGTTACAGGAGCTTCATCTACGAGCGCATCAGGACTTGATGGTGGTGATGGGGTGGCAGTTACAGGAGGTGCATTGACTTTACGCGCGATGCGCTGTAACCCATTTGTAAAATCGTCTATTTTATAACCCGTTTTAGCACTCGTGTAAAATATTCCATCTATTCCTAATTTTTTTGCTACGCTCTCAAGATCTTTGCAGAATGTATCCTTATCGTTGTCATTCGCCGAATCCCATAAATCCCATTTATTTGCTGCTAATACAATTTTTGCATCGCGGCAGTGTTTGGCTACCAGATCTTTCCAGTGGCGGACATCACATTCTACATTATAAGTCACATCAGGAGCTACACAAATGACCACTATTCTCGCGCCTTGAAGGCAGTCAACCGCTTTGCTCAGACTATCGTTACCGAAAATCTCAAAAATGGCGAGCGTCTTCACTGATATACACCTTGCCATATCAATAGTCTCATCCGAAAAATTTTCACCGATCATACCTTCACGCAATTTCGTTTTTCCTGCCTGCGAACTTCCAGCCAATACCACCTTATCATCTCCAGCAGAAACATTAATAAAATTGGACCATATAAAAGCAAATGTGCAAATCAGTGCTATAAATTTTTTAAATTTCATAATAGTAGTATCACTCCAATTTTAAAATTAAATTTATTGTAATTTAATTTTAGCATACTTTTTGCGCTTTGTCAAACAAATAAGCAAAATTTTAAAAAATCTTTTTTTCATAGCTTTCTTTACGTTACCTGTGGGGCAAAATCAGCGGGGAGAAAACGCAGATAATACCACGTTCCTAAATGGTTTTTAATATAGCAAGTTACACATAAGCCAAAGTAACGCAATAGATGTTATTAAAGCCGTTTTCTTTTAAAGTCTTAATGCATTCTTTAAGCGTATTCCCCGTAGTAATAATGTCATCACATAAAAGTAAATTTTTACTTTTGTCTATATAAATATTATGGTTTATAGAATAAACGCCCTTAATATTTTCTTCTCTTTTAGAAAATGATAATTCATGCTGGGTGAGATTGTTTTTATTTTTGATAAGGATAGGAACAAAATTTGCGTTTAATTTTTTAGTTAAAAATCTGGCTAATAATTCGGATTGATTGTATCCACGTTTTTTGAGCTTACTTTCATGAAGCGGAACACATGATATATAGCTAAAATTCACATCTTTAAAGTAATCAGAAACTCCAATATACATTTCTTCTGAAAAAGATTCAGCGTAATATTGCATACCGTGAAACTTAAACTGCCATATGGCAGATTTTACATAATCATCATATTTAAATGCAGAAACGCATAAAGTATGAGGAAAATTTTCAGCACTAATTTTTATAAGTTTGGATTTTCCCCTAATAGAGGAAATACATTTACCACAAATAGTTTTATCGTATTCAATGATATTTTTGCAATAAATGCACTTGTTGGGGTATATGAAAGATAAAATTTTTTTACATAAATTAATAAAATTCAATTTTCTCATCTCTTATTTATTATTATTAAGGCTTTAAATTTTTAAATTCTTGCTGTCTTTGCAAGCTTGCGAAAAAACGCAAAAACAAAACTCATAATTTTATTTTATAGCTAAACTTTATTATATAGCAAAAACCTTTTAAAACAGTGATATTTCTGTTTTCCCCCGCCTGGCGGGGGGGGAATATTATCAACTAATTTGGACTATCACCGCGAGCTTGCGGGGTATAGTAAAACCGCTTGGGTAGTGTTGTTTGCAGTTAAATAGTACAAAATTAATTGGGATAACGCGCTGATTTTTTGCTTTACTTTTCTAAAAATGATTGGTTATAATTTAACTTCGTGTGATTATAGGGTCACGCCTCAAAATAGTTGAAATTTCTTCTTCCCACCCCGCCTATGGCGGGGGTGAAAGATATTACCAATTAATTTGGACCACCACCGATTTTGATGCAAAGCCATTTTTTAAGTGATGTATTTTTCGATAGTTTGCGCTCTGTGAGATTTACGGACAGGTCTATTGCCAACTAATTTGGGTCATAACTGATTATAGAAGGGTATGTTTTTATGAAAAGAAAGTTAATAAGTAAGATTATGGCATTATTTTTTTGTTCTGCGCTATGTGTTTTTAGTACTTTGGCGAGCGTAATGGCTGGTGGTGAGCCGAAAAAAGGTCGCGATTTGGTTGAACCTGAAGTATGTTACTATGGAGCCAGCGGGTGGGAAAATGAATGGTTTATAGAAATGTGCATAGATTTAGCTGCATGGGTGCAGGCTAAGGGGTCGAAGTCGGAAATTAAATGCGTACGAGAATATTGGAGTAGGTGTATATGGTTTGCATCAAAACGTGACGAAATTGTTAATTCGTGCGAAAGCATGGAACAACTGCGAGAAGACCTGGACGGATTTTGTAAGGAAAACTACGAATGGTTTAAAGCAGGATACCCGGATATTCCTACAAAAACATATGTCCAAGGGACTGATGAGGGAGAAGCAAAAACGTTTTGTGATGGTCGATATGAATTAAGGCTTTCCAGACAAGGAATTTTTAGTATCGCAAAACACCCAAACGCACCAAAATTGACATGGCGAGCTTCATTTTTACATCCCTGCCAGCGCGAGGCAACCGTTTCACATTCCCGCCGGCGCGAGGCAGCTCTCGCCGCTAAGTGGCATTTCGCCGTTAACCGGTTCTCGCCGCTAAGTGACATTTCGCCGTTAGACGACTCCATAGCAGCCGCGAAGCAGCTCCAGCTGCAAGGCAGGCGCCAGTCGCAAGGCAGGCTCCAGTCGCAAGGCAGGCTCCAGCCGCGAGGCAGCTCCAGTCGCAAGGCAGCTCCCACAGCGAGACAGCGCCCACAGCGCGGCAGCGCCCCGCCGTTAGGTGACGTCTCGCCGTGGGGGAATTAGATACTTTTAGCAAACTGGTTCATGTATAGATTGTAATAATGCGATTTATTTTTTAGGAGTTCATCATGAGCTCCTTTTTCTATTATTTCCCCTTTATCCATGACTGCGACCAGGTCGGCGTCTTTTATTGTGCTTAGCCTATGTGCGATAATTATTGAAGTGCGATTTTTTAAAATGTGTTTGATGGCTTTTTGAATATGTTTTTCTGTTGCTGTATCCACAGAGCTGGTAGCTTCGTCTAAAATTAATATTTTAGGATTAGATATTAAAGCTCTTGCTATGGAAATCAATTGTTTTTGCCCGCAAGATATGTTGCCGGAAGATTCATTTAGTATTGTGCTGTAACCGTTCGGGAGAGTACTTATAAAATGGTCTGTGCCTGTAATTTTGCATACGTTTATTATTTGGCCGTCTGTGGCCGCTTGATTTGCATAACGTATATTTTCTAAGATCGAACCGCTATATAGCCATGTGTCTTGTAATACAGCCCCAAACATTGAGCGCAGGCTTTTGTTTGAGTAGTTGTATATATTATTATTGTCTATCAGTATTTCGCCGGAATTTACGCTGTAAAAATTAAGTAAAATTTTGATTATTGTGCTTTTTCCGGCTCCGGTATGCCCTACTATTGCTACTGTTTTTCCTGACGGAATTTCTAACGAAAAATCTTTTATAACCAAATTATTTTCACTATATCCAAAGTTTACATTTTTAAATATTATACTTGGATTAAAACTTATTTGTGAAATGCAGCTGTCACCACCTAAACAAGCAAACTCAGCGTACTCTCGCTTTGCTTCAGGTGAGGGGAGAGCACGAGAAATTAGGCGTTTTGGGGTGATATCAGCTGTAACATTTTTTTCTTCTGCCGCATCTAAAAAATCAAATATTCTTTGTGCAGACGCTATAGTTTGCTGGATAATGCTTGAAATATTTGCAATTTGCATAAGAGGACTTATGAATTGCCCGGAATATGCTATGAATGCTGAAATGTCACCTATCGATATGAACCTTAAAGAAGCCAAGTACCCTCCCATAACGCAAACAACAATATAATTTATATTTGAAATAATACTCATAACAGGGGACATTAATCCGGATAAAAATTCAGATTTCCACGATGAATCGTACATATTTTTGTTAAAGCCTTCAAATTTATCTATAGAAATTTTTTCCATGCTGAAAGACTTTACAATCTCGTGGCCGGAGTACATTTCTTCAATATGACCGTTAATAAAACCCAGATCGTCTTGAAATTTTTTAAAAAGTTTTTGCGCTTTAGAAGCAATAACAGATATAAAAACAGCAGCTACAGGCAGTATACCTATCGACACCAAAGACATCTGCCAACTTATAGAAAACATCATATATATAGTCCCCAAAAACATTATAATTGATGAAATAATTTGGCTTATACTGCCGGTAAGAGATGAACTCAGCACTTCTACATCGTTAGTAATGTGCGAAAGTATTTCTCCGCAATTTTTACTTTCTAAGTAGTTTATTGGGAGTACGCTTATTTTTTTTGAAATGTCTTCCCTGAGCCTATACGTTATTTTTATGGAGATTTCGGTTATGATATAACTGCATATGCAGGACGTTAAAGCAAGTATTGAGTACAGCGCAAACAATAAGGCAAGTATTTTGAATATGCCGCCGAAATCTATACCGCTGTTTACTCCTGAATTTTTAAGCAAAGCGCCTTCTGAAAGTTTGGTTATAATTGAGCCTGATATTTTGGGGCTTATGGTGCCAATAACTGCCGAAATTATTGATAAAACAAATATAGTAATAATTCCGAATTTATAATCCGAAACATAGGCGAAAAGGCGTTTAATTATTGGTTGGGAGTGGATTTTTTTAGGCCGTGTCTCAAAACAGTTGAAATCCCTTCTTTTTCCCCCCCGCCCATGGCGGGGGGAAAAGATAGCATCAACTAATTTGGAGTGCCACCTTTTTTTAACATCTGTATTTTTTTCGTTTTTATTCATATACAATTTCTTCCTTTAGAGTTTGCAGATTAAACATTTCGCGGTAAATTTTGCAGTTTTTTAATAAATCATCATGTTTTCCTTCTGCGGCAATTTTCCCTTCATCCAGTACGATTATTTTTTCCGAGTGCATTACCGCCAAGATTCTTTGAGATACAATTACAGCGGTAGAATTTTTAATATGGTTAAACAGTGATTCTCTTAAACATTTTTCAGTTTTGAAATCAAGAGACGAAAATATGTCGTCAAAAATGTATATAGGGGATTCTTTCGCTATACTTCTTGCAATGGATAATCTTTGCTTTTGCCCGCCGGATAAATTCGCGCCATTTTGACTTATTTTAGTATGAATACCGTCTTTACTTTCTTTTATAAATTCTAAAGACCGAGCGATATCTAAATATTTTTCTAAACTGTTTTCTGAAATATTTGGATTGGAAACTTTAATGTTAGATTCAATATTGCCTGAAAACAGCATACTGCTTTGGGGAGTATATGAAATTTTTTCCCTGAGTTCCTTTTGAGTTATGTCTTTTATATTTAAACCATCAACTAAAATTTCTCCGTCAGTTACATCATACAGCCTGAGTATGAGCTTTAATAAAGTGGATTTTCCCGAGCCTGTACTCCCTATGATAGCGGTGGTTTTTCCGGGCTTGGCTGTAAAATTTATATTTTGAATTACGTCTTTTTTGGCGTTATCATACCTAAAAGATACATTTTTAAATTCGATTTCCCCTTTAAATGCTTCATTAAAATGCAAAGGCGATAGCGGATCTTTTATATAAATTTCTTTTCCGAGTATCTCATATATTCTGTTTATGGATATCATGGCTTGGGGAAGCGTGGCGATCATCATTATAATCATTAAAAAAGCTCCGATTACCATTGCGGCATATTGCATAAACGCCATCATATCTCCGACTTGCATTTGAGATTCTTGTATTTGATACGCACTTAGCCATATTATCAGTAGGCTTATTAAATTTACAAATACTGTTAAAATTGGAGACATGAATGCTGATACTTTTGTTACGAATGAAGATATACTTGTCAGTTCTTGATTTGCCTTTGTAAAACGTTTTTCTTCCAATTTATCGTTCCCGAATATTCTAATGGTAGCTGCACCGGATATTCTTTCTTTGAGTATTAAATTGAATTTATCCACAAGTTTTTGAATAAGTTCTATTTTAGGGAAGATTATAAATAAACCTATTAAAATAATTCCTGCCGAAACTAATGCCCCGAGGGCTATGGTCCAACTCATGGAAACGCTTTTTTGCAAAGCCATTATTATACCGCCGATTAGCATAAATGGCGGCACAAAACATTGCATTGCCATTAAAATAAAGCTCTTTACCTGCGATACGTCATTTGTTGTCCTGGTAATTAGGGAGGCTGTGGAAATTTCATCAAATTCTTTTATGGAAAAATTTTCTACTTTTTGAAATACGTCTGATCGTAAGTTCATTGAAATAGCCGCGGACATTTTAGCTGAAAAATAATTTTGAATAACAGTAATTATTATGCTAAGTATCGTAATTAAAAGCATTATTAGTCCTGATTTTAATATGTATGATTTTTGAATTTTAAAAGTGTCCATATTCATGTCTGCATATATTTTTTTATTTATGGAGCATGCGGCTTGGGTGCTGTTTATAGACGCGTTTATATTTTGAAGATTTTCTATGTTTTTGCCATAGCCGTCTTTTTCGAGCTGATCTATTTTTTCATATAAGCTTTCAAGGTTTATTTCGGAGTAATTGTTTGTTTGGTTTGTTTGGTTTGTTTGATTTTCTGAATAACCTGAAAATATAATATATTTTATGACGCAGTTTGCGGCTTCTGAAAAGCAAGTTTCTAAATTTTGTTTGTCAGCATCCGAAATAGAATCATTTAATATATAAATATCTTCGTCTTTTAATATCGGATATTTTTTATTTAATGATTCCGGTGAACTGATAAAATTATAAAATTCAGACGGATTACTTTTTAAATTGTTTTTAATCGATTTATTATCAATGCGGGTGTAAGTTTTAGACATGATTTCTTGCTGAGACTTATTCATAAAACAAGAAAGCAATCTATACGGCTTAGTAGCCATAGCTTCCGGCACGGGGTTTTCTATTCCGCCTTGATTGATTCCTACATCAATAATATTTGACATAAGGCTCGGAAGAAACAACGAACAAAATTGCTGAACTATTAGCCCAGCAATAAGAATTAAAAATGTTATTTTGTAAGGTTTAAGGTATTTTGAAAAAAATTTCATTTTACCTATGTTAGATATTTTCGTCATAATGTTAAACTCGATCTTTTAAAATTTTTTAGTTTCTAAAACTTTAAGAGTTTTATCTACCGCTGCTCCCAGCATTATTTTATGATTTTTTTTAAGCTGGTTAAGTACCGCTATAGTGCTTGCCTTACTTTTCTTTTTTTTGGCAACCTGGATGAGTGTTAATGTTGAGCTGTTTTTTACAATTTTTGCTCTTTCTTTTGTTTTACTTGACCCATTAAACCGATTGTTTACCTTCTCCTGAAATTCTGACATTTTATCTTTACAAGTTTCAATAATGCTTTCAGCGGCACTTTTTATATCTTTGACATGCCGGTTTTTTTCTTCCGGTATATAATATCCTATTAATTCACGGTTCAAATACTCTACGTCCGATTTCAATTTTTTGAACTTGCCATACACATTAAGTAACTTCAACATCTCGGGATGGCATGTAAATGTGCCATTTAATTCCTCTACTAAGGGTTTTATACACTCTCTGTCGTCTTTTTCATTTAATTGTGTACAAGACCGTATGCAGTTCACTATTCTATTCATATCGGAATAGTCAGAAAAATCTCTTTCAAGTTCCGGGCATTGCTTAGCAAGTCCCTTTTCGACATAAGACTCATATTGCTGCCGGACTTTTTTCCAATTAATTTTACTGTGAGTTTCCTTCTCTATCCCTTTAGCTTCTTTAACTGCTTTATTAAGTGGTTTTAGAAAATCTTCTAATGTACAGTCCCTCAGTTCAACAGATTCATTTAAGTTTTGAACCGCGGCAGTATAGTTTAAAATTATTTGTTTATATTTAGTAGTAGGCGCCATAAGCCATCACTCCTTTATAATGTTAAACTCGATCTTTTAAAATTTTTTAGTTTCTAAAACTTTAAGAGTTTTATCTACCGCTGCTCCCAGCATTATTTTATGATTTTTTTTAAGCTGGTTAAGTACCGCTGTAGTGTTTTTCTTATTTGGACCTTTTTTGGCAGCCTGGATGAGTGTTAATGTTTGGCTGCTTTTTACAATTTTTGCTCTTTCTTTTGTTTTACTTGACCCACTAAACTTAGAGTCTGCTACCGCCCGAAATTTTAATAGGGGGCTTTCACAAGTTTTACAAAAGCTTTCCGTGGCGCTTTTTACACGTTGGGAAACTGTTTCTGACGACACACCATTTCTTAAGCTACGTTGTGAACTCTCTACAGCCGATTTCAAATCGCTGAACTCGCCATACACACGAACTCCCTTCATTGCATAGACATAGACCTTGTCTATGGTATCTAATCTCTCTGCTAAGGATTCTACATTCTTTTTTGTATCTCTGGAAACATTTTTACCTGCTGACTGCATTTTGCTCATTACTTTATTTACATCGAAATAGTCAGAAAGATCCTTTTCAAGTTCCGGGCATTGCTTAACAAGTTCATTTTCGACATAAGACTCATATTGCTGCAGGACTTTTTTCCAATTAATTTTACGGTGGCCCACTACCCCTTTAGCTTCTTTAACTGCTTTATTAAGTGGTTTTAGAAAATGTTCTAATGTACAGTTCCTCAGTTCAACAGATTTATTTAAGTTTTGAACCGCGGCAGTATAGTTTAAAATTATTTGTTTATATTTAGTAGTAGGCGCCATAAGCCATCACCTCTTCGTAATGTTAAACTCGATCTTTTAAAATTCTTTAGTGTCTAAAACTTTAAGAGTTTTATCTACCGCTGCTCCC
The DNA here is from genome assembly GCA_031270785.1 of Oscillospiraceae bacterium. Lineage (GTDB taxonomy): Bacteria > Bacillota > Clostridia > Oscillospirales > Acutalibacteraceae > CAQBRY01. The sequence goes on from JAISWM010000035.1 coordinate 18,482, forward strand.
AGCATTGTTTTATGATTTTTTTTAAGCTGGTTAAGTACCGCTGTAGTATTTTTCTTATTTGTCTTTTTTTTGGCAGCCTGGATGAGTGTTAATGTTTGGCTGCTTTTTACAATTTTTGCTCTTTCTTTTGTTTTCTTTGAATCCATAAACCAAAAGTCTGCTTCCCTCTGAAGACCCGATATATTCTCTTTACAAATTCCAACAATTCTTTCTGCGATGCTTATTATACTTTGGACACGTTGGGAATACCTTTTTTGTTTCAAAGACTCTACGTCCGGTTTCAATTTGGTGACCAGTTCACCCCCCTTAAGTGACTTTATTGTATTGGGATAGCCTTTAAATACGTTCTTTAATTTCCGTTCTGATAATTCTACATTCCTATCCTTGTCTGCGGCTTTTTTTTCATTTAATTGTGTACAAGGCAGTATGTAGTACATCATGCCCTTTATATCAAAATATCTACAAAAAACCTTTTCAAGTTTCGGGCATTGCTCAATAAGTTCCTGGGCACAAAGCGACCAGCGCCACCGTTGTTTTTTTACTTTATCCCAATTGATTTTACGGTGAGTGTCCTTCTCTATCCCTTTAGCTTCTTTAACTGCTTTATTGAGTGGCTTTAGAAAGTGTTCTAATGTACAATTCCTCAGTTCAACAGATTCATTTAAGTTTTGAACCTCGGCAGTATAGTTTAAAATTATTTGTCTATACTGAATAATACTAATAAGCGACATAAGCCATCACCTCTTTATCGCTATTTTATACAAAAAGCCAACATATGTCAAGCATTTATTATAAATTTTAGATAGGAATTTATAAAATCATCAATTTCGCCGTCCATAACAGCTGAAACATTTCCGGCTTCACATCCCGTTCGGTGATCTTTGACCAGTGTATAGGGCATAAATATATATGATCTTATTTGCGAACCCCAAGTAATTTCTTTTTGCACACCTTTAATGTCTTCTATTTTTTCAAGGTGTTCACGCTCTTTTATTTCTAAGAGTTTTGATTTTAACATTTTCATGGCCATATCGCGGTTTTGGTGCTGGCTTCGCTCATTTTGGCAAGCTACTACAATGCCGGTTGGAATATGCGTAAGCCTGACGGCGGAAGACGTTTTATTTACGTGTTGGCCTCCTGCTCCGCTGGCTCTGAAGACGTCCATTTGTATGTCGTCCGGGGATATTTCTATATTAATTTTGTCATCAATTTCCGGTATTGCTTCAATGGACGCGAATGAAGTGTGCCTTCTCCCGGATGAGTCAAAAGGTGATATTCTGACCAGTCTGTGAACCCCCGACTCTCCTTTTAAATATCCATAGGCATTTTCCCCTTCTATGAGTATGGAAGCGCTTTTAAGCCCCGCTTCTTCGCCGTCTAAGTAATCCAATAATTTTACTTTGTATCCGTGCCTTTCCGCAAATCTTGAATACATTCTGTAAAGCATCTCCACCCAGTCCTGCGCTTCCGTTCCGCCGGCCCCAGCATGAAAAGTAAGGATTGCGTTATTTAAGTCATATTCCCCTGTTAGGAGTGTAGCTGTAATTTGATTTTCTAAATTGACGCTGATATTTTTTATTTGGGATTTGATATCCTGCACTAATGATAAATCTTCTTCCATATTGCAAATTTCTATTAAATCTGATACATCATTGTAAGATTTTTCAAGGGCGATAAATTTACTTAGTTTTGCTTTTGCACAGCTTGCTTTTGAAAGTATTTTCTGAGCGTTTTTAGGGTCATCCCAAAAATCGGCAAAAGAAGACTTTTCTTGAGCGTTTTTTATTTCTTCATCGAGATGCTTTATGTTTATAGCTTCTTTTAAAGACTCCAGCTGTGGCTTTAAAGATACAAGCTCTGATTTTAATTCTTCAAACTGTACCATTGTTAACACCTCCTGGTATTACCTACACTTTCCCCCGCCTTCGGCGGGGGAAAGATGTTATCAATTGATTTGAACCATAATCCGGTCATGTCTCAAAATAGTTTAAATTCTTTCTTTCTCCCTGCCATCGGCGGGAGAAAGAACAAAAATGCCACCGTTTTAAAAAGTTTGTACTATATCCGTTTTTTTCCCCGCGGGTTCGGTCGCGCCATAAAATAGTTGAAATCCCTTCTTTCACCCCCGCCGATTCGCGGGGGAAAAGATATTATCAATTAATTTGACCCACAATCCGGTCATGTCTCAAAACAGTTGAAACTTCTTCTTTCTCCCCCCGCCTTTGGCGGGGGAGAAAGATATTACCAACTAATTTGGATCACAACCAAAAAACGGATGTTTTTCAAGCGCATTAACCCAAGGCGGACATTAAATTTGAACACAGATAACATGACAGCAAAGGTAGATTTATATTTCTTTCGGTTAAATTTTCACCTTCTTTAAATATATTTAATATGGAAATAATTTGCGCGTTGGTTAGGAGCGAAGCGCCGCCATTATTGGCTGCATAGTTTTCTAGGAGCAAATTTTTTAAGTATTCTAAAAATTTTGCAAAATTATTTCTTTCTTTTAAAAACCCGGAAATTATTTTGAGTATTTCCAATTCATTTTTATTTAAAAGACTTTCAATGAACTTTTTCGGCTCGGTGAATATATCGGCATCGACTTCATTTTCACCGCTATAAATTTTAAAGCAAGTCAGCCTTGATATAACCGTATCCAGAAGTTTTAACATACTGGAACATATCATTATGAAAATAACACTTTTTGGTGGCTCTTCCAAAATTTTTAAAAATGCATTCTGAGCTTGAGGCGTAATAATATGAGCGTCCGGGAAAATATATATTTTATAGTCAGATTCATTTGGAATAACATACGCGGTTTGTTTTAGTAATCTGATTGTATCTATTCCAATCGTTTTTTGGTTATTTTGCGGCTTTATTATTTCTATATCCGGGTGAATATTACCGGATATTTTGGCGCAGCTATCACAATTATTGCACGGGGTATTTTGTGTATCTCGGCACATCAAGGTTTTTGCTATATTTACGGCTACATCAACGCATAAATTTTTATTGCCGGACTCAAGGAGCATTGCGTGAGGGACGGTTTTTTTTACCGCCAGATCATATATTTTTTTAATTTGTTTATTTTTTGAAAAATTTTCCTTTGCCATTTATCTATACCTTTTCATATTGTATTACATCCAGTACGAATATAGTAGCGCCGCCGACTGTGACTTCAAAAGTCAGTGCGCTCATTATACCCATGTCAATCGGCATGGCACTTGGCATGATTTGTGTTCTTTTGCTGCTGCACCGGGAAATTATATCAATTACTTTTTTGACTTTGCTATCCTCCACGCCGGTGATTAATGTGGTGTTCCCGGACCTTAAAAATCCGCCGGTAGTAGCTAATTTCGTCACTTGAATTTTTTCTTCGGTAAGGGCGCTCATTACTACTTGGGAGTCTTCTTTACTCATAATCGTAAGTACCAGTTTCATGTTGATTTTTCCTCCTGAAAAGGGTTGTGGGTCAAATTAGTTGATAATATCTTTCCCCCGCGAGTTGGGTCGCGCCATAAAATAGTTGAAATTCTTTCTTTTCCCCCCCCGCCACAGGCGGGGGGGAAAGATATTATCAACTAATTTGACCCACAACCGGCAGAGGTAAAAGAAGGGATTTTAACTATTTTGAGGCATGGCCCCTGAAAAGATGCTCTTGGTCATTTTAGCACATCCACTTCACTAATGCCATAATTTATCAGCAAAGATCGTTCTTCTTCTTGTATTATTTCCCCCGGAATAAGCAGGGGGATACCCGGTGGGCATGGAGCTACAGCTCGTGATGCGCATTTTCCTATGCTGTTATTAACCGAAACGGTTACAAATTCTGATAAAACGGCATTTCTTACGGTATGGCTTGCGGTTGTGGGAATTTTAAAATGATATTCTTTATCTTCTAAAACTTTTTCTTTAGGGGTTAAATTTAAAACAGCGTTTTGGAGCCTTTCAAAGTCGATATCTGCGTTAAGGGGGGAAGGTATAAATACAGAATATTTTTTGCCACAGTATTCCGGTTCAACTTTGAATTTGTGCAGGTGTTTTCTAAATTCGTCTCCTGTGTACCCTATATTTGAAGTATCTAAAGTTATCCTTGCGGGGTCAGAGCATTTGCTCTTATAAAGAATGCCTTTTTTATTTGCTGTTTTTTTGATTAAATTCACTTTTTCTAAAAGTTTTTTAAATTCGTTGTGCCCGTTTTTTGCTATCCAATCTATGCAAAGGTCTATAGACGACAAGATTAAAAACGATGGGCTTGTCGAACCGAACATACTCATTGAATATTTAGCGTATGGTATTAATTTATCGTCCGTTATGTGAAGCAAAGCACTGCCCGTAAGCGACGGAAGAGTTTTATGGATGGAATCCGCAACTAAAGAAGCTCCTTGATTTATCGGATGCGAATTTTTGTCTATGCATATTAAATGCGATCCATGGGCGTTGTCAACTAACAGCGGGACGCTGAATTGTTTGCAAACTTCAGAAATTTCTTTTATATTTAAAATATTTCCGTAGTAATCCGGGCTTGTGATAAATACGGCTTTTATATTTTCGTTCTTTTTAAATATGCTTAAAATTTCTTCAGGATTAATATAGTACGGGTAGTTGGAATTTAAATATTTCTGCGGAAGTATCCAATGCGGTATTATGTTAAGAAGTGCCATTGTATTTATGACTGACCTGTGAATATTTCGCGAAAACATAATATGGTTAACTTTTGCATTGCACACCAGTTTAAGCATAGTTTGTATGCAAAGCGTATTACCTCCGGCGGAAAAAATGGTTTTTTTAGTTTCGTAAAATTTTGTGGCTTTTTTTTCAGAAATGTCTATGCACGATGTGGGGGTATATAGGTCGTCGGTATCCGGTAGTTCTGTAATGTCCTCTGATAAGCTAAGATTTTGATTTAATAAACTGTTGTTTTTATGGGCGGGAGTGTGAAACGAAGATCTGCCTAGATGATTATAATTTTTTATAGATCTATAAATATCATTTTTCTTCATCAAAATAGGTCCTTTCGTAAAATTGCCATATTATAGCTGTTACGATTTAAAATAGTCTTCAAAAGTAAACTTATCCGTGTACTTTTCCCCCCCCGCCTTTGGCAGGGAGGAAAGTTATAAAAATCAGACGCTTTTCAAACGAAACAGCTATAGTTCAAGCTTTTTGAAACAGCGGCATTTTTGTTTTTCCCCCCCGCCGAATTAGAATTAAATATTTTAGATTGAAAATTTATTTTTTCAAAAATGTATTGACATTTAATTAATTTAGTGTTATTATAATACAGTAACCGATTATAAATTAAATTAAGGAAAAAAATTATGAAAAAGAATAAATCAAAAATTTTTACTTGTTGTGCTTTACTGTTTATCAATTCATTTGTTGTTTCTAAAGTTTCAGCAGGAAAAGACACACCTGCATTTACAAAAGCATGTAACGAGGCGATAGCAATGGGATATACTCCTGAAGATGCAAAAGAATATGCAGACGCATATATAGGGGCGATGAAATGGGGATGGCGCCCTGAAAAGGCAAAAAAATATGCAGGCGAATATGCATACTTGATACGCGATAACTACTCTCCCTACAAGGCAAGCGTATATGCAAGTTGTGCAGTAGAAAGTGGACGTTCTTATGTACAGGCGGAATATGTAGACGAGAGGGCCTCTGCAAGGACAAAGGCGTATAACCGGGCGATAGGAATGGGATACACTCCTGATGAGGCGAACATATATGCAGACGAATATACAGCCAGGATGTATAGTGGGCACTGCTGCAATAGTGAAAGGGCGGACATATATGCAAACATGAAGATAATTGGATGTTCTCAGGAAGCAATAGAAGAATATATAAAAGTATATGACGAACGGAGATGGGCAAGAGATAGTTCCCTTTGGGCAAACGCACATGCATATGCTCGCATAGTACTTGGATATGCTCCAGAACAGGAAGATAGATTTGCAGGCATATGTATAACCATGGTATTCCGCGATGGATATGGCATGATAACAGCATACAGGGAAGCACGTGGTATAGTAGATCGCAATGAGGAATTCGACATAAAATGGCAATAACAACACCGGCACTGGCTGTTTGTTGAAATGCCGGATATAGCAAAAACCATTTAGAAACATGATATTATTTACGTTTTCCCCCCCGCCGAAATCGGGGGGGAAAAATATTACCAACCAATTTGGCCACAACCTTCTCCCAGCCGACGGCGGGGAGAAAGTACACGGATAAATTTACTTTTGAAGACTTTTTTAAAGCGTAACAGCTATATTATTTGTGTCCCCCCCGCTAGACCCGGCGGTGGGGGATATTATTACCAACCAATTCTTTACAATTTAAAAGGCATAAATACTGAATATGAATGATATAACCCCAAAAAATATTACCGCCAAGCTGAAAACTGTACATATTTTAGTTTCGCTCCACCCGATCATTTCAAAATGGTGATGTATTGGACTCATTTTAAATAATCTTTTGCCATGTGTGTATTTAAAATATAATACTTGCAGTATTACGGAGAACATTTCCAATATATACACAAAAGATATAAGTATCAAAACAATGTGCAAGTTTGTGCCGAACCCCAAGGCGCATATCATCCCCCCTAAAAATAAAGAACCGGTATCGCCCATAAAGACTTTTGCCGGATAAAAGTTCCATATTAAAAACCCTAAACATCCTCCGGCCAAAGCGGCGGAAAGTATGCTGAGTCCAAACATGCCTAAAAGGCTTGATATCACCATATAAAATATGGAGGCGAAAAACGTAACCGATGATGTAAGACCGTCTATACCGTCATTGAGGTTAACTGCGTTTACAATTCCAACAATTACGACAGCAGATATTATCCAGTAAAAAAAACCAAAATTTAAAGACCCTAAAAAAGGGAAAGATACAGATGTAATATTTTTACCGCCATTTCTGGATTCAACAATATATATGCACAGCAAATAGGCAATCGCGATTGCAAATTGTAAAATAAGTTTTTGCCTGGGGCTTAAACCTTTGTTTTGTTTTTTTATTACTTTTGTGTAATCGTCAAGAAAACCTGCCGCACCAAAGAGTATTGCCATGCAAAGCCCGGCGAATATTTTAGTTGTCATAACTGCGGTTTCTATTGTTTGCTTTCCTGCCAAACCGCTGATGATATAGTAAAGCGGAATGCAGATTACAGCGGAAAGTACTGTCCCGATAATAAACATAATTCCACCCATGGTGGGAGTCCCTTGCTTTTTGTTATGCCATACCGGTCCTATTTCAAGAATAGTTTGACCGTATTTAAGTTTATGTAAAAAAGGAATCATAAATTTTCCTAATATAGCTGTGATAGCAAACGAAATTATAGCGGCTACCACTGTCCAAATACCATTCATAGTGTTTTAGTACTCTCCTTTTTGCAAGTTTTTATTTTCAATATATACATTATTATATTATAATATAATATGAAAAATCAAAAAATATAGTAAAAACCTTTCAAAACCGTGGCATTTTTGTTCTTTCCCCTTTGTTTTTTCCCCCTGCCAACGGCGGGGGGAAATAAAAAGTTTCAGCCATTTTGGAGTATGATGCAAAATCGGCGGCAGCATATATAGTAAAAACTTTTTAAAACAGTGGCATTTTTGTTCTTTCTCCCTGCCAACGGCGGGGAAAATAAGAAGTTTCAACTATTTTGGGGGTATGATCCAAAATCGGCGGCATATATAGTAAAAGCTTTTTAAAACAGTGGCATTTTTGTTCTTTCTCCCTGCCAACGGCAGGAGCAAATAAAAAGTTTCAGCCATTTTGAAACATGACCCACAATCGGCGGCATATATAGTAAAAGCTTTTTAAAACAGTGACATTTTTGTTTTTTCCTCGCCAGCGGTTGGGGAAAATAAGAAGTTTCAGCCATTTTGGAGTATGATCCAAAATCGGCAGTGGCATATATAGTAAAAACCTTTATACTGATATTTTATTTTTAATCAAAAATATCTGTTTAAATGTCATATCTTGACTTGATTATTATATTATGCTGCAATATAATGAGTACTATGATATTTATAAAATCCATAGTCTTTTGGATATTAAAATATAGAAGGGGTCAAATATATGAGTTTTGAACTTGAAAATAATAATGAGGATATTGTTCAAATAAAAGTTATAGGGGTAGGCGGAGGCGGCGGGAACGCTATTAATCGAATGATAGACTCCAGTGTAAAGTGTGTGGAATTTATTTGTATAAATACTGATAAACAAGCTCTTTTAAGGTCAAAAGCGACACATAAAATACAAATTGGAGAAAAAATCACACACGGAAAAGGTGCCGGATCAAAACCGGAAGTAGGTCAAAGATCTGCTGAAGAAAGCAGAGATGAGATTATAGCATCTATTAAGGGTGCCGATATGGTGTTTATAACTGCCGGAATGGGCGGCGGAACCGGTACAGGTGCTGCTCCGGTGGTTGCCCAAGTCGCAAGAGAAATGGGAATACTCACTGTGGGAATAGTCACCAAACCCTTTTCTTTCGAAGGAAGCAGACGTTTAGAACAAGCCGAAAATGGAATTATAGCCCTTAGGGAACAAGTTGATTCGCTCGTTGTCATTCCGAATGAAAGGCTCAAATATGCAAGTCAGCAAAGAATTACTCTTATGAATGCTTTTGTAGTAGCTGATGACGTACTCAGGCAGGGCGTGCAAAGTATATCTGATTTAATATTACTTCCGGGTCTTGTAAATTTAGATTTTGCGGATGTAACGTCCGTAATGAAAGACGCCGGATATGCTCACATGGGCATGGGGCGAGCATCAGGAAAAGATAAAGCCGAAATGGCCGCAAATATGGCGATATCCAGTCCTCTGCTGGAAACCGCTATTAACGGAGCGAAAGGTGTGATAATAAACATAACCTCTTCACCGGACATTGGTCTTGATGAAATTGAAACAGCCTCAGGCATGATTTCGGAACAAGCGGATAGCGGTGCCAACATTATTTGGGGAGCGGCATTTGATGAAACTATGGACGATGAAATCAGTGTAACTGTGATCGCAACCGGGTTTGCTACAAGAGAATCGTATGCTCCGGTTCCTTCCAAGCCAAATTCTAAATCAAATGTTATTGGCAGGCAAGAAAACAGAAATAATTATCAGCCAAAAGATAAATTCGCGTCTGATTCGAAAAATAATAATAATGACGATACATACTATGATATAATGTCCATTTTTAATAATAGGTGAAGTTGGTTATAGCTGTTTTTCTTGAAAACGGCCGTATGCATGGCCCATCGCCCCGCTAGCAGGTGGGTCATGTCTCAAAATAATTGAAATCCCTTTTTTCCCCCCGCCACCCGGCGGGGGGAAAATATTATCAACTAATTTGGACCACCACCACTGGCGGGGCGATAATTGCCAAGATTTAGACTTTTTTAAGAGCAGCAGCTATATACACCGCCGCCAATTTTGGGTCATGTCTCAAAATAATTGAAATCCCTTTTCACCCCCGCCTTCGGCGGGGGGAAAACAAAAATGCCATTGTTTTAAAGGGTTTTTACTATATACGCCGCCTTTCAAAATAGCTGAAGCTCCTTATTTTCCCCCCCGCCTGTGGCGGGGGGG
>JAISWM010000056.1 GCA_031270785.1 Oscillospiraceae bacterium
AAAATTTAAAATTTGCATTATGCGCAGGATTTTGTTTTTGTGCTGCCCCCCGCTAGTGGGTGGCCAAAACTCTAAAATTTAAAATTTGCATTATGCGCAGGATTTTGTTTTTGTGCTGCCCCCCCGCTGACTAGTGGCAAAAACTTTAAAAATTCAAAATTTGCATCTTGATCAGCATATTTATGAACTATTTCCTCTATAGCATAATTTTGCTTAATAAGATTTATCATATGCATAGCCGGAGAATCTAATTTATCCATATTTTTAATCAAGGGTTCTAAAAAGACTTCTTCGCCCATATTCCTTTTTTTAAGACCATCGTGCGATATAAAAATTATTTCTTTGATAAAATTAAAAATCTCACTGTTTTCTAAAGCATAAACTATATTATTTTCATAAATAAACATCTCTCTTAATTGGGAGTTTGAATATTTTTTTATAGCGGAGGGAAAACATTTATTTATGTAATCTTCAATTTGATCTAAATTTTCAAGTATTCCAAGGCAAAATGCGCTTGGTTGAAAAGTTCTGTTTAAAGGTTGCTGACAATCGCTGCGAATTTCAATGGTTCCTAATTTAGTAATTTCCAGAGGATTATAGGATCGAAAGTGCTGTATATCATTATATGAAGGGTTAAAATTTGTTTTTTCAATTTTGTTTTCACACGCGAATTTAAATCCGCTCAAATTTTCTGTGCTGAAATAGTCTTTTAATTTTGTGGGTTTAAAAAAAATGAAGGTACTGTTTCTATACGTATAGTATATAGATCGATCTAAAATATCGTCTATTATATCATTTACGTTTTTTAACTCGACGTCAAACCCTTTGATGTTGGTTTTGTTGTAGGAAAAAATACTGTTATTATACACCAAATCCCGGTTGCATAAACAATTTTTGTTTTTTATTTCTGAGTCCGGATTTAAAGAATTTGAAAATAATATTGCCTTGATCCACTCTACCCTTGAAAATACATTCAAAAATAGAGGAAGGCGTTGAATATCGACGTCCAAATGCGTTTGAACAGAGCAAATATAAGAAAAAAGGTTATTATGCCAAGCAATTTCTCGGTGACCTTTCAAGATGTTCATAATGGAATAAATTTTTTCATACCTATTATTTTTAATAGCATTTGGATTTGCAAATTTATAGTAAGGATTAAACCCTAAACCCGTCATAATATGATTTTGGGGAATTAAAATGTTATTAATAATATTAAAATAATTATAAAATCTTTTAGAAATGCTAATTATATTTTGAGCTTTATGCATTGAAAATTCAAGCGTATTATAGGAACACTCGAAACATATAATATCTTTGCTGTGTTTATTTTGAACAGAATATATTTTTCCGTCTATATCGGCAGCTAATTTTTCAAAATTATAATTTGAAATCAAGAAATTCATCATTTCTTGAAGCAAGCAAATGTCTACGGGCTTTTGATTAAGATTTATTATCGGGAATTCAAGCTCCATTCCTATAAAACTTTCCTTTTTTATGGAAAGGGGGCTGAAAAATGCATTGTATATGTTTTGGGTTAATGCATCTTTATTTTTCATTACACAATACACATTCCTTCCTTTTATTAGTAAAAGAGCTTTTAAAAAAACAGTAGACCTGTCCGTAAACCTCACTGAGCGCAGACTATCGAAAAATGCATCACTTAAAAAATGGCTTTGCATCAAAATCTCGGTGGTGGTCCAAATTAATTGATAATGTCTTTCACCTCCGCGAATCGGCGGGGGAAAAAGAAGGGATTTCAACTATTCTGAGACACGACCCAAAATCTCCCGGGAAGTATTTTTATACGCCGTTGTCGATTTTGATTGCAACCTGTAAAATTTACGGACAGGTCTATTATCAACTAATTTGACCCACCACCGAGTTCCAAATACGAAAATATTTATATTTTTGTGCATATTTTTACGATGAGTTAGAATTGGACAAGTCTAAAAATAATTCTATAGTTTATTGTAAAGCGGAACAACTATAGTGATTTAACTTAAAAAGTCTAAATTTTTGTATCTTTCCACACCATCGTCGGAGAAAGAATACGCAAATAAGTATGACTTTTTCAAGTGAAACAGCTATAAACTTAAATCATAGTCACGAGGTTTGAATTACAACCCTTGCATATATCCATGTTACCAAGTCTATAAAATCTTTTTTCCAGTAACTCTTTTAATGAATTTTGATTTACGTTTCCTATGGCATTATTACTTCCAAAATCTTGAAAACACCCAAGCATATCACCTTTAAAGGTAATTAACGCACTGCTGTCACCATGAAAACAGTAATTTTTGTTTATGGATGTTTTGGATTGCATGTAAGTATTAAATATACATTTATCTTTTATGCAAAACTCATCTTCGATAGGAAGCAAGTGGAAGCGGTCCATCAGATCTTGCCTTTTTTTAATACTGTCTTTGGCCGCTATATTTCCGCCGCGATTCCAAAGAGGGAAAATATATAGGCTGTAAATATTTTTTTTATGAAAGAACTCAATAGTTTCCTTGAGGTGTTCATATATAGTTTCTCCTCCCACAAAATGTACTTTAATTTTTTGGGGCATGGCATCTGTAAGGTTATTGATATTTTCCCATATTTTATAATAATCAAGGCCGCGGTGAATTTTTTCAAAAGTACCTTTATGAAAGGAACTTACCGATAATCTTAATATATCTAAATTTTTTCCGCACGCTTCTATATTATTTTTATTCATAATCACTGCGGTTGTTATAAGCGCGTTAGTTACCGGGGATTTTTTGCAAAGGCTCAGCATTTCCGGTAAATCCGGATGCAAAGTAGGCTCGCCCCTGCCGGAAAAAGTAATTTCCCATACATTAACATTGCCGATTTGGTCTATGATATTTTTTAAAGTCTCATAAGGCATAAATCCTTTTTCTTTTACCTGATCTCTTGGGCACATAGCACAATGGGCCGGACAATTTGAAGTAAGCTCGATGTTTATAAGACGTTTAATTTTCATATCAAAATCCTTCATTCAACAAATTTTTTGATATCATATAACGCGTTTACCAGTTCGTCGATATCTTTTTTAGAATTATATATGTAAAACGATGCTCTAACCGCACCATTTATTTTAAAGTTTGAATACAGCGGCTGACAACATTGATATCCGGCATTCAAAGCTATACTGTTTTTCCTGCCGGACAAAAGCTTTGACACGTATTTAATATCAATAGTACCATTTTCAGGTAAAAATGTAAATACCGGTATATGTTTTTCGGCTATGATAAACGGAAACCTTATAAAATCAAGATTTTTCAATTTTGCCAATGCATATCGGTTTAATCCTTCTAAATATAAGGACACGTTTTCTATACCCTTTTGCATAATATACTCAATAGCCGCTCCGAATCCTATTACATTTTCTATTGCAGGCGTCCCCGCTTCAAAGCAATGCGGAGGATCTTTAAAAATTACTTCGCTTCGATCTACTTGATCTACCATACCTCCGCCTAATTTAAATGGTTTAAGTGAGCGTATAATTTCGTCTTTTATGTATAATACGCCTACGCCGGAAGGCCCCAGCATTTTATGCGCGGAAAACGCTAAAAAATCGCAATCTATTTTTTTTACGTCTATAGGCTTGTGAGCTACGGCTTGAGTAGCATCTATTAACGACAGTATGTTGTTTTCTTTGCATATTTTGATAATATCTTCTATTGGCTGAATGTTTCCCGTTACATTTGACACATAAGTAAAAGCTATAAGTTTTGTGTTTTTATTTATTTTTTGCAATATTTCGTCTACATTTATCATTCCATCATTATCAATATTTACCGTCAATAAATTGGTATTCATTAACCATGGAAGGTAGTTTGAGTGGTGCTCAAGTATAGAACTGATAACAACATCGCTTTTAGTTAAGTTAAGTAAATTCTTAAGAAGGTTTATAGAATCAGTACAATTTTGAGTAAAAATAATTTCATTCGGAAGAGCGTTAATATATGAACTTACCAACCTTCTGGTATTTTCAAAATTCATAGACGCCCTTTCGGAAAACAGATGGTCACCCCTAAAAACATTAGAAGTATATGAACAATAAAAATCATTCACGGCATCTATAACTTTTTGTGGCTTTAACGTAGTAGCTGCACTGTCCATATATATTACGTTTTGATTTTTGTTTATTAGCGGAAAATCCTTTACGGTGTTTTTGTAAAAATCGTCCATAAAAATACTGTTTTGCATAATCTTATCCTCCAACAAAAAATTTTAATTGATCAAAAACCGGTTGTGGGTCAAAATAATTGAAATCCCTTCTTTTTTCTCCCCCACTCAAATCGGTGGGGAGAGGCCGTACGAACAAATTTACTTTTTTTAAAGGTATTAACTGCGACAACAATTGAGGGTCGATACCGGTAGATAACTGCTATAATAAAAGCCTTTTGAAACAGTGACTTTTTGTTTTCTCCCTGCCGAATGCAGGGGGGGACGTAAATAACGCCACATTTCTAAATGGTTTTTGCTATACCCCCAGTGCTGAAAGCCGTTGAAACTTAAATCGAGGGGGACTTTTTATTTTAAGTATAGCTACTGTTCCCTAAAAAATCAAATTTGCCTTCGCATTCTTTCCCCGCGAGCCTGCCGGAAGAGAGCGTACGAACAAATTTACTTTTTTCAAATGTAGCAGCTATAAAAAATTTTTACTATAGGGTGAGTTATAAATATGGATTTTAATAAAACATTAAATAAATATTGTGCTTTTTCATTATGGTTTTTGTTGCTATTTATTTTTATAGACAATTACAAAAATAGCTCTGATGACCATAGCATTTATGATTCAGATTTCACATATAACCAAGATAATGATTTGGATTTTGATACCGTTGATGATTCCAAAATAAATATTAATGTTGCAAATCAAGATGTTTTGTCAAAATATTTATGGGGCATAGGCAATAGTAAAGCCCGGAATATAATTAATTATAGGGAAAAAATGGGCGGATTTTATAGCATTAATGAAATATTAAATGTAAGTGGTATAGGGGAAAATATATTTAATAAAATAAAAGATTTTATATGTATTTATACTATTTCTAATTAAAAACCCAATGTGCGCTTGAATTGCTTTCCCCGCGAGTCGGCGGGGAAAGTAACGTAAATAATACCGCGTTTCTAAATGGTTTTTGCTAAGTAAATTGGCTTTTTCAAGAGCAACAGCCATATTATAGCTGTTACGATTTAAAACAGCCCTCAAAAGTAAATTTATCCGTGTACTTTCTCCCGGCCGACGGCCGGGAGAAAGTTATAAAAATCAGATGCTTTTCAAACGGAACAGCTATATTACCTTAAATCAGTAATTTTACTCATAATATATTTAGTAGCTTTTTTAAATCCCAGTAAATTGTCAGGATTTATTTCTAAATCTTCATTCCGGATAAGCTCACCATATTTAATTTTAGTCTTAGTAAATATTTTGATTTTATTATTATTTGCTCCTGTAATACACACGGGTAAAATGGGCTTTTTAGTACTGTGCGATAAAACGGAAACTCCGGATTTGGGTCTTAAAAACCCCCCTGTTTTTGAGCGAGTACCTTCAATAAATATCCCCAACACTTTGTTCGATTTTAATACACTTTCAGCTGTATTTAGTCCTACCTTATCATTTTTTCCTCTTTGAATAGAAAAAACACCTAACGCACTGAGCATTTTTCCAAATAATTTAATTTCAAAAAGTTCCGCTTTGGCCATAAAAAATATAGGCCTGGGGTGAATAACAGCTAAAAATATTGCGTCTAAATTAGAAAGGTGGTTCGAACATAATATATATCCTTCATTTATTTTACTTAAATTTTCACTGCCAATTGCCTCATACGGGAATAAAATCTTTATAAAAGGTTTTATTATGGCCACTATTATTTTGTACAAAATTATATTTTGTTTCATGTTTGTGCACTTTTCTTTATTATATTAAATATAATTCTTACTACTTCGTCTAATGTATATTCAGTAGTATCCACGATTGCAGCATCCTTGGCGGGTACCAGCGGAGCTATTTGTCTGTGCGAATCATTGTAGTCCCTTTGTTTTATTGACTCCAATATTTCTTCATAACTGCTTTTATACCCTTTACTTTGATATTCTAAATGTCTTCTCTTTGCCCTTGCTTCCAGCGATGCCGTTAAAAAAATTTTTATATCGGCTGTTGGCAGCACAATTGTTCCTATGTCGCGCCCGTCCATAATGATGTTATTTTTTTTTGCAAAATCTCGTTGAAAATCTAATAAAAATTTCCGCACACTATCTATAGACGATATGTCTGACGCTAAAGAGGATATTTTATCCGTTCTTATACTATCGGTTATATCTTGCGAGCAAAGTATTATTCTTTGACATTTATCTTTAAATTCGATTTTAAGCTCAATGTTTTTAAGTCCTTTTTCTAATATACTGCTATTATTATAATCTAAATTATTGGATACGAAATAAAATGCCACCGCGCGGTATAGCGCACCGGTATCTAAATACAGGAAACCTAATTTTTCAGATAAAATCCTTGAAACTGTGCTTTTCCCCGCACTTGCGGGGCCGTCTATAGCAATTGCTGTCATAAAATAATCTGTCCTTTCAAATAAAAATGGTTGCTTATACTATAGTCTTTTAATTAAAAAAAGTCTAAAGCAATAATTGCTCCGCAAGCCGGGGGCCATGTGCCAAATTAGTTGGTAATCTTTTTTCCCCGCCGATTCGCGGGGGGAAGAACAAAAATATAACTATTTCTGAAAATTTCACTATATAATGTGCTTTTGCATAGTAAAATCATTTAGAAACATGATATTATTTACATTTCACATAATGCGAACGGTATAGCTGTTTCGTTTGAAAAGCGTCTTATTTTTATAACTTTCTCCCGGCCGACGGCCGGGAGAAAGTGCACGGATAAATTTACTTTTGAGGACTGTTTTAAATCGTAACAGCTATAAAAAAGAAATAAAAATATAACTATTTCTGAAAATTTTACTATACAATGTATTTTTACATAGTAAAATCATTTAGAAACATGATATTATTTACATTTCACATAATGCATGAGGTAAAAAAGAAATAAAAATATAACTGTTTTTAAAAATTTTACTATACAATGTGCTTTTACATAGTAAAATCATTTAGAAACATGATATTATTTACATTCCGCACAATGCAAGCGGTGAAACGCAAAAGCGCCACTGCTTTAAAAAGTTTTTGCTGTAGTGCATTGATTTTGGTAATATAGGAGATGGTTTTTTATGTGTAAATTAAATGTTGCTATACTTTTTGGCGGTAATTCTTCCGAACATGAAGTTTCAAGAGCGTCCGCCACAGCTATTATTGAAGGTATATCAAAAGAGAAGTATAATGTTTTTGTGTTGGGAATTACGAAATCAGGCGAATGGCTTTTGTATAGCGGAAACACTCAAAATATTATAGATGGTTCGTGGGAAAAAGATTCGAACAATAAAAAAGCTTTTATATCTCCGGATGCCGGCGTTAAGGGAATAATTGTATTAAAAGATGATAAGTTTGAAATTTTAAAGCTGGATGTTATAATGCCGGTTTTTCACGGCAAAAACGGAGAAGACGGCACTATGCAAGGCATTGCGACTTTGGCAGATATCCCGTTTGCGGGGTGCGGGGTGACGGCTTCCGCTGTGTGTATGGATAAAGTAATGACTAATACGATACTTGCTTGTAATGGCATAAATAAGGCGGATTTTTATTGGTTTTATATGCGCGATTTTAAAAAAGATCCCCAAAAACATGTTAATGAAATTGAGCGTAAGATAAAGTCTTACCCTATGTTTGTTAAACCATCCAACGCCGGTTCTTCCGTGGGGATAAGTAAAGTGAAAAACAGGGATGAACTTTTGGGCGCCATAGAAATCGCAAGTAAGGAAGATACTAAAATTTTAATTGAAGAGGAGATAGTTGGCCAGGAAATAGAATGCGGCATGCTTGGTAATTGTGACCCTATTGTTTCTATACCGGGGGAAGTCATTCACGCAAACGAATTTTATAGTTATAACGATAAGTATAACTGTACTGATAAAATCAGTATTTCTGCTAATTTAAGCCCTGAAGTTTCTCTGGAAGTCCGGGAGGTTTCTAAAAAAGCTTATAAATTGCTTGGTTGTGCGGGCCTTGCAAGAGTTGATTCTTTTGTTGAAGAAGGAACCAATAAAATATACGTAAATGAGATAAACACTTTCCCGGGATTTACTCCGAACAGCATGTACCCGAAGGTAATGGAGCACACAGGGTACGGTTTAAGTAAATTAATCGATGAATTAATAAACTATGCAATAGAAGGTGAATATAGCTAGTGCCCTTAAAAATGTTTAATCTCTTCGGCATAGAAGGCCACGTATTCATTGATTTTTGCGAGCGTGCTTCCGAGGGAAGCATGCAAGCCCGCAGTAATGCCTCGCGCGCTCTGCGTCGGGGGGATGATAGCTAGGCAGGAGCAAAATGTTTAATCTCTTCGGGTTAATTCCCCGACTTAGAAGGCCACGTATTCATTGATTTTTGCGAGCGTGCTTTCGAAGGAAGCATGCAAGCCCGCAGTAATGCCTCGCATGCTCTGCGTCGAGGGGATAGGTAGGTAGAAGCAAAAAATTCACTTTCTTCGGATTAATTCCCCGACTTAGAAGGCCACGTATTCATTGATTTTTGCGAGCGTGCTTTCGAAGGAAACATGCAAGCCCGCAGTAATGCCTCGCGTGCTCTGCGTCGGGGGGATGATAGCTGGGCAGGAGCAAACATTTTACTCTCTTCGGGGTAGTGACCCAAATTAATTGATAATATCTTTCACCCCCGCCTATGGCGGGGGTGAAAGAAGGAATTTTAACTATTTTGAGACACGACCCTCTTCGGGTTAATTCCCTGCATTTCAGGGGGGGTTGTTGATTTTCTCTTTGCCCACGGCGGGGAGGAAATATACGAAAAAGTTTGCTTTTTTAAGGGGAAACAGCTATATTAATACTATTTCTAAATTAAAAATCTGATATAGCTGTCTCACTTGAAAAAAGCATACTAGACCTGTCCGTAAACTTCACAGAGCGCAAACTATCGAAAAATGCATCACTTAAAAAATGGCTTTGCATCAAAATCTCATTGGAGTATTTTTATACGCCGTCGTCGATTTTGATTGCAATCTGTAAAGTTTTAGAAACGTGGTGTTATTTACGTTTCTTTCCCCCCACCAAAGGCGGGGGAAGAACAAAAACGTCACTGTTTTAAAAAGCTTTTTACTATGTACGCCGCCACCGATTTTGGGTCATGATTCAAAATAGTTGAAACTTCTTATTTTCCCCCGCCGACTCGCGGGGGGGAAGAACGGATACAAACTGATATTTATAATTGAAATTAGTAAAAAAAATTTAATATGAAAGGACGATTTGAGTGAGTAGTAATTTGAGACCCATAGGAGTTTTTGATTCCGGAGTGGGCGGAATTACTGCTGTTAAAGAAATTCATGATTTAATGCCCGGTGAGGATATTATTTATTTTGGGGACGTTGGGCGCGTCCCGTATGGTAATAAAAGTTCTGACATTATTTTAAAATATGCAAGTCAAGATATATCTTTTTTAAAGTCACTCGGAGTTAAAATGATAATTGCCGCTTGCGGTACAGTAAGCTCAATTATTAATATTCAAAGCCTGAATAAAGATTTGCCTTTTATAGGCGTGATAAATTCCGCGTGCATTGCAGCGATTAATTCTACTAAAAATAAAAAAATAGGTGTTATTGGTACGGAAACCACTATAAAAAGTAATTCCTACAGCAAATGCATAAAATCAATTAATAAAGAAGCTCAGGTATATCAAAAAGCTTGCCAGGTATTTGTCTCCTTAATAGAAAACGATATTTCCAGTTTACCCTATGACATTGTTTATGGTATTGTTAAAGAAAATCTTAGTTACTTTAATGAATTTAATATAGATGTTTTAATATTGGGCTGTACTCATTATCCTATTATTGAGCCTATTATATCTGAGGTTATGGGACCTGAAGTTAAACTTATAAATTCCGGCAAAGAAGCTGTTAAATATGCAGAAAGCGTGTTAAAAAATCAAAATTTGAAGTCTTCCGGAACGTTTGGCGGCAAGTGCAGCTTTTTTGTGAGTGCCGGTGCTAAAACTTTTTTTGAAACCGCAAGCAGATTTTTGGGGTATAATGTAGTAGGTAATGCTCGAGAGGTTAATATTGGTTTATATTAATTAAAACAGCGGCGTTTTCGCTTTTTTCCCCCACCGCTTGGCGGGGGAAGAAACGTAAATAACAGCATGTTTCTGAGAGTAACAGCTAATTAATAATCTTTAAAACAGCGGTGTTTTTGCTCTTTCCCCACCGCTTGGCGGGGGAAGAAGCGTAAATAACGGCATGTTTCTGAGAGTAACAGCAAATTAATAATCTTTAAAACAGCGGTGTTTTTGCTCTTTCCCATCGCTTGGCGGGGGGAAAAGAAAGAATTCCAACTATTTTGAAACATGGCCAAATAACTATATGTTTCTAAAAGTAACAGCTA
>JAISWM010000087.1 GCA_031270785.1 Oscillospiraceae bacterium
ACCAAAATCGACGACGGCGTATGAAGATACTCCAAGGAGATTTTGATGCAAAGCCATTTTTTAAGTGATGCATTTTTCGATAGTTTGCGCTCTGTGAGATTTACGGACAGGTCTATTATCAACTAATTTGACCCACAACCAAAATTTCCCGGGAGTATCTTTATACGCCGCCGCCAATTTTGATTGCAATTTGTAAAGTTTACGGACAGGTCTATTATACTAATAAATAAAGTAAATGACAAAAAGTTTTTATAATAAAAATTTTTTATAGCTAACACCCTTGAAAAAGTCTAATCTTAGCAGTCAACACCCTGCCGTCAGGCGGGGTGTTGATTTATTCCATATAGATCTTTTATTAATAAATGGAAGCAGCTATAAAATTTTTGAAAGAAATTCTTCTACTCTTTCATTTTGAGAATTTTCAAAAATCTCTTTCGGAGGAGCGTCCGCGATAATCTCTCCGTTATCCATAAACAGTACCCTCGTTGCCACCTCACGCGCGAAATTCATCTCATGAGTAACTACGAGCATTGTTATACCATTTTTTGCAAGATTTCCCATAACATCTAAAACTTCACCTATCATTTCGGGGTCAAGCGCGGAGGTTGGCTCGTCAAACAAAATAACTTTAGGATCCATAGCAAGAGCCCTTACGATAGCTGCTCTTTGCTTCTGCCCCCCGGACAGCTTAATAGGGTATTCGTGCATTTTGTCAAGCAGATCTACCTTTATTAAAAGTCTTCTGGCTTCCTCCTGGGCTTCCTCTAAAGTTTTTACCTTAAGAAATACCGGAGCTAAAATAATATTTTGAAGTATCGTAAGGTGAGGGAATAAATTAAAATGTTGAAATACCATACCAATTTGGCGCCTTATGATGTCCATATTGCAAGACTTATTTGTAATACATTTTCCTTCAAATAAAATTTCACCGCTGGTCGGAGCGTCAAGGCCGTTTATGCATCTTAAAAACGTACTTTTTCCAGAACCTGACGGGCCGATTATAACAATCTTGTCTCCTTTATCTATATCAACATTTATTTTCTTTAAAACCTTAATAGTTTTTTTGCCGCTGTTAAAATGCTTAGATAAATTTCTAACGGATATCACTCTTACCAAAACTCCTTTCAAGCACAGCCATCAAATAAGAAATCAAGCATACTATAGCGAAATATATTACAGCCGTAGTCATAAGCGGTACAAACGGTTCATAGGTCTGGCTTCTTATAATATCCCCCGCCCTTGATAAATCAACAATACCTATAAATCCCGCAACAGACGTCTCTTTTACAAGAGACACAAATTCATTGCATAAAGTAGGAATAATATTTTTAAAAGCCTGGGGGAAAATAATTTTATTCATAGTAGTCATTTCTGTAAGACCTAAAGAGCGCCCCGCTTCAAATTGTCCTTTATCCACGGAAGATATACCGGCCCTGATAATTTCCGATACGTAAGCTCCGGAGTTTATTCCAAAAGCAACCATTGCAACAATTACCTTAGAAAGGCCCGTAGAACCGAGTATTAAATAATATATTATAAACATTTGCACTACAATAGGTGTCCCTCTAAATATCGCAATATATACATCCGCAATAAAATTCATAACCTTCATAAATAAATTCCGTGATTTTAAAATCTTAATCATTGAAATAAATACGCCTATACTTATACCTATAAAAAGAGCTACAATTGTAATTTCAAAAGTGACCTTAAGCCCTTGGAAAATCTCCTTATATCTTTCTTTATAAATTAAATTATTATAAATCTGCCCGCACAATCCCACATCGTCAGATTGGGCACTGATATTTTTATATTTATTTATAATTTGATCGATAATTCCATCCTTTTTTAATTCTTTTAAAGAAACATTTATAAATTCAAGAAATTCTTTGTCGCCCTTTGGAACTGCAATTCTATATTCTTCTTTAAATAAATATCCGTCTAAAATTTTAGTTTCACTGTTTTTTTGCACAAGTTTAACAGCCGGATCGCTGTCAATAACAACAGCGTCTATCCTTCCGTTTGATAAATCTAAAATAGCTTCTGAACCATTATTGTACCTATTAATTTCGCAGTCTTTCAAATTGTCAGTACAATAGATGTCACCCGTGGTACCTAAATGAACACCTATCTTTTTGTTGTGCAAATCCTCGCCGGACTTTATATCGCTGCCCTCAAGAACTATCACAACCTGATCCGCCTCAAAGTAAGGATCTGAAAAATCCATATTTTGAGCTTTTTCTTCACTATAACTCATGGCGGCGATAACAAAATCACATTCCCCTTTGTTTATCTCCAGCGGCAGAGCACTAAAAGACACATCATTTATATTAATATCAACACCTAATTTTTTGGCAATTTCTCTTGCAATATCCATGTCTATACCCACAAACTTGTTACCGTCTTTATATTCAAACGGTTCAAACTCAGCGTTTGTAGATACATTTATACTTCCAGTTAATTTAATATTTTCTACTCTATTTGCAGAAAATACACTTTGGGTATTGCACAAACACGCCAAAAATATGATCCAATATAACAAAAATATACTTTTTTTCACAGTCATTTATCCTTTTTTTGTATAATTTATATGATATATTATACTATACCAATTTTTTATATTTGTCAATAATCAATTGAATAAAAATTTTTCAAAGCATATCGTTGCTTGGTGATGGGTCAAATTAATTGATAATATCTTTCACCCCCGCCGATTCGCGGGGGTGAAAGAAGGAATTTCAACTATTTTATGGCGCGACCAACGCCGCACCGCAAAGCCGATTAAAAATTTGCGACATCAATTTAACACATTTTCAATAATCTCCATAGACTTTTTTCCCTCCCACCGTTGCGCCAGTTTATCAAACTTTAGTTCCATTCCATCATCTAACTCGACTTCAGCATCATATAGCGCATTCCATTGCTTACCGGCTTCGTCAATCATTTCACCGGTAAGCTCGCCATCATTCTCCGGCAAACTGTCGAGGTAATCATTTGCCCCTTTGAACACCGTATCATATCGCCTTTTGAGCACATCAATAGTATGACTTAAAACGGGTCTTTCAGCATCTATTTCCTTTTTCTCTCCTGCTTCTTCCTCCCACGCAGGTCTTGGCGTTGTTCCTGGCCACCGTTGCGCCAGTTTATCAAACTTTAGTGACATTCCCTCATGTAACGCGAGTTCAATATCATATAGCGCATTCCGTTGCTTATCGGCTTCGTCAATCATTTCACCGGTAAGCTCACCATCATTCTCCGGCAGATTGTCGAGGTAATCATTTGCCCCTTTGAACACCGTATCATATCGCCTTTTGAGCGCATCAATAACATAACTTAAAACGGGTCTTTCAGCATATATGTTCGTCGGCTGCGGTTCTTCGGCATATCGTTTTTTGCAATATAGCACGGTAAATACAGTTAACAACGAAACTCCCATAGCAACTAATGTGCATTTAGCGGGATTATCGGAAACAAAGTTTTTAATTTTTTGTATTTTACTGGTTTCACTTTTCGGGGGGATACAGCATCCTGCTTGTTCACCCACCAGCGACGTAAAAATAGCTAAGGCCGCTAATAAGCCGGAAATAATTCTGTTTTTCATTGTGTTTCTCCTAACTACCTCATATTTGTTTTATTTTGAAATAGTATTATTAGACCTGTCCGTAAATCTCACAGAGCGCAAATTATCGAAAAAATGCATCACTTAAAAAATGGCTTTGCATCAAAATCTCCCGGGAAGTATTTTTATACGCCGTCGTCGATTTTGATTGCAATCTGTAAAATTTACGGACAGGTCTATTATAAGTGCCATAAATTAGCAACATATTTATTATATCTCAATTAATATTGTGTTGCAATGTTTTTATTACAAATTTAATTTAAACCCACCCTGATTTTTTGGCCATGTATCAAAACAGTTGAAACCTCTTCTTCCTCCCCGCGTTCTGGCGAGCAGGGGAGAAGATATTACCAACTAATTTGGCCCCCTAGGGGAGGGAAAGCGCGCGTGAGTAAGTTTGCCTTTTTCAAAAAAACGGCTATCATTTAAAAAATGTATCAGATATAATTTTATGAAGCAAAACTAATTTACTATAATAACAAGGAATTTTGTTTTTTAAAATGAGCGGTAATATTTTTAAAAAATTAGGAATAAAGAACAATATTTTGTTGTCGCCTATGGCGGGGGTGACTGACCGAGCTTTCCGAGAAATATGCTTAGATTACGGAGTTGCATATTCGATTAGTGAAATGGTAAGTACTAAAGGCCTTATGTATAATAATGCTAAAACTATTCAATTAATACAACATAGCAAAATCGAGACTCCGTTTTGTGTTCAGATTTTTGGAAATGATCTGGAATCATTTAAAGAGGCGGCAAAAATTTTATCATCATATAAAGATATTGATATTATAGATGTTAATATGGGGTGTCCTGCGCCTAAAATTGTAAATAATGGTGCCGGAAGCGCACTTATGAAAAATCCGTCTTTTTGTGGAAAAATTGTAGAAACCATCAAAATGTATACCTCGCTACCCGTTACTGTAAAAATCAGAGCCGGGTGGGATAACAGCAGCATTAATGCGGTCAATGTTGCGCGATGCTGTGAAAGTGCCGGTGCAGACGCCATAGCAGTCCATGGAAGGACTAGATCTCAGATGTATTCGGGAAAATGCAATTTAGACATTATAAAAGACGTTAAATCTTGTCTGCAAATACCGGTAATAGGGAATGGGGATATAACTTCTGCCGCATCAGCCGAATATATGATTAACCATACTTTGTGTGATATGATATCTATAGCCAGAGGAGCGCTTGGTAATCCTTGGATATTTGACAAAATAAATAGTTTTTTGAAATATGGAAAATCTTCAGAGGATATCAGCGCCGAAGAAAAAATAAAGGTAATAAAAAAACATATTCTCAAACTTGCTGAATATAAAGGGGAACATATTGGTATTAAAGAAGCCAGAAAACATATTTGCTGGTATTTAAAAAATATTAAGGATGCGTCAAAGTACAGAAAAACAGTATTTTGTTTGGAAAAATTAGATGATTTTTTAAATTTCATTGATAATATTGGGTATTGAGCATATTCATAAAAAAATCCTCACCCGCAGCGGTGAAAGGATCATTGCATTTATATCCACGATAATTTAATTTTGTCATTAATTTGTAATATTTAAATTTTAAATTAATTTTTAGTCATGTCTCAAAATAATTGGAACTTTTTCTTTTTCCCCCCCGCGTTCTAGCGGGGGAAAAATATTATCAACTGGACCACAACCCAAAATTTAGAACCGCCACCGCCCCGCCTACCGGCGGGGCGATGATTGCTAAAATTTAGACTTTTTTCCAGCACAGCAGCTATAAAATATGGGATAATTTCAAAAATTAAGCATAATGATATTATATAGCCAAAGCCATTTAGAAACGTGGTATTACTTGCATTTTCCCCCCCGCCAGTGGCGGGGGGGAAGATATAGCAAAAATCATTTAGAAACATGGTATTATTTGCATTTCCCCCCCCGCCACTGGCGGGGGGGAAAAGTAAAAATGCCGCTATTTAAAAATGTTTTTACTATAAGCCACCGCCCCGCCTACCGGCGGGGCGATAATTGCCGAAATTTTGATTTTTTTCAAATGTAGCAGATATATTTACGTTTCTTTCCCCCCCGCGTTTTAGCGGGGGAAAAGACATTATCAACTAATTTAACCCACAATCCAAAAGAACAGGCATCCCCCCGCCACTGGCGGGGGAAAAAGTAAAAATGCCGCTATTTAAAAATGTTTTTACTATAAGCCCCACCGCCCCGCCTACAGGCGGGGCGATAATTGCCAAGATTTAAATTTTTTTCAAGCACAGCGGCTATATTGACTATAACAGGCATATACGTTTTTCGTGAATTTTTTGGTAAATCTATTATTAAATTATTTTGAATCTATCAAAAGGGAAAAGTATAACGGCCGCTTTACCAACGATATTTTCGTTTGGAATTATACCTACATTTTTAAATCTGCTATCCATAGAATGGTTCCTGTTGTCGCCCATCACAAAGCTGTGGCCCGGAGGAATAATATCCGGAATGTTGTTATCGCCTTGGAGCCACATAGGTTCTCTTATGTATGTTTCGTCGAGCGTTTTGCCATCCACCATTACTTTTCCGGATTTAAAATCTATACTAAAACTCTGATTTTCCGTAGCAATTACTCTTTTGACCAGTGGTTCATCTAAGAACTGCCCTTTAGTAATTACGACAACATCGCCATTGTGCGGAACGTAATTCCATTTTAAAACTACCACCTTATCTCCGTCGCGTAAGGTGTTGAGCATGGACCATCCGCTTATATTTACAATCCTAAATATAAACGAAAGGGAAATTACCACTACGATAACAGCCTGAGCAATCGATTCCAGCCATTCAAAGCACGAGGTGGAAAATCGATCGGTTGGTCTGTCGTCGATTTTATAACTTTCGTTTATTTCTTCGTAAATTTTTTTATTTTCTTGGTTCATCACTAATCTACCTCATTGTGGGCGCTGCTTTTTAAAAAAGCAAACTCATTTGTACGTTTCTTTTACCGCTGGCGGTGGGGAAAAAATATCATCAACTAAAAATAAGCAAATTTAATTTTTTCAGGGTTGAATTTGTAAAATAATAAAAATAAAACCAGCTGTGATATGGTCATGTCTCAAAATAGTTGAAATTTTTTCTTTCATCCCAACCATGAGCGGGAGAACGATATTATCAATTAAAAATAAGCAAATTTAAATTTTTCAGGGTTGAATTTGTAAAATAATAAAAATAAAACCAGCTGTAATGTGTTCATCTTTTAAAATATTACAATTCGGTAACAAAATTAAATTACCGTAGCTATAGCTATAGTACGGCAATATAGTAAAAGCCTTTTGAAACAGTAACATTTTTATTTTCCCCCCAACTTTGGCGGCGATCCAAATTAGTTGATGATATTTTTCCTCCCCGCCCATGGCGGGGGGGAAAGAAGAAATTTCAACTATTTTGGGACACGACCCCGCGAGTCGGCAGAAAAAACGCAAATAATACCACGTTTTTAAATAGTTTTTGCTATATATGCAGGGGGGAGCAAAAATTTTATTTTATTGCGCCGAACCTAAAAAGCGGAAAAACAATATGCGTGGCTTTACCAACGATGTTTTCGTTGGGGATTACACCTATTTCCTTATATCTGCTGTCCATTGAATTATTTCTGTTATCACCCATTACGAACGTATGCCCTTTGGGTATAACCTTTGGAATAACACCATCGCCTTTGCGCCACATAGGCTCTAAAATATATGGCTCTTTTAATGTAGTACCATCCACGATGACGGTATTATTATCAAAATCTATACTAAGCGTTTGGCCCTCGGTGGCAATTGCCCTCTTAACAAGAGGTTTATCATATTGAACCCCTTTGGTGATTACAACAACATCGCCGCTGCGCGGGGTGTAATTCCATTTTAATATAAATACTTTATCTTTGTCGTGCAAAGTGTTGAGCATAGAAGTGCCGTCAACGGTTGCAATTCTGAATATAAACGCCAGCACTGCAACCATAACCACAAGCGCTTGAGCTATAGATTCCGTCCATTCAAAAGTTGAAGTCGAAAAGCTTGTAGTGAATCTGTCAATACCATTTTGCGATGTATCGTTAGAATTAATTTTATCGTTCATACATATTACCCCCTTTGCAATATAGCTGTCGCTCTTGAAAAAAATAAATTTGTTTGTACGGCCTCTCCCTGCCGATGGTGGGGAGAGAGTGGTAAAAAATCAAACATTTTTCAATGGCGTTAGCTATAATAAAAACCTTTTTGTCCTTTCACCCGCCGAACACTGGGTCGTGTCTCAAAAGAGTTGAAATTTCTTCTTCCCCCCCGCCTACGGCGGGGGGGAAAAGATATTATCAATTAATTTGGACTGTTACTTTTAAGTGATGCATTTTTCGATAGTTTGCGCTCTGTGAGGTTTACGTACAGGTCTATTTAGTAACTGTATTAAAAAAGGACTTTGTAAGACAGACCTATAAAAGATTAATTTACCTTTTCTTTAACCTTTGCAGCTTTACCTACTCTATCGCGCAAGTAATAAAGTTTGCTCCTGCGCACTTTACCTTTTCTAATCACTTTGACATCCTTTACGTTCGGGGAGTGCAAAGGAAAAACTCTTTCCACACCCACGCCGTAAGAACTTCTTCTAACAGTGAAGGTAGAGCTTATGCCGCTTCCTTTCATTGCAATTACAGTGCCTTCAAAAATCTGAATACGTTCACGGTTTCCTTCTTTAATGTTAACGTCTACTTTTACGGTGTCACCAATATTAAAAACCGGAACTTCTTTTTTTGCGGATGCATCAGAAATAAGTTCTAAAACTTTCATCAAAAATCCTCCCAAACCACTCTGAGTATTCGCACCGCTGCATATGCAGCAGAGGGACATCAGGGTATTTTCGGTCATGTCTCAAAACAATCGGAACTTTTTCTTTCCCCCCGCCGTCGGCCGGGGGAAAAGATATTATCAGCTGATTTGAGCCATAACCGTATTTTTACCATAAAAATCGGCAAATTCTTCACGCTAATGTAGTAAAAAATCATTTGAAAGCGTACTGCCACTTACATTTTTTCTTTCCGCCAATGGCGGAGAAAAAATAAAAGCATTACTGTTTGAAAAAGCTTTTACTACAACAGTAAATAATTGTACCATGTATAAAAATTTATTTCAATAAAAATTTTTATTTTTTAGCTGATACATTTGAAAAAAGTATAGCTGTTACGATTTAAAAAAGTCCTCAAAAGTAAATTTAACCGTGTACTTTCTCCCAGCCGTCGGCTGGGAGAAAGTCATAAAAATCAGACGCTTTTCAAGCGGAACAGCTATAAATAGACCTTTTCGTAAACTTTACAGATTGCAATCAAAATCGGGTCGTGTCTCAAAAGAGTTGAAATCTCTTCTTTCGCCCCCGCAAAATCGGTGGGGGGGAAAAGATATTACCAACTATAGCCGTTACGCTTTAAAAAAGTCCCAATTTCAGAAGTCTTTTTTCCCGCTAAGCCCGCGGGGGAAAGCTTGCCGACAACTTAAAGATGACCTGATTTCTGGAATGGCACTGCCGGCAGCACCACACGTTTTTAAAAGGACCTTCTTCACATTTCGCCCCTGTAAAAGGATCTTTTTCCCATTTTAGGTTTGTTACCTCTTCCTTAAACCCGCATGCAGGGCAAGTATAAACTGTATCGTTATGCCCTACCTGATTGTATTTTATACTAAAACCCCTTCCCCCGGTTACTAATTCAGTATCTTCATCATCTAATTTTTGAATACCGTTTGTTAAATTATTTTTTTTGTAAGACATATTAAAATTCCCCCTTTTAGTTAATATAGTAAAAATCTTTTTTGCAAAATTTTTTGAAAAAATTAAAGGTCAAGGATTTGGTCGTGTCTCAAAAGAGTTGAAATTTCTTCTTTCGCCCCCGCCGTAGGCGGGGGGAAAGATATTATCAATTAATTTGGACCACCACCCATTTTTCGATAGCTTGCGCTCTGTGAGGTTTACGGACTGGTCTAATTTGTTCGTGCGGTTTCTCGGTCGTGTCTCAAAAGAGTTGAAATCTCTTCTTTCGCCCCGCCGTAGGCGGGGTGAAAGATATTATCAATTAATTTGGACCACCACCCATTTTTCGATAGTTTGCGCTCTGTGAGGTTTACGGACTGGTCTAATTTGTTCGTGCGGTTTCTCGGTCGTGTCTCAAAATAGTTGAAACTTCCCTTTTTCCCCGCTCTCAGCGGGGGAAGTTATGAGAAATTAGACACTTTTTGCAAAATTTTTTGAAAAAATTAAGGGTTTTTAATGTCGTCGTAGATAGACACAGTTACAGGCGGCGCTGCACCCATAAAGATGATCAGGCTTTTGGTATGGCACTGCGGGCACATCCACTCGCTTTTGCAAGTACCGTCTCCCCGTGTTTGATTTGCGTCTTCCTTAAATCCGCATTTAGGGCAAGTACAATCAGCTATATCGTTATGCCCTCCCAGATTGTATACCATATTAATTCCACCGGTTACTGATTCAATATCTTCATCATCTAATTTTTGAATACCGTTTGTTAAATTATTTTTTTTGTAAGGCATATTAAAATTCCCCCTTTCAGTTAATACCCTTGAAAAATGTCTGATTTTCTATAATTCTCTCTGTGCTGACGGTAGGTATAGCAAAAATCTTTTAAAACAATGACATTTTTGTTTTTCCCCCGCCAAAGGCGGGGAAAAAAATCGTAAATAATACCACGTTTCTAAATGGTTTTTGCTATAGAAAGTACACAAACAAGTTCGCCATTTTCAAGAGCAACTCCCATACAAAATATGATCGAATAAATTATAGCAACATGTATATAATTTGTCAAATAAAATTGCAAAAAATATAGAGGTTACATAAATGATCGTGATTTAAAAAGTGTAATTTTTTGTAATGAAGTTGTAACCTTTAATTTCGTCATATTTGCCAAACAAATTTATCGAATTTCAGCAAAATTAAATTTTTAACCCCTGATAGCGGCAAAATGTTTAATTAATTGATAATATTTGTTACAATAAATTAACTATTATTCGTTATTATACACAAAATATATTATTTATTCAGTTTGACGTTTCACAAATCGTTTAATACAATCCATCTGGTGGTGTATATATCGCTATACTCAATATATAGCAATATTAACTATAAACCACGTAAATATGCGTATCATAATCAAGCCCCGGGGTCTTAAAGTTTTTGGGTCATGTCTCAAAATAGTTGAAATTCCTTCTTTCACCTCTGCGTTCTGGCGGAGGGAAGATATTAGACCTGTCCGTAAATTTTACAGATTGCAATCAAAATCGACGACGGCGTATGAAGATACTCCAAGGAGATTTTGATGCAAAGCCATTTTTTAAGTGATGCATTTTTCGACAGTCTGCGCTCTGTGAAGTTTACGGACAGGTCTATTATCAATTAATTTGAACCGCTACCGCTGTTTCACTTGAGAAAAGCATATTCAGTTGCGCACTCTTTCCCGGCGAGTCTGCGGAAGAAAGGGTTACAAGAGTATACTTTTTAAATAAAACACTATATGAAAAGAGGCTGTATAACATGAGGTTACTTTCAGAAGAAAAGATAAAAAACGCACTAAAAGGGTCAATCAATATAAAAAGAATAACCGCTATTACGGTAATGGGTTTAATATGTTTGGCATCTGTATTTTCTGTTTTCGCTCTTAGCAGAAAAGTTACGGTCGTAGACGGCGACAATGTATTTTCTTTAATAACTATGAGCAATAACGTCAAAAAAATATTAGAGCAGGCCGGAATAGAACTTGATGAAAACGACACCATAACCAGTATTGAAGAAAACGATTTATCACTGGAGTTAATAATAAACAGGGCCTTTGACGTTCAAATAAAAGTTGACGGTGAGGAGGATATAGTTTTAAAGCTTACTCGTGAAAACACAGTATATGACGCTATTATTGCCGCGGGAGTAAATATTGAAGAAAATTATTTTATTTCTCCTGACGTAAACACTTTATTAGACCCGGGCATGAAAATTTCAGTAGAAAAAAGGTGTAAAATAGTAATTACTGCGGACGGCAGGACCGAAGAATATTTTGTGCCTGAAGATTCTACTGTTTTACACGCGATAATATTTACTGATATACCTTTATATTCTGAAGATGTTGTAAGTGCTGATCTTAATGAAAAAGTATCAAACGGAATGTCTTTTTCCATTGAAAGAATAGGATATAAAAATTCGATTGTAACTGAGGTTATACCTTTTGAAAGAATTACCAAAAAAACCAATTTATTAGACGAGGGAACCACAAAGGTAGCAGTAAAAGGAAAAAACGGGAAAAAAGAAATCTTTACTAAAGAAACCGTTATAGACGGCAAAGTTATAATTAGTGAAAAGATAAAAACGAGGGTAATTGCACAGCCGGTAAATGAGGTTATACTGGTTGGCATTGGAAAAAGCGGCCGAACCATGCAAATTATCAGTGCGGCAAGTGATATTGAAAGTAAAGCAAGCGGTAATTTAGCGGATAATGACAACGGCGTTTTGACTGACAGCAAAGGAAGAACTATAGAATATAAATCGAAACTTACAGGAAAAGGCACGGCATATACAGCGGAAGAAAACGCTAAAACATCCACGGGAAAAATAGCTAAACGGGGAATAGTAGCCGTGGATCCAAAAATTATACCTTACGGCACAAAACTTTATATAAAATCAGCGGATGGGAAATTTATTTACGGGTATGCCGAAGCAGGGGATACAGGCGGGGCACTAAGAAGCAGAAGAGTGATAGTGGATCTTTATATGAACACGGAGAATGAATGTTTTAATTTTGGGCGAAGAGAAGTTATAGTATATATACTGAAATAGATAAATTTGCGCAGAAACTGTGCCTAAAATTTATGGATATTATCCCCCCGCCGCTTGTGGCAGGGGGGGGAAAATTGTAAAAATTAGACATTTTGCAAGAGCATTAACTATATGCATAATCTTTTACTAAAACATTGACTTGCCCCTTGATTTTTTATACAATAAATCTACAGCGCAAAACGAAAGGGTGAAAACAAGATGAATGACAAAATAAAAGAAAAGCTAAAAAATAAAGATTTTTTAAAAAAGATAATAGGTTTGGAAACAAAAGAAGAAGCTGAGGAAGCTTTTTCTGAGGAAGGCTTAGAAATATCCGAAAAAGAAGTGGAGGAAATAGGCGAGTATATAAACGCTTGCATAGATAAGCTCAGCAAAATGCCGAAAGATGATTTAGAGAAGATATCAGGAGGCGGTATAACAGAGGATACATTTAATGTTGCGACTGACTTTTTACACAACAAGTGGGGGTTGAATTACGGTACGGCCACAGATGTAGTAATGGCAGGTGTGCTCGCCGTAACGGCTGGGGTAGCAGTTGGCACATGGGAAGGTGGAAAATTGGTTTTAAAAAAAGCGAACACGTGGTGGAAAAACCGCAAAGGTGCGGGTGGTAAATCATAAGTTTTTAAATATATTTCATGGTAAAAGAAAACTTTTGTAAACAGTGGTGTTATTTGTTGTTTTCGCTTTTCCGGTGACTGGCGGAAAACAAAAATGCCGCTGTTTTAAAAGGTTTTTACTATAGCAAAAATCATTTAAAAATGTGGTATTATCTATGTTTCCCCCGCCTTCGGCGGGGGAAAAAAGAAGTTTCAGCTATTTTTAGATATGGCCTTCAATGTTTGCCGTCCTCCGCCAAATTTTCTATTATATCAAATTTACCGTTCTCAAATTCTTTTATAGCCATATTAACAGGTTTTTCGTCTGCGGTATTGCCGTGAAGATTAATATCGTCAGTTATTTCCCTTGCACGTTTTGCGACGGCTATAACCAAAGCATACCGGCTGGATTTTGCATCCAGCATATCTTTTACGCATAATTTTTTCAATTTAAAACACCTCATTTGTTATACATTTAACTCTTGAAGATTTCATTCTTTCGGAATTTATTATACTTAAAATGTTTGAAACGCATTTTTCTAAATCGTCATTTACGACAATATAATCATATTTATGAGCAAACTTTAACTCTTTTTCAGCGGTTTTTAATCTATCTTCCATATTATTTACGTTGCTGATTCCCCTATTTAAAATCCTTTGTTTTAAAACGTCTATTGACGGAGGAACCACGAATATACTCACGGATTCGGGGCACCTTTTTTTAACCTGACACCCGCCATCTATTTCTATTTCTAAAATAACGTCTTCTTCTTTATCCAGTAACCCGTCTATTGCACTAAGTGGCGTACCATAATAATTTCCGCAGTACTTAACATATTCAAGAAAATTGCCATCCTTAGCCATATTCAAAAATGTCTTTTCATCCATAAAATGGTAGTCTTTACCATTTGTTTCCCCTTCTCGGGGGTGCCGAGTCGTCGCTGATACGGACAAGTTTAAAGCTTGATCTTTACTTACAATCTTTTTAAGAATTGTATCTTTACCGGTACCCGATGGGCCTGACAAAACTATTAACATCCCTTTTTTCGTATATGTTTTTTCCGGCATCATATATTCTCCTTATTCATGGGAATAACCTCTATTGATAATTTTATCCAAAATAGTTTTTAAATTCAAGGATAACCACGGTAATTTAATTTCTTCTTCAAAATTTGGTCATATCTCAAAATAATTGAAACTTTTTCTTTTTTCCTCCTCCGAAGGCGAGGGAAAAAAGAGTTATGAAAATCAGATGTTTTTCGAAAGAAATAGCTATATAATAACTTTAACATAAATAAAATTTTAAATATATTATTTTTGTTAATTTTTCTCAAAAACCAGCTTCGTATCGTCATCAATCACAAATTTTAGAGCCATTTCTATCGCGGCAATTTCAGCTTTATGTATTTCTTTTAAATGGTTAATTCTAGTTTCATATTGTGTGGTCACCGCTGTAACATGTGCTTCCACCTGATCTCTCGCATGATTCACGTCATTTTTTAAAAGAGAAACTTGAGCATTAAGATCCCTATTGTCAGTTCTAAGGCGTTCTAATTGTCGGTGTTCATCATTTAGCCGTTGTTGCAGTTCTTCAATATTACTTTCTAAAGTTTGGCGTTCATCATTTAGCTGTTGTTGCTGTGCTTCATTTTGAGTTAGAAGTTGATTAAGACTTTCTAAAGCTTGGCGTTTTTCATTTAGCTGTTGACGCAGTGCTTCAATATGACTTTCTAAAGCTTGGCGGTCATTATTTAGCCGTTGTTGCCGTTGTTGCCGTTGTTGCCGTTGTTGCAGTGCTTCATTTTGAGTTCGAAGTTGATTAAGATTTTTTAAAGCTTGGCGGTCATTATTTAGCCGTTGTTGCAGTGCTTCATTTTGAGTTTGAAATTGTTGAGATTTTGAAAAATTAAAAATAGCACATAGTGCAAACAAAATTGAAGTGCCAGACAGCACAATAGTAGTAACATACTTTTTTTCAGAATGAGTTTCGATTTTATTTATAATTTTTAACTCATTTGCGGCACAATAACTTGCAGTAAAACAAATTGTTAACAAAATTGCTATTAATTTTTTCATAAAGTCCTCCATCTAAAGAATATGAAATTACCACTACGACATAAATAAAGTTTTGAATAGACTATTTTTGTTATTTTTTTTCAAAAACCAGTTTTGAATTGTCATCAATATCAATTTTTAATTCGTTCCTACTCTTTAACGATTTAATTATAGCTGCATGTATTTCTTTTAAATGGTTAGTTCTAGTTACATATTGTGTGGCCAGCGCTGTACCATATACTTTCACCTGATGTCTCGCATGATTCACGTCATCTTTTAAAAGAGAAACTTGAGCATTAAGACCCCTATTGTCAGTTCTAAGGCGTTCTGATTGTTGTTGCAGTGCTTCAATATGACTTTCTAAAGTTTGGCGTTCATTATTTAGCTGTTGTTGCAGTTCTTCATTTTGAGTTCGAGGTTGATTAATTTCAGCCATACGATTTTCTAAAGCTTGGCATTCTTCATCTAGCTGTTGTTGCAGTTCTTCTATACGATTTTTTAAAGCTTGGCATTCTTCATCTAGTTGCAGTTCTTCATTTTGAGTTCGAGGTTGATTAATTTCAGCCATACGATTTTCTAAAGCTTGGCATTCTTCATTTAGCTGTTGTTGCAGTTCTTCATTTTGAGTTTGAAATTGTTGAGATTTTGAAAAATTAAAAATAGCACATAGTGCAAACAAAATTGAAGTGCCAGACAGCACAATAGTAGTAACATACTTTTTTTCAGAAGGGGTTTCGATTTTGTTTGTAATTTTTAACTCATTTGCAGCACAATAACTTGCAGTAAAACAAATTGTTAACAAAATTGCTATTAATTTTTTCATAAAGTTCTCCATCTAATAGAATATGAAATTACCACTATAGTTGTTACGATTTAAAACAGTCCTCAAAAGTAAATTTATCCGTGTACTTTCTCCCGGCCGTCGGCCGGGAGAAAGTCATAAAAATCAGACGCTTTTCAAACGAAACAGCTATACTTTATCTTTCCCCTTCGAACTTCCGTTAAATTAAGTTTAACAGATATAGCTGTTTTTGTCAAGGGTTTTGGACAATAATATTTTTTAAAAAATTCCTTTTTGTGAAAGAAAAAAATCCCAATTATTTTGAGGCATAACCAATAATGGTGATGAGTCAAATTATTTGATAATATCTTCTCCCCCGAGGCGGTGGGAAAAGAAGGGATTTCAATTATTTTGAGGCATAACTCCACTAATTTAGCAGGCACTATATCTTTTTAGTGCCTGCTTTCTGCTTTTTGTACTATATATATTATAGCTAATATTAATAAAGCTGAACGTAACTGGGATTACCTAAAATATTACTTATAGTGCCTACATCTATTTTATATCAAATGCATAGCTATAGTAACTCCGGCAAAAACTATAGATACTATGGAAGTAAGTTTTATTAATATATTAATTGAAGGTCCTGAGGTGTCTTTAAAAGGATCTCCTACCGTGTCTCCAACTACTGCCGCTTTATGGCATTCAGACCCTTTACCGCCCAAGTTGCCAGCTTCTATATATTTTTTTGCGTTGTCCCATGCACCGCCGGCATTTGACATCATTATCGCTAAAACAAATCCCGTTATAGTGTTCCCGGCAAGAAATCCGGCTACGCCATTTACTCCTAAAATAATCCCCACTATTACCGGCACCACAACTGCCAATATTGCCGGAGGTATCATCAATCTTTGAGAGGATTTTGTACATAAGTCAATACATGATTCGTAGTCCGGTTCTGCTTCTCCGGTTAAAAGGCCTTTTATATTTTTAAACTGCCTCCTTACCTCATGAACTATACTTTGTGCCGCTTTACCCACTGCTGACATTGTCATTGCGGCAAACAAAAACGGAAGCATTGCTCCTATAAAAAGCCCCACAAGCACCGCCGGATTGTTAACACTTAAATTAAACTTCATATTCGGCGATAATCTTCCTATTTCAGCTATATAAGACGCAATCAACGCAAGCGCTGTTAATGCCGCGGATCCTATTGCAAAACCTTTTCCAGTAGCTGCAGTTGTATTTCCGAGGGAATCAAGCGCATCTGTTTTGGCTCTTACGTCGTCTCCCATTCCTGTCATTTCCGCTATTCCGCCGGCATTATCCGCTATTGGGCCATAAGCGTCAGTTGCCAAAGTTATACCAAGCGTTGATAACATTCCAACTGCTGCCACTCCTACCCCATAAAGCCCTTTACTAAAACTTGTTGGGTCGAGTATATTGCCTCCGCACGAAAAGAAACTTATTATTACCGCCGCGCCTATAATTATAACAGGGAGTACAGTAGAAAGCATACCCAAGGAAAGTCCGCTTATTATCACGGTCGCCGGACCCGTTTCCGCTGATTTCGCAAGTTCTTTTGTGGGTTTATAAGTATCTGAAGTATAGTATTCCGTAGTAAATCCTATCAAAACTCCCGATAAAAGCCCTGACATGATTGCATAAAATACACCTATTTCACGTGGCAAAAATGACTTTACTATACAAAATGAAATCCCCGCTATTAATATTGCGCTAATATATGTGCCTGTGCGAAGAGATCTTAGAAGTGATTTTTGATTTGCGTTTTCTTTTGCTCGCACAAAAAATGATCCTATAATCGAAGCAAGTATTCCGAAAGCGGCTAAGCAAAGCGGCACGCTTACTCCTTTCATGCCAAACCCCGCAGACACCGCCAGCGCAGACGACGAAAGCAAAGCACTCACATATGATTCATATAAATCCGCCCCCATTCCGGCAACATCACCAACGTTATCGCCGACATTGTCCGCTATAACCGCCGGATTTCTTGGGTCATCTTCAGGGATTCCCACTTCTACTTTTCCAACTAAATCTGCGCCTACGTCGGCGGCTTTAGTAAATATTCCCCCGCCCACTCTGGCAAAAAGCGCCATGCAAGATACCCCGATTCCAAATGTCAACATATTGGACGTAATTTGCTGAGTTATAAATGTTTCATTTACCATAGGCTCTACAGCTGTATACCAAAACCTTAAAAAGAAAAACCATATCGACATATCTAAAAGGCCTAATCCCACAACCGCAAACCCCATAACCGACCCTGAAGAAAAAGCTATTTTTAAACCTTTATTTAAACTGTTTTTTGCCGCGCATGCCGTGCGCGCGTTAGCCATAGTAGCGGTTTTCATGCCGACATATCCCGAAAGAGCCGAAAAGAATCCGCCGGTTATAAACGCAAACGGTACGAATTTATTTACATATCCGCACAAAGACATTACTAAAAGTACAGCAAACATTACTCCAAAAAATATAGATACTCCTTTGTACTGCCTTTTAAGGTACGCACTTGCTCCTTTTCTAATTGCGTGTGAAATTTTTATCATTTGCTTGGTGCCTTCGGGTTGAATTTTAACTCTATAAAACATAAGTCCCGCAAAACACAATGATATTAACGCGCATATTGCCACAAACCATATTATACTCATTTTTTCAAATCCACTCCTAATTTTCAGTCGTGTCTCAAAATAGTTGAAATTCCTTCTTTCACCCCCGCCGTAGGCGGGGGTGAAAGATATTATCAATTAATTTGGACCACTACCTAATTTTCAACTAAAAAACTAAGTTTACTGGGGCTATCTTCCCCTGCGCCAGTCGGCATGAAAAGCGATTTACAAACGCTTTATTAAATTCAAAAATAATGCAAAATATGAAAACTATTGACATACCAAATAAACCTTGCATTTTTGCACCAAGTATGTTATAATATGGACATGGATAACGAACTGAAAACTAATGCGGTACGGTTGAGCCAAGAACAGCAATACGAGCTT
>JAISWM010000095.1 GCA_031270785.1 Oscillospiraceae bacterium
GGGGTGAGCAATGTGTTTGACATAATATGCGTGAT
The DNA here is from genome assembly GCA_031270785.1 of Oscillospiraceae bacterium. Taxonomy (GTDB): domain Bacteria; phylum Bacillota; class Clostridia; order Oscillospirales; family Acutalibacteraceae; genus CAQBRY01. The sequence goes on from JAISWM010000095.1 coordinate 36, forward strand.
ATCTTTTTTCATCGTATATCTATTAATAATACTTGATATTATTGATTCGAATAATAACACAAAAAATTAGCCGTCTTTCTCCTACCAAAAAGCAAAGACGGTTTTAAGAACTAAATTTTGTTTTTTTAAGGGGGCTAGCCGTTCTTTAAACGGTCTAATTCCTGCTACTTTTCTATTTTAAACCTAAAAAATTTTTTTGTCAATACATAAATTACTTCAGAATTTGGTCATATCTCAAAATAATTAAAATTCCTTCTTTCCCCCCCGCCTAAAGTCTGATTTTTATAAAAACAAATTTAATTTTTAAATTTTTCAAATATAACTGTACTATAAATAATAAAGATGTTAAAATGTACTCGCTGTGCACTTTTATGCCATAAAAATATTTTGAGAGGTGCAAACGAATGGGCCTAATTGTTCAAAAATTTGGAGGAACTTCAGTTTCTGATGATCAGCGTATTTTTAATGTTGCTAAAATTGTTACCAAAGCATATTCCCAAGGTAATGACGTAGTAGTCGTTGTATCTGCTCAAGGTAGCACTACGGATGATTTAATTGCCAAAGCCAGGGGGATAAATATGCACGCGTCAAAACGTGAAATGGATGTGTTGCTGTCATCCGGTGAACAGATATCCGTGTCGCTGCTTGCTATAGCTATTGAAAGCATGAAATTTCCGGTTGTATCGCTGTTGGGCTGGCAAGCCGGATTTCACACCTGCCTTACTTACGGGTCGGCCAAGATTGAAAAAGTTGATTCACACAGAATTAAAAAAGAACTGGATAAAAAAAATATTGTAATAGTAGCCGGATTCCAAGGAATAAATGAATGCTCTGATATAACCACCATGGGAAGAGGGGGGTCGGATACCAGCGCTGTGGCAATCGCCGCAGCAATGAACGCGGACGCGTGTAGAATATACACAGACGTTGAAGGCGTGTATACTGCGGACCCTAAAATAGTAAAAAACGCCAAAAAACTAAATATCATAGATTATGATGAGATGCTGGAGTTATCTACTCTTGGGGCACAAGTTCTTAATAACAGATCTGTTGAAATGGCAAAAAAATATAATGTGGAAGTAGAGGTGCTGTCAAGTATGGAAGACGTCCCCGGAACGGTTGTTAAGGAGATGAAAAATGTGGAAAAAAGAGCTATAAGCGGAGTGGCGGCAGACAATAATATTGCCAGGATAACAGTAACCAATATCCCTGATAAACCCGGTTTTGCTTTTAAGCTTTTTTCGAAATTATCTGCTAATAACATAATGGTTGATGTAATACTGCAATCTCATGGTAAAAATAATCTTAATGACATTTCCTTCACCGTCACAAATGATTGCTTAGGTGATGCTGTAAATATTTTAAAAAAATATACCGGCAATTGGGAAAATTCTGAAATTCTTTATGATGAAAACGTATCAAAAGTTTCTATAGTCGGTACGGGGATGGAGACTCAAGTCGGGATTGCTTCTAAAATGTTTGAGGCCCTATATGAAGCCCAAATAAATATTCAAATGATATCAACCAGTGAAATAAAGGTGTCAGTACTTATAGATTCAAGTGACACAAATCTTGCTCTTAATAGTATTCATGATAAATTTTTTAGGTAGTTTTTTATAAAAACGGCAATTTCACCCGGGTTTATCATTTGGTCATGTCTAAAAATAGTTGAAAGCCCTTCTTTCCCCCGCCAATGCGTGGGGAAGAGAAAAAATTTCAACTATTTTGGACCACAACCGGTTCCTTTTTAACGGAAAATGCACCGAGTAAAATCAAAAATCACCCAATTTCCATGATTTTCAAAAATTTTAAAATACAAGAAACCCGCTCTACTGCGGGTTTTAGTATGGTATCAAATCGTGATTACACGATGTCTTGGCACACACCTTTTGATACACTTTGACGGATTTTTGGATTGGTTCATTTTTAAATTGCCTGGTGCATACGAGCACACTATTCTTTGGGAATGGCTTAATTACGCATTTTTTGAAAATTATAGTTTTAGATCATGTCTTGGTCTTTTAATCTTCAACATTTAATTCGGCGTAAACAAATTTGTAATTTTATTTATGTATGTTTGGTTTTGGACGTTCGGATGGAGGTAATTCACCAACGTCTTGAATTTTTTATGGAATAAGCTGCAATGCAGCGATTTGATTAAAGGCTTTTTCATTGCCGGAATAAACCCCGGGCTTAACCGTGAAACCAGGTATGTAACCTATTTCACGTCCAATTCTGCAAAAGGCAGTCATTAAAATTTCATCAACATCAGTGCCAGCGACAATAATTTCTGACGGAGAATAATTTTCAGGAGTAAAATGTTCTACTTTATACTTTTGATTAGATTTAGAGGATTGAGTAATTAACAAAAAATCTTTTCGTTCTTTTTTATATTTATTTATTGTGTTTTGCAATTCTAATTTTTCATCTTCAGGCATTCTGCGTGTATTTGCAGCAAAAATTATAGGAAATTTAGCATCAGCAAAATAGTTATAACCTAAATAAATGAGTCCACCTACAGCAACTGTTCCGCCTACAACTGCTACACCACCGAATACGTAAGTTGCAATTTTTTTTGCGATTTCTTTTACACTGTTTTTCTCGCTGGTAATTTTTTGATTTACAAAAGTAGATGTTTTAGAGGTATTCGATTCGGTAGCAAAAGCAGCATTTGCAATAGGGTTCAACAACGATAGAGTTGCTAAACTTGTTTCTGCAAATCTTTTAAAGTTATTCATTATATTTTTTCCTCCGGCGACTAAATTTAACTCGTTTTCTTCCAATTGCACGCTCGAAAAATGTAGAGCGTTAATTAACTCATTTATAAAATGTTGTAATTCTTCAATCGTAAAACCATCATCAAATCGTTGCAAAAAGTAATACATATCATTTAAGTTCTCAAATTTCAAGAAAGCTCTAGTTAATTTGGGATTTTCTAATATTTTTTCAATGATTCTTATTAGGTTGTCATTCATTTTTACCCTCCACAATATTGTTTTTTAATTCTAATGGCGATTGTATCACGTTTTCGTATTTTCGGACAGGTCTATTGGTTGTAGATCAAATTGATTACTATATATAACTGTTTTACTTGAAAAAGCATATTCATTATTTGTGTACTCTTTCCCGGCGAGTTTGCGGGGAAAGAGCCACAAAAGTTTATATTTTTAAAAGTTAAATCACTATAATATTATGAATTTTCTTTATTTTTAGTCATTATTAAAAATATCGATATTCCGATAATGAAAATTCCAATAAAAGATATGACTATAATAAATTCATTGTTTATAATCCATGAATATGTGTTATCCACTGCGGCGATACCAGTATTTAATCCGGAAGACGCTCCGCTGCCGCCGTTTGAGCTGCCGGTGCTGTCACTTCCGCCGCCGCTGTTTTCTGTGCCTGAAGATGAACTGTTATTTTCACCGGATGATCCATTACCCTCTGCAGTTGAACCGCCGCTTCCGCCAGATGATCCGCTGTTTCCTGAAAAGCCCCAACTCCCGGAACCTCCTGTTAAATCTCCAAGCTGAGATTCCAAACCATTATACATAAGGTCTTCAAGTTCAATTTCAACATCACTATCTTTCAGGAGCCCTTCAACTGATATAGTTACGTCAGAAGAATTCGCGGAATAATTTGGTACTTCTTTAGCGGCTATTCCGAAAATACTAAACGATTTTGTGGTAAAGTTTGCAACGCCTTCATTAATTAAAACGTCCAAATACTCTATATTCCCCGCGGAATTTTCATGAACTACGACTTCATTTTGGTATCCTTTAAGATCAGGCGCAGGAATTGCCACCAATACTTCACTGCCGTAAGGTATCTCATACTTTTCTCCGGTTAAAGTATTAATTAAACTGATTTGATATAAAGAAACCACTGATTTTCTTTCCATTTTTTCAGATAGCCTGTCCACCGTTTCTTGGTCGTAATCCATAGGTATAGCTTCAACTCTTATATACCAGTCTATTCCTGTTACGGTTACTCCGTTAGAAGTATGATGAATTTTTCCTATCTGCTCCTGAGCGTTTTTAAGTTTCGAAATATTTGTAAGGAGTGCTTTTTCATCGTCTGTAAGTAATTCATATTTCTTGCTTGCTTCTATTACAGTTTCGGCATCACTGGCGGAATTTATTTGTTCGTCAATTCTTTCTACCATCTCTATTACGCTGCTTTCGTTATTCATAACAACGTTTTTAACGGTTATTTCTCCGTTATCTCTTACGTTGAAAAGTTCATACGTTCCACCGCTTTGTGTTATAGCGTCTTTATCATTGAGTAGTACCCAAGGGGAAGATGCGTCGTAAGCGTCTTTAAGAGCCACTTTAAACTGTAAACTTCCGCCGTATTCTACTTCTAACGACTCAGTAAATACTTTGTTCTTAGCGTTTTTATATATTACTCCTTCTGTTTCTTTAAATTTAACTATATACGTGTTTTTTCTTACATTAGATACCTCCGCTATAGTATCATTTTCAATGCTCTTAATCGTATAAACATCATCAACCGGTGTAATTTTGTTATTGCTTCCTTTTACTGTAACTTCCGGTATGGAATTACTGTATGCTTCGTCTAAGGAAAGCCTGAATGATAAATCGTCTCCGTGCTTTGCTGTAAGGCTGGTTGACAATTTGTTACCGCTGTTATCCAAAAGATGCACGCCGTCTAATAACCTGATTTCCACCTTGTATATAGATTTATTTATATTTTCAACCACGATCGTGTAATCCGATTGTACATTTTTAACAGTATAAACTCCGTCTATTGCCGTAAGCTGAACTTTATCCATGTTCTGCGCCTTGGCAGTTACAACAACGGCCGAACCCACAAAACCTTTAACGGGATTTACCATAAAGCTGAACGTGTCGCCGTGGTCTACTTTTTCTTCTTTGCTGAATTCTTTAGCTCCGTACTTATCCAGGTATTGCACGCCTGTGGTTTCTGTTAACTTTACCTTGTAAGAATTTATTTCAGCATTTTCAACAGTAACAGTAGTATTTTCAGTAATATTATTAACCGTGTATATTCCTCTTACGCTTAGTATTTGTTCTTTTTGCATCTCGGTTGTTTCCAAATCGTTTATTACTTTTTTCTTTTCTCTGTTAGCATATACCTCTATCTTATTTAATGAATCAGAATAGTCGGCGGTTAAATCTACTTTAAAACTGTAGCTGGACCCATTATTCATTTTTAATATATTTAAAGTGGATAAAATTCCATTATCTGTATCCTTGTAAATTGTACCTTTGACATATTGAAATTTAAGGTCTACTTTTGTTGATTGTATCCCTTCTACACTGATAAATATATCATTTACTATATTATTAACAGTATATTTTTCGTTTATAAGTTCAATAACATCTGAATTAGCCCGTACTTTAATATTTTTGATAGTGTACCCTTCAAGCGCTTTGATTTTAAATGAGAAATTTCCGCCGTGTATTGATTCAGGTTCGCTTTCACCTATACATTCTATTCCGGCAACGCTTGGGAAGAAAATATTATATTTATTTTTCGCTACATTTTCTATTCGTATAACTACATTATCCTGTAAATTTGATATCTGATATGTAAATCTTCCGGATTCAGATAAGGTTGTGCCTTCTATTGGATTGCCGCCATCGTCTTCCCCGTCGTTTAAATGGTTGCCACCCGGCATACTCTCCGGTTCCTCGGTTCTGTTATTAATTGTTACTTTATCGTCGGGATTTAAAGGATTATACATATGCAGCACGTACCCGCCGCCTATGTCGTATCCGCTGGAAGACTGTATTTTAAATTCATAGTTCCCATTGTATTCCATAGAAACGTTATTTATTTTTATATTACTGCTGTTGTAAAATTCCGCGCCGTCGCCCTCAAACACAATTTTGTAGTTATTTTTCCCCACATCGGCAACATTTATAGAAAAATCTCCTTGAATCATGTTAAGAGTATATCCGCCGTCAATATATTTTATATCCGCGTTATTTACAGGGTCTACGGTAACTTTTAAATTAACTGTATGGTACCCTTTGCGGGGAATAACGTGGAATTTAAATTCGGATAAATATTCTGCGGTTTCAGTCTCTTTTATATCTTCTGACGGTTCTTTTGCAAATTTTATGCCCTCTGTGCTTGTGGGAAAATGTATGTTATATTTTTGCTTTACTGCGCCTTTAGCTTCTAAAGTCGCGGATTTCTTAACATTAGATATTGTAAATACCTCGGCATTATCAGGGCCTTGAACGATTATTGAACCTTCCTGCGAAGGATTAGATTGTTTATGGTCATATGTTACTCCATCTACCTCAAATACTATATCATCCAAATTCAAATTATACCCAATATTAGGCCTTAATCTGAACTTAAACGTTCCGGATTCGTACTTTACAGAAGCATCGGTAATTGGGTTTTTATTTCCTTCATCATAAAAAGTGATATTTTGCCCCTTGAGTTTTACATTATAATCATTTTTGTTAACATACAGGACTTCTAAATTAATATTACTTCTTATATTGTTTATAAAATACATGCCCTGAGCGGAGGAAAGGTAATTATTTGCCCCATATCTAAGCTGCATACCGGATATATCATACCCATATTCGGCTTTAACCTCAAACCTAAATGTGGAGTCGTAATTTACTGTATTTTCAAGAGGTAATTCATGGTTATGACCGTCTGGCTCTTCCTCGGAATTGCCGTCTTCAAATTTTATATATTTTATTCCTTCTATTTGCGGGAATACCACCTTAAAAGTTTTTTTCTTAACCGCGTTATTTATTGTTACGGTAATATCGCTTGTAACTTCACTTATTGTGTAAGATTCAACAGACCCTCCGCTGCGTTTTAAAAGTGCAGGTTTGGGAGGTGTTCCCGTTGGTGCGGTATCACCGGTGGTGTAAAATCCGCCTGGTGATACATCTATAATACTTTTCCAATTGGATTCATAATTATCGACCATTTCAAAGCTTTCTACCGGCAAAAATATAAAGCTAAATTCGCCTGTTTCATAGTCTATAGATCCGCTCTTTATTTCGGCTGAAGAACCAGCATCTGATTTAAAAATAATATTATTTCCTGCAAATTTTATGGTATGGCTTCTTCTTTTTACCCCGGATACGCTCAGTTCCAAATTTTCCGATACGTTTTGTATCATATATCCGCTGCTTATAACGTCCACCGCGGCTTTATTATTTGATTCATTTATGGAAATTTGAATATTGGAAATATCGTAGCCGTCAGCTGCTAAAACTAAGAATTTAAAATTTCCACCGTGATTTACGTGCAGTGCTTCTTCAAAATCTTCCGCATCTTCTGTGCTATCAGACCTTACATCCTTATCTTCTTCTGTATCAGACTTTACCGTTACTTGGAATATAACGCCTTCAGAATTAATTGGCAAAGTCACTTTATATTTATTTATTTCAACGTCTTTTGCCTTTATGTCTAAAGCTCCAATAACATTTTTTATGGTATACGCACCACTCATATCTTTCTTTAAAGCCTTTTCTTCCCCGCCGGGGTCCGGGTATATTTTGATATTATCCGTACTTTGGGAATATTTATTGTCAACAAGTACTCGAAAACTATAACTAGCATTATAGTCAACCACAGCAGAGCTTATATTTGCCCCATAGTTGTCAACAAATGTTACCCCGGCCTCCGAAACAAACGTTATACGGCATTTAACTTTACTTAAATCACTTGCCGCAATGTTTATATTTTCAGATATATCAAAAAGTTCGTACGCACCATCAGCTCTTCTTATCGTTTCACCGTTACTTGTGATTTTTGCTCCTTCCAGCGAATAACCCGGAGCCAGTTTATAATTAAATTTAAATCCGTCGTGAATTTCCACGGTTTTAACTACCGTTGTTTTTTCAAAATCGTCTATTCCGCCTATATTTTGCTCCTCTTCAACGCCAATATCATTTTTAACAAATTCAGTAAAAGTTATAAGATTAGTGTTCTGGAAAGTAATGTTATATGTATTAATTTTCAGTCCTATGACTACGATTCCTCCCTGAAAAGACGCGGAGGGCAAAATATAATTTCCA
>JAISWM010000038.1 GCA_031270785.1 Oscillospiraceae bacterium
GGAGTATTTTTATACGCCGTCGTCGATTTTGATTGCAATCTGTAAAATTTACGGACAGGTCTAGCATTCACGTACCGCCTTTCCACGCTTTTATAGCATAATCAGATATTTTTTGATAATCATTATATGACCATATAGATTTAGGCAAATACTGGCTTATTATATTTTTAGCCAGGTGAGTTTCGCTCCACCCCGAGGGGGTTCCGTAATAAACAGCGGGGATAACATGCCCGAAAGAAAGATATTCTATCATTGATTTGCTAAACGCGTTGTCTACTGTACTATTACTTTCTGTTGCGCTGTAGGGAATATACTTAAATTCCTGCACAATATATTTATACGCCAGATTGGATGTCAGCATCCATACAAAGAAATTTTGAGCAAGAGTTTGTTCTCTTTCTGAGGCCTTGGCATTTATCACATAATGAGACGGGGCGTAAATAGTTATAGACGAGTTTATTTTTTTATCCGTAAGATTTTTGTTTTTAATATCTTGCTCCGAAATAGGGATTTTTATTGGAATAAAACAAGACCTGTTTGCCATTGACAAATTAAAAGCGGCTATTGCGTCATACGACGAATTTAGCGCTAACAGGAATAAAGATTTACTGCTTACAAAATTTTTTATTGATTGATTGGTTGTATTTGAAAGATTATTTGCAAGCTCTTCACCTTTAGTAATAGTAGACGTACTTCCTGAAATACTCGAAGTTACTAAATCTAACATCTCGGCAAACCTCATGAGGGGGTCCATTAATAAATCAACCTGCTCATTTGGTGCTACATTCGCTTCAGCTGCCGAGCTAAATACCGATGCGAGCGCGGAGTTAGCCATATATGCTCCGATATATTTAGTATTGTCGGGGGAAAATGAAAATACGCCGTTTAATTTTTCTGACAATCCGCTTTTTTTATCCAGCAGTTTATAACTATTATCATTTAAATGAAATTCGTAAATTTGCCCGCTTGATATATATAGCTTGACAGCATTTACAAAACTTTCAAACTCATCATAACCGCATGTTTTAAGGTCGCTGAGTATTGCGCGGTATTTATCTCCCCCAAATAAAGACGATAGCATTTTAGGGTCAACTAAATACCCAAAGCCTTCTACCGTACATGGAATACCAAAATTATCAACGGTATTTGAGCTTAATTTAAAGTGAGTCGGAATATTATTAGCCAGTTCTTTAAATTCCGTTTGCGTCGCGTTACTAAAGTCAAGTACGTTGCCTGATTCCCTCCATTTATTTAATTCTTCCATGCTGCTTATCATAAAGATAGTAGGAGGATTACCAGACTGCATATATTTTTCCATAGCGCCGTCATTTTCTTCGTCATTTAAATCAATAGTAACGGCTTTTACTATAACACCGGTGCGGGACGTATATTCGTCGCACATTTTTTGAAAAGCTTCCTCAATACCGGGGTTAATGTTGTATATTGATATATCATATTCTTTTTCAGGTATAGTTTCTTTATTTTCCTCTTGCAAATCATTTTTATTCCCACAAGAAGATAATAAAACAGATAATAAAACAGATACAAAAACATTTAAAATTTTATTTGTGTTTTTTTGCATAATTATAACATCCTTAAAATATTTAATTTTATCAATTATACAATTATGCTTGATAAAAATCAATATATGCTGCTATATATTTTTTATTTTTTGGGTATTTATGCAAAAATATAAATTTTGTTTTGGCGTTTTACCCCTGCAAACCCGCAAAGATATAGCCGTTTCTAATTAAAAATCTGATGTTTATTGGAGTTACTTTCCCCGCCTGTGGCGGGGAAAAAGTTTCAATTATTTTTGGTTGTGGGTCAAATTAGTTGGTAACATCTTCCCCCCGCCATAGGCAGGGAGGAAACGTAAATATAGCCGCTGCACTTGAAAAAAGTCTAAATTTTAGCAATCATCGCCCCACCGGCAGGTGGGGCGATGGCTGTTACTTTGGGTTGTGGGCCAAATTGGCTGGTAATATTCCCCCCCAGCCTTTGGCGGGGGGGAAAAGAAAAAGTTTTAATATTTTTGGTGATGGGTCAAATTATTTGATAATATCTTTCCCCCCGCCCGAGGCGGGGGGGGAAAAGAAGGGATTTCAACTATTTTGAGACACAACCAGATTTTGACTATATCAGGCAAGTTGTGGCTGTAACCGATTTGCAGAAAATCGACTTTGGGCCAAGTACACAGGGGTTGCTGTCAAACCCCATACTATAGCTGTTTCATTTGAAAAGTATCTGATTTTTATAACTTTCTCCCGGCCGACGGCCGGGAGAAAGTACACAGAAAATTTACTTTTGAGGGCTGTTTTAAATCATAACAGCCATATTGTTATCCCCGTTATTATTCTTAACTACTAACAGTGGGGTCAAAAGTGGTGTTCATGCCCCAGCTGCCGCAGCTCTAGCTTCAACAACTCTGGTTGCTACATTGTCCAACAATTCTTTGAGTTCGTCCATTCCGGCGTCCGTTTTAGCACTTACAGAGCAAAATCCCATATTAAGCCTTTTCGCTTCCTTTTCAATGCGTGCCGCGTTTTGCACCTTCAACATCTGGTTTAGTTGCCACTAAACAACACGTTGCGCCTGAATTGCAATGTTCTTGGCAATTTTCCACCACATTTCAATACGCTCTATACTATCCCCATTAGTACTATCAACGACAATGACCGCTACGTCCTTGCCACTACAAGATTCCAGGGCTAAACCACGATACTTTTCTTGACCGCTGACATCACAAAGGTTAAGCCAATGCTTAAAGTATGTAAAGTTTAAAAACACACTGACACTTTTCGTGGTAGGAATAATGATATTTCTAAAATCCTTAATCTGCAATACATAAAATATTGCTGTTTTTCCCGCTTTTGAATCTCCCAAAAGTATCGCTTTGACCACATCACCAGGCGCAGCAGAAACATTAATTAAATTTGAAAACACAAAAGCAAACGCGCAAATCGGTGCCATAAATTTTTTAAAATTCATAATAGACCTGTCCGTAAATCTCACAGAGCGCAAACTATCGAAAAAATGCATCACTTAAAAAATGGCTTTGCATCAAAATTTCCTTGGAGTATCTTCATACGCCGTCGTCGATTTTGATTGCAATCTGTAAAATTTACGGACAGGTCTAATGTCTGTGCTCCTTCGTTTTTAATTTTTTGTAATTTAACTTTAACATGTTTTCTATGCCTTGTCAAGCAAATAAGCAAAATTTTAAAAAACATTTTTGTGTTATAGTTATTTCTTTTAAAAAGATCCACGCAAGTATAGTAAAAATCTTTTTTAAACAGTGACATTTTTGCTTTTTCCCCCGCCCATGGGGTAGTGGGTCAAATTAATTGATAATATCTTTCACCCCCGCCATAGGCGGGGGTGAAAGAAGGAAATTCAACTATTTTGAGACACGACCCGCCCATGGCGGGGGAAAAAGCAAAAGTTCCAATTATTTTTGGTTGTAGGCCAAATAAAATTTTTCTACCCATTTTTCAAAATAATTTCCCCATAAGTATCAACATTACCATTTAGTCCCAATGCATTTGCTTCGTCTGTGTCTATATGCATAGCGAGCTCAAATTTATCACTTATCCTTATAATGACGTCATCCAATATTCCGCTTCTATCAGTACTATCTATTTTTACGCGTACTATTTGGCCGTCTGTAAATAAGTGTTCTTTGACCTCGTTTAAAGGCACGTGTATATGTCTCTTAGCCGCTATTACTCCCTCTTTTAATGCATACTTGCCGTTTGGACCTATAATTTCACATCCGGCGGTACGATATAGATCTCCGGATTCTCTTATCGGGGCGGATATACCAATTTTTCTTGCGTCAGTTAAAGAAATTTCAACCTGCGTTTTACTTCTTAAAGGGCCAAGTACCGACACACCTTTGATTGACCCTTTTAAACCTACTATCTCAACTTTTTCCGCGCATACAAATTGTTCCGGCTGGGAAAGATACCTCTTGGGAGTTAAATTATAATTATCCCCAAACAACACTTTTATAGAGTCTTTAGATAAATGTACATGCCTAGCCGATGTTTCAACTAATACTTTCAATTTAATTTACCGCCCTTAATAAAATTAATTTTTTATGTACAATTTTAAAATGTCTAAATTTCGGTATAGCTGTTTCACTTGAAAAAAACGGTGGTGGGTCAATTAGCTAATAACACTTTTCACCCCCGCCTATGGCGGGGGGGAAAGAAGGAATTTCAACCATTTTGCATGGCCGCTGTTATCTGGTCTGCAAATGCAGTTGCACCTTGGTTTGCTATTTCCGGAGGCTGCCCTTCTTCCATCAAATATACACATCTGTTTATGTAGAAATTTATCCAGTCCGAAGTACGTTCGCGCGCTACAGTAATCTCAAATATGTCAGCAAACGCAGCTGCTGTTTCCTCAGGAAATTCTGATGCTTTCATTATTGCATATCCCCGTGACCAGTTAAACGTTTTTTCCATTGCTCTTGCGTTTGCGTGTGCCTCTGAATATCTGTTTGCATAGTCGCGCATAGATGTGATTGCCTGGTCATGCGGTTTTTCCCTGCCTCTTGCGGCAGCGTATACGGCTGAACATCTGTTTACATAGCCGTCCACAAATAGGAATGCTTGGTCAAGCGTTTGCCCATTTATTTTTGAAAGTGCACCTAAAAGTGAGTCAACAAGTGTATCTGCAAAGTTTTCCACATCTTGTTGGCTATAATATCCTAAGCCCATCACGCCATGATATATACTAAACCATAGATCAATATCTCTACGTGCTGAAACTCCAAAAATGGATAAACTACTAAACAATACGGCACAACTAATAAAAATTTTTAATTTATTTTTTTTCATAATTTTTCCCCTTAATTTAATTTATGATCGATTACCACAACATTATAATATTAAATCAATTAAATGTCAATATATTTTTTTGAAAATTAATAGGCCTGTTCTAAAGTAGTAATTCGTAATGGTAAATATTTGATTATGATCTAAATCAGTTGATAATACCTTTCACCCCGCCTTCGGCGGAGGGAGAAGAAGGAATTTTAACTATTGACATGACCAAATTCCGAAGTAATTTATGTATTGACAAAAACATTTTTTAGATTTAAAATAGAAAAGTAGTAGGAGTTAAACCGTTTAAAGAACGGTTTGCCCCCAAGGAATTAAGTTAAAAAATAACCGTTTTCACTTTGGGAAGTAGAGAAACGGTTATTTCATTTTTTTATATGCTGAATCTAAAATTAGATAAATTATTAATAAATAGATTAGACCTGTCCGTAAATTTTACAGATTGCAATCAAAATCGACGACGGCGTATGAAGATACTCCAAGGAGATTTTGATGCAAAGCCATTTTTTAAGTGATGCATTTTTCGGTAGTTTGCGCTCTGTGAGATTTACGGACAGGTCCATTAGAAAAAATCCAACCAATACCAATAAATCAAGCATATTATCCACCCCCATTTCCAGGGGCAGATTAACCGTTCTCCATAGGCTAAACTCCTACTACAAGATTATTATACATGATAACCTTTAAAATGTCATTATTGTTTTTATAAAAATATATTCAATTGGTGTTATTTACTATAGCTGTTATGATTTAAAACAGTCCTCAAAAGTAAATTTATCCGTGTACTTTCTCCCAGCCGTCGGCTGGGAGAAAGTTATAGAAATTAGACGCTTTTCAAACGGAACAGCTATAATTTTTATTTTGATATATGAATAAATATGTTTTAAAATGAAAATCAAAACAAGAAAAGGAGACTAAAAAATGTCCATGAACAAATTATATGTATATTAACGCCATTTTAAAACAGTGACATTTTCCAGCCTCTGTTTTTCGGCTTGGGACAAACTCAAATAAGTCGGATAAACTTCATCCGAAGCAATTTTGTTATTTTCAGAATATTTTTTGTATGTCAGTAATCCCAAATTTGACGCTTTAATATGACAAAATGGACTTTTAAAAATATAAAAATTCATTAAAGGTGAATTATTTATCCATAAATTATGGCATAGCTGCTCATTATCTCCAACAAAATAAATTTTTTCATTATAATTTTTAAGTTCTTTTAAAAGATTATCGGCAGAAATATTTCTGTCTTCAGTTAATCTAATAATATTTGCTCCGTCACTTTTGAAAATCGAATTATATAAATTCCCTCTCCTAAAATCCGAACAAGGACAAATTATCCCATCACAGACGTTTACCACGTTAAAAGCCAGTGCTTCGAGAGATGAAATAGAAACGCAAGGCTTATTTAAAGCAAACATCATCCCTTTCACAGCGGACATACCTATTCTGATGCCCGTAAAAGACCCTGGGCCGCTAGCCACTGAAAATAAGTCTATATCCTTCATGGATAATCCGGAATACAGAATAGCACTTTCAATGACGGGAACTAAAGTTCTGCCATGAACAAGACCTGTATTTAAAAAAATTTCAACTAAAGTTTCTTCATCATTATTTACCGCTACAGAAACGGTTTTTGAAGAAGAGTCTACTGACAATATATTCAAATCATATTATTCCCTTCAATTTTTATACTGATTTCAATTATAAATATTAGTTTGTACCCGTTACTGGTCATGCCTCAAAATAGCTGAAGTCTTTTCTCCCCCCCGCCGAAGGCAGGGAGAAAGATATTATTAACTAATTTGGACCACGGCCTAAATTTCAGCGGCCATCGCCCCATCGGCAAACAAGGGAGAGACCGTGCGAACAAATTTACTTTTTTCAAATGCAGTAGCTATAGGGTATAGTGACATTTTTGTTTTCCCCCCGCCGTAGGCGGGGGGGAAAGATATTAAAGACTTTAGTCAGTTGAGCGCGCAAAGCGTGCGAAACAAATAACCACCCGCTATGCGGGTGCGGAAACGAAAATTATACAAAGAAAATCACCTTTCAAGTAAAATTAGAAATGCTCAAACCTCTGATTTAAACAAAG
>JAISWM010000054.1 GCA_031270785.1 Oscillospiraceae bacterium
TACGTTCGCACTTGAAATCTGTACAACTAAAGCCTGATAAGATTTGCGGATTCTTCGGCTCGAAAACTACTGCTTATGCCGCATAGTTATGCGCAAGGTTTAATCGGGGGATCAATAACTATTTCGGGACATGACCCCCGCCCAACGGGGAGAGAGCTACAAAAAACCAGATGCTTTTCAAGGGCATTAACTATAATACCATGTTTTTAAATGTTTTTTATTATTCTATTGATTTTGCGCTAAAATTAAGCTATAATTAAATTGTGATAAGATTTAATTATTGCTTTTTTCTTCCGGCTTATTATAGTTGTTTCACTTGAAAAAAGCATACTCATACTATTTCTAATTAAAAAATTGATGTGTGTTTGATTTACTTTCCCCGCCGATGGTCATGTCTCAAAATAATTGAAATTTCTTCTTTTACCCACGCAGTGGGGGGAAGGATATTATCTACTAATTTGGGTCACAACTCCACCGACTCGCGGGAAAAGTAACAGATACAAACTGATATTTATAATTGAAATCAGTATTATTTGTGCGTTCTTTCCTCGCGGGCTTATGGGGAAAGAGTTACAAAAGTTTATACTTTTTAAATTAAATCACTATATAATTCCCTCTGAATATAGTAAAAAATTTTTTAAAACCGTGGCATTTTTGGTTCTTTCCCCGCGGAGTCCGGCGGGGGGGAAGGAACGCAAATAATACTGCGTTTCTAAATGGTCTTTGCTATATAAGTATATTTTTGTTTTTCAAAGTATTTTTAATATTTTCATTAATTTTTTGTGTTACTGCTTCTGCATTCCTTTTTTCACAAAAAAATGATAATTCCACGATTGATTCTTCGCCTGATATTGCCTTTAAACATATGTCGGGCGAGGGTATTTGCGATATCCTGTTTTCAAGTATTGTAAATTTTTCTATCTGTTTTTTAATATCTTTAAAATTAATTAGATTGCTTACTTTATAGCTTAGCCGGCATTTATGCAAATCGCAAATACTTTGCCTTACTATACTGGAGGATATTAACTTGGAGTTCGGTATTATTACAACTTTATTGTCGTCCGTGGTAAGGGTCGTAAATACCATTTCAATTTTTGATACAGTCCCCGCGGTACCCTCTACTTTTATGTAATCACCGATTATGAACGGTTTGTTAAGTATTAAAAGTATCCCGCTTGCTATATTTGAAAGGCTGTCTTTTAACGCAAGACCTATAGTTACAAGGGAAGCTCCAAGTGCTGCCATAATAGATGTCATGTTTACACCCATCATATCCAGTGCTGATATGATCAAAATTATTCTTAAGGTAAATTTGGATACAGAGTCTAAAAAAGATATCATCCCTTGGCCCACATGGGTTTTTCTTAGAAACATTGTAAAAATTTTGTTTACCCTATTTATTATAAAGAAACCTATGAGTAGAAAAAGTAATATTTTAGCTGCATTTATTCCAATTCCCAAAAACCATTTTTGTGAATCTTTTGGTATTGCATCCATTATGTTAAAAAAATTCAGCATATATACGTGGCTCCGTTATTTTATAAGATTTGATCCGCTATAGTAAAAACCTTTTAAAACAGTGACATTTTAGTTTTCCCCCAGCAAAGCAGCGCGAAAACGCAAAAACAAAATCCACAATTTTGGGGGGCCAATTAGTATAAAAACATGATATTATTCACATTTTTTCCCTCGCGCTCACCGCGGTTGTGGGTCAAATTAATTGATAATATCTTTCCCCCCGCTGAACGCTGGGGGAAAAGAAGAAGTTTCAATTATTTTGATACACGGACCTCACCGCGAAGGAAAAGTAAAAACACCACTATTAGACCTGTCCGTAAATTTTACAGATCGCAATCAAAATCGACGACGGCGTATAAAAATACTTCCCGGGAGATTTTGGGTGGTGGTCCGAATTAGTTGATAAGCTCTTTTCCCCCGCCACAGGCGTGGGGGAAAAAAGAAGGTATTTTAACTGTTTTGAAACATGACCAAATTTTGATGCAAAGCCATTTTTTAAGTGATGCATTTTTCGATAGTTTGTGCTCTATAAAATTTACGGACAGGTCTATTTTAAAAAGTTTTCACTACAATTATACAACTAAACTACAACATTTCAAGGAAAGGCAAATCTTTAAATATGAATAGAAAAAACAAAAAATTTATTATAAAATTGCTTATAACCGTACTATACTTTTGTTTAGCTCCCGCGTGTTTTTCAGAATCTGATTTTACAAGCGCCAAATTAATTTGTGATAATACTTGTGCAAAAGCAGGTAAAAGCCTTAAGATTAAGGCGATGATTAATTCTTATTCTGAGCTGAGCGTTAATGCTTTTAAATTTACTGTTAAATATGATAGCGGCGTGTTTAATTATAATAACTTTACTGCTCCAAAAGGAACTTGCAGAAAAAATTTTAACGTAAGAGCTGAAAATGATTTACTGTACGTAGAATATGTGTGCAAAAAATCAGATTTATTAGTAAATCAGAGTTTAAATATTTGCAATTTTACTTTTGACTCTAAAAATGACATAGATCCTCATGAGTGTAAGTTTGAATTCCAAAGTTTTGAGATTGTAGACGGCAATAAACGTAATTTTTCATTATCTGATTGGGATGATCTTACTATTAATTTTGAGCAGATAGCAAAACCTAATTGTTATTTGTCGTGTTTGACGCCTTCCTGCGGGCGGCTTGTTCCGGATTTCAGCAAAGATATATTGGAATACAGCGTTAACGTTGATTACGATATTAGTTTTATAGACTTTGACATTTGCTGTGAAAATGAATTTGCAAACGGCGAGATTAGCAGAAGAAAACTCGCATCCGCCGGTAAGGATACAAAAATAAATATTACTGTAAAGGATAAAAAGGCTAAATCTAAGCTTGTGTATGTTGTTAATGTGCACAGATGTGAAAAATCTGCCGATGGCAAGAAAATTTCCGAAGGCACTCCCGCGAAAAATGAATCGGGTACTTCGTGCAAAAAAATCAAGAAAAGTAAAACTAAATCTTCAGGTGATAAATCAAAATCACTTAAAATAAAACCGGAAAACGATAATATTAATATAGATAATACCGATAATGATAGCGATAATGATAGTGGCACTAATAATTATGTCGCATTAGATAGTGCCCAAGAAGACGACAACTCTAAAAATTATTTTGACGAAAGATTAATAGGCGGACTTTTAGTAATATTATTCTTGGGAGGGCTGCTGATTTATAAAAAATTCAGCGTAAATAAATGTTATTAATATAGCACAGCTGCTGCGCTTAAAAAACGTCTGATTTTTTACAGCTCCCTCCCCGTCGGGGTGTGGGTCAAAATAGTTGAAATTTCTTCTTTCCCCCCGCCTATGGCGGGGGTGAAAGATATTGTCAATTAATTTGAACCACCACCCATTTTTCGATAGTTTGCGCTCTGTGAAATTTACGGACAGGTCTAATATAACATAGCTGCTGCGGTTTAAAAAGTCTAATTTTTTACCGCTCTCCCCCCACGTCGACGGCGGCGAGAGGCCGTACCAACAAATTTACTTTTGGTTGTGGGGCAAATTGGTTGATAATATCTTTCCCCCCTGCTAGAATGCGGGGGGGAGAAGGGATTTCAACTGTTTTGAGACATGACCCTCCTCGCCGGTGGTGGCCCAAATTAGCTGATAATATTTTTCCCACCGCCCGTGGGCGGGGAGGTAGTGGCAAAAAATTAGACTTTTTTAAAGGGCATTAGCTATATTTACGTTTCTTTCCCGGCCATATGCGTGGAAAGAGTAAAAACGCTACTGTTTTAAAAAGCTTTTACTATAATTCTTCGGTTTTTTCGCAGTTATACATTTGGAACAGATCCTAGATCATTTTTTCCACTTCCAGAGCATAATTATTTATGGTCTTAAAAAAATTTAAAGATTTAAATTTATAATCTACATGTTCTAAAACATATTTTTCACATATTGATGATAAAAAATCAATAGAACTATCAGAGATTTTAAACAAAAACAATTTATCAAATTTAGAATAAATAATATGCCTCATGGCATCTAAAACGCTTCCATTGATTAAAATCAAATCATAACTGTTATTTTTGCCATTTAAACAATCATTACATATTAATGAAGAATTTTTGATGTCAAAATAAAGCTTATCACATTTGTACTCTTTGCACCCTGTGCACCCTATTAAGTTCGGCATATATCCGGCAAAAGAACAAATTCTCAGCTCGAGTATTGACTTGATAAGATGCAGATTCATCTTGCCGTTAAGAAGAAAATATAAACAATTTAAAATTAACCGCAAAAAATCCCTCGATTCGCTTTCTCTCGGAGATAAAACAAAGGCTATTTCACAGAAATACTCCGCAAGTGAAAATTTTTCTATATCGTATTTTAAATTTTCAAATCTCTCTTTAATTTCTACTTCATCTACTATATATCCTTTACGTCCTTTAAAAAGTGTAAGTTCACAGTAATAAAACATCTGAAGCGCACCACTGTTTTTAGTACGAAGTCTTTTAGCACCGGGTGATATTACGCTTATTACGCCCCTATCTTCTGTTAAAGCAGTTATTAATTTGTCGCTTTCACCTATGTCCATTTCCTTGAGGACTAAACCGGCTGTTGTTACTTTCATTATGTCCTTCCTCTCAAGGAGTTGTCGCTGCTGCGTCCTAAAAAAGCGAATTTGTTTATGTACGCTCTCCTAGCCAACGGCTAAGAGCTTTAATTTAAAAAGTATCAAAACTACGCCATTTTGCTATAGGCAGGGAAGAAATTTTGCAAACAATAGACCTGTCCGTAAATTTTACAGATTGCAATCAAAATCGACGACGGCGTATAAAAATACTTCCCGGGAGATTTTGGGTGATGGCCCAAATTAGTTGATAATATCTTTCTTCCCCGCCATAGGCGGGGGGGAAGAAAAAATTTAAATTATTTTGAGGCATGCCCCGATTTTTTGTTTGTGAATAGCATCAAATGGTGACCCATCGGAGATT
Organism: Oscillospiraceae bacterium; assembly: GCA_031270785.1. Lineage (GTDB taxonomy): Bacteria > Bacillota > Clostridia > Oscillospirales > Acutalibacteraceae > CAQBRY01. The sequence goes on from JAISWM010000054.1 coordinate 4,993, forward strand.
CGAACTCCGGACACCTTGATTAAAAGTCAAGTGCTCTGCCGACTGAGCTAATGAGTCATAAATTTTATGGCTGGGATGGCTGGATTTGAACCAGCGCGTGATGGAGTCAAAGTCCATTGCCTTACCGCTTGGCTACACCCCATTAATTTTATTAATCTATATACATTAAACTTGAAACTTTGAACTTTGTTTTTACATTATCTTTGCCAACAGCGGGGTAATATAGTAAAAATTTTTTAAACAGTGACATTTTTGTTCTTTTCCCCGCGAGTCAGTGAGAAAAAGAAACGCAAATAATAGGTTATGTTTCAAAATTGTTGAAACTTCTTTTTTCTCCCCAGCCGAAGGCGGGGGAGAAAGGATATTACCAACTGATTTGGCTCACAACCCAAATAATACCACGTTTCTAATTGTTTTTGCTATAAGAATTTTAAAATTCAAAGTTTGAATCATGGTCAAACTGCCATGGGGTGGATAATCGGATTCGAACCGACGGCCTCCAGAGCCACAATCTGGCGCTCTAACCAACTGAGCTATATCCACCACAAAAATGGTGCGCCAGAAGGGAGTCGAACCCCTGACCTACTGCTTAGAAGGCAGTTGCTCTATCCTGCTGAGCTACTGGCGCAAACAACAGCACCTTTATAGTAAAAACTTTTTAAAATAGTGATATTTTTGTTCTTTTCCCAATCCGCGAAAGAGGGAAAGAAACGTAAATAATACCACGTTTCTCAATTGTTTTTGCTATAGAATGTGCAAACAAAATAACGGTGCCATTGGTACGGGTAACTATAAAGTGGATAGAAACGGTCGGTAAAAATGTGATTTTCAGCCGACTGTAATATTTACAAATTTGCAAAAATCAAAAAATTACCCAAAAAACAACTCATATTTATTATTTTAGAAGGAATTCAAAAAATTACAAGCGTTTTTGAGAAAAAATTTTCGCCCAGCCTTTGGGTATTTTTTATTTCTAAATAGTTTTTGGGTCATGTCTCAAAATAATTAAAACTTCTTCTTTCTCTCCCCCGCCTTCGGGGGATGGGAAAAGAAGAGATTTCAACTGTTTTGAGACACAGCCGGAGATTTTGATGCAAAGCCATTTTTTAAGTGATGCATTTTTCGATAGTTTGCGCTCTGTGAGATTTACGGACAGGTCTAATATAAATAATACCACGTTTTTAAACCGATTGCAATTAAATCATTATTCCTCCTTGCGCACCTAGTATATGCGGTTTCAAATGCGTTTGCGTGTGCGGTGGCTTGTTCGTGGGTATGTCTCCTTATTGCTATTTCATCTGCATGTGCCGTTGCCCATATTGCACTATGCCCACCGTTTATCGCATTTACAAATGTAGTCGCATATAAGCCTACCACTTGATTATTTCCCCAAGACATTACGGTTAAAAACATGTCTGCATATAGAGCTGAATCTTGACTATTATGTCCTGTTGCTATTTGGTTTGCATAAGCCACTGCCCACAAAAGAGTTTTCCCATTTGCTATTGCGCGTGCGTATTCGTCTGAATATATATTTGCATAGTTGTCCGCATCTTGTCGGCTCATCTTTCCTTTGTTTATACTGACATTATATGCAGCGCGCCATTGATCAGTATCTCTAAATGCTGAAACTCCAAAAATGGACAAACTACTAAACAATACGGCACAACTAATAAAAACTTTTAACTTATTCTTTTTCACAATTTTTCTCCTTAATTAATTTATAATCGGTTGCCGCATCATATTAACACTAAATCAATAAAATTTCAATATATTTTTTTAAAAATTAATAGGCCTGTCCTAAAGCAGTAATTTGTAATTGTAAATATTTATAGCCGTTACGATTTAAAACAGTCCCCCAAAAGTAGGTGGTAGTCCAAATTAGTTAATGATATCTTCCCCCCGCCCAATAAATTATCGCCCCGCTTACCGGCGGGGCGACAGTTTAAAGACTTTAGTCAGTTGAGCGGGCGAGTTGTTAATAGTAACACACACCAGATGGGGCATTAAACCTAGGCTGAAAGCTAAACTTTCCAAGTTATTTCCAATTTGCCATCCTTAACGTGGATCACTTTTATTAAACAATCAACAACCTGATATTTTTCGTCAAAGTTGATTTTATTCCACTGATTAATGTAGTCAGAAATTTTCCCAACATCTGTACCTGAATTGCCCTTTGATAAAATCAAAATATTTTCTTGAAGCTGTTTTCTTTCGATATCAAGAATTTCAATCTTTTCGTTGATGTATTTCATTAATATTGAATTAGCACCCGCAACTTTTTCCAATAATGATTCTATCTCCTTATCAATTTGAGTAATTCTTATTTTGTGTTTGTTGATTTTCGGGTCTGAAACGCGATTTTTTTGTCTGCAAAGAATTTTGAATTCCGAAAGTTTATTTTTCATCTCTTGAAAAACATGTGGTTCTAAACTATCAACTCTAACCGTTCTAAGTAAACAACCATTCTTTTCGTTATATTTTCCTCTGCAGCGAAAATATTTTGTTCCTGCCAGATTGGCCGCAATTGTCAGTGAACTATTGCAAAGACCACATCTAACTTTTCCTATTAGCCACGAATGCTTGCCTTTCCCTCGATGAAATTGCTTATTTGCCAGGCTTTTGATTCTGCACTGCAACCATTCTTGAGACGAAATTATTCCTTCGTGCGGTGCTAGTACCAAAATTTTGTTCTTTATACGAATTATCGATTTGGGTTTGTTCCTGTTTTCCTCATTTGTATAAAGATAGCAACCGTTTGTGCCGATAAAATCTGAAACATCGCCAACTATGTTAGCTCCTTGACTTTTAAAGAAATCATAAACATCGGGATCTGCCCGCACATACGCTGCGTTGTAAATTATACGGGTTACTCTGCTCCTATCCCATAATTTTCCTTGAATATTTTTTATGTGATTATTATTCAGATGAATTAAAATATCTCCAATAGAAGTTTGGGGATTAGAATACAAAGAAAAAATCAATTTTATTTGTTCTTCCGCTTCAGGAATCAGTACGTACTTTGAAGTTTTAATTCCGTCTACAATAGTCTTTTCAAGTCTATATCCATAAGGTACGTTTCCACCCATGTAAAACCCCTTTTGGCATCTTGAATAGTGGGTATCGATGGAACGTTTTTGAATGGTTTCTCTTTCTAGCTGCGCGAACACTATACAGATATTTAGCATAGCCCTACCCATTGGAGTAGAGGTATCAAATTTTTCTGTTGATGAAACGAATTCAACATTGTGTTTGTGAAAAAACTCCATCATGTTGGAAAAATCGAGAATTGAACGGCTTATACGATCAAGTTTGTAAACAATAACTTTTTCTATTAATCCCTGTTCAATGTCAGAGCATAGCTGCGTAAAAGCCGGTCTGTTCGTGTTTTTACCGCTAAATCCTTTATCTACATACTCCTTATATTTCTCACCTCTGGATTCATATTTACAAAAATCAAGTTGACTTTCGACAGAAATACTGTCTTTTTTGTCAACGGATTGTCGGCCATAATGCGCGTTATACATCATTTTCTCTCCTAAAATTTGATGTATATAAAAATAGCCGCTCACACTGAAATTATAGCATAAAGCGGACTATTAGTAAATACTCATTAAATTAATTTTAATGTTTTCGTGTCGGAACGTATTTTTTGAATATTTCAAATAATTTGCCCTCAATGTCTCTTTTTATTTTTTCTTTCTCATCGGGTTCATATTTAGGCACCAAATGAGTGGTGATAAATTCCGAATCTTTTGTTACATATTTCTTGTAGTTCGGAGTGTACAACACAAAAATTCCTCCTTTGTTTTTTGATTCTGTTTTTCCGTTTGCTGTGGGGGTTGTACCATCAGTCCCAGGAAAAATATTTAATTTTCAATGTGCATTTTTGGGGTGAGAATTCTTCTGAAGAAAAATACCTCTCTATATATAGGGTGCTTAAAGCGTCAAAAACCGATGGTTTTTTGTTTAAAAGCTTTCTAAAATTTTCTTTAAGTTTTGAAGACCTAGAGAAATAGCGACTTCCACGTTTCTTAGTTCGCATTTTTCAATATCCGCAATTTGTTGATTCGTAAGGTTATAAAAAAATCTTAAAATAATTCTCCTTCTTTGTTTTTCAGAAAGTTTGCCCAACGCTTTTTGCAGCATTTCGTTTGAAAGTTCATGAAAATACGCATTTTCTGCGCTTTCACAAATCAACACTTCATCTGGCTTTTGGTTATTTTGCCTTTCTAAAATTTCTTCAAGTGAAACTTCTAACTTTCTATTGCCCGAATGTTTTCGCTTTTTGTAGTTTTGATAATTTTCGCTGCCGCTGAATTCTTTGTCCGCTTTCCAGACGTCAAAACTAACCTCGACTTCAGTAATAGAGCCGTCGAAGTTGATTGTCTTTATTGTTTTTTCCAAATTTATTTCCTCCGAAATTTCAAAATTTTCAATTGAAAAATCGAAAGATTCGGAGGTGCTCGTATGTTTCCATGAAAAAAAACCGTCCAAAAAGACAGGTTAGCCACGAAAAAAGTTTAAAAAATTGCAAAAAAACGCAAAATTTCCTTGACAAAATTCTAGGGCATTTCTACAATCCCGCTGTGCTGTGCTGTGCTGTGC
>JAISWM010000081.1 GCA_031270785.1 Oscillospiraceae bacterium
AAGCTCGTATTGCTGTTCTTGGCTCAACCGTACCGCATTAGTTTTCAGTTCGTTATCCATGTCCATATTATAACATACTTGGTGCAAAAATGCAAGGTTTATTTGGTATGTCAATAAAATTCCTTCTTTTTCCCCCGCCATGGGCTGGGAGAGATATTATCAACTAATTTGGATCACCGCCCGTGCGGGAGAGCACGCAAATAAATTCGCTTTTTTTAAAAAAGCAGCTATATTTGCTTACATTTCTTGCCTATACCTGCAGAGGTGGGAAAAATGCTACTGTTTAAAAAAATTAATATTTAAGGGGGAAAAGTTTATGAAATCAAATACTTTTTCAGCGGGAGTAAACCCCGGCGGACTGCGAAGTATACAAGAAATTAAAGTATTAATATGTTATGTATTATCCAATATAGGTACAAAAATTAAAAAGTCAGATCTTATCTCAACACTCCAAAACGGAGGGATATCAAACTACTTTGAAACCAGCGAAGCTTTTTCAGATTTGGAATCAAATAATAATTTAATATGTGTGGACAGTGAAAAAGAAATGTATACTATATCTGAAAGCGGAAAAGTAATATCAGAGCAATTAAGCAGGTCGCTTCCACATATAATAAAGGAAAAATCAATAAAAGTTATTAACACTTTTATAAGTACCCTGAAAAGCAGAAACGAAAATACGGTAAAAATAGAAAAAAATAACAGAGGGTACAATGTTACCTGCGGAATATCGGGTGATGAGGATTTTAATTTGATGGCTCTTACCCTATACGTACCGGACCTCGGCCAAGCCGCAATGGTAAAAGAAAATTTTCATAAAAATCCCGGAATTATATACAGAAGCGTACTTGCTATGCTTACTCAAAATGAGGAACTTTTAAAAGAATCCGTAACAATTTTGTTAAATCAACACAATAACGCGTGATATAGCCAAAGCCATTTAGAAATAGTTATGCCTCAAAATAGTTGAAATTCCTTCTTTTTTCTGCGAATCGGCGGAGGGAGATATTATCAACTAATATTGATATCCCCCCCCGCATTTAAGTCATGAACCTGGTTTATATTATCTGGAATTTCCAAACATTGCAGTATTAAACCTCTACGCGATTCAAAAAAATTTAGCATAGATTCTCTTTTGCGTAACATTTCGCGAGCAAGAGATTCTTCTATAATCCCAATATTAATCCCATTTTCTCCATACTCAGGTCCCGGTCGTAAAGACTCATAGCTACAGCCATGCGCATAACATGGTTTTTAACAAGCGGATCTTGCAAATGTAGCATTATTTGATTTGTATACGTGTCTAAGGCTTGTATCAGATTTTGTCTTGAGCGTTTCATTTTGCGAGTAATTCCGTCTTTTAGAGGTCCTCCATTTATCATTCTATTCTCTAGAAAGTATTTTGTAAATTCTTGTAAAAAAGGGCGAGGTATGTAATTTACAAAAAAGTAGCGTTCAAGACACTGTATAATGTTTGCTTTGGGTACTGCATGATGTGCTGCCATATCATCTTGTGTAAATTCTCCGGTTATTGGATCCGGCCACGCATGTACATTTGAAGAAATAATGCTTAAAAAACATAATGAAATTGCTGAAATTTTTTTAAAATTCATAAATTTATTCTCCTTTTAAATTATTGTTTAGATAAAAAGCTTTTTTATTGCGATCGCAATTTAATTATAGCTTAAAAGCAAACTAAAAGCAACCTTTTTTTAAAATAATTAATATTTTTTAAAAAACATCCTTTTTTATACTATTTATAAATTAAAATCTGATATGTGTTAAAATTACTTTCCCCGCGAGTGGGCGGGGAAAGTAACGGATATAAATTTGATATTTATAATGAAAATTAGTATAAATTAGTTGATAATATCTTTTTCTCCCGCAAGCTCGCGGGGAGGGGAAAAGAAAAAGTGCCAATTATTTTGAGACATGACCCGCAGGGAATAGCGATAAAAAATTAGACATTTAGCGGCGGAAAGAGCGCAAAAAGCCACTGTTTTTAAAAATATAACAGGAGGAATTTGAACAGAAAAATAAAAAAATAACTATGGACGGTAATTCATCCGCTGCGTACGTGTCGTACGCTTTTACTGATGTTGCAATTATATATCCTATAACTCCGTCTTCCGCGGCGGCGGATGAAATAGATAAATATTCTTTTGACGGGCGAAAAAATTTATTTGGCAGGCAGGTAAAAGTAGTGCAGATGCAGTCCGAAGCGGGGGTTGCCGGAGCTATGCACGGATGCCTTGCGGCCGGAGCTTTGGCGACAACATATACTGCGTCTCAAGGCTTATTATTAATGATTCCCAATATGTATAAAATAGCGGGGGAATTCCTCCCAAATGTCGTTCACGTCTCGGCGAGGGCTATAGCCACCCACGCGCTGTCAATATTCGGGGATCATTCGGATGTTTACGCCTGCAGGCAAACAGGCTACGCTATGATATGTTCAAATAATCCGCAGGAAATTATGCATCTATCCGCTGTTGCTCATCTTTCATCAATAAAAGGCCGAATACCATTTTTGCACTTTTTCGATGGGCTTCGTACGTCCCACGAAATACAAAAAATTAACGTTTGGGACTACGGTGAACTTTCTGAAATGATAGATTGGGACTCGGTTAATAAGTTCCGAAAAAACGCTCTGAATCCTGAAAACCCAACCATTCGCGGCACTGCTCAAAACGGCGATGTGTTTTTTCAAAACAGAGAAGCCGGCAATAAATTCTACGATAATATTTCAAATATAGTTTTAGAATATATGAACGAAGTAAATAAGCGCACAGGGCGCGATTATAAACCCTTTAATTATTACGGCCACCCTGAAGCCGTAAAAATCATTATAGCTATGGGGTCTGTTTGCGAAACTATCGAAGAAACGGTAGACTATTTAAATAGTCAAAACGAAAAAGTAGGGCTTGTTAAAGTAAGGCTTTATAGACCCTTTGTATCACAATTTTTATTAAATGTTCTTCCAAAATCGGTAGAAAAGATATCTGTTTTAGACCGAACAAAAGAACCTGGTTCTGTCGGTGAGCCTCTTTATTTAGACATACTCGCCGGAATTCAGGAATTTAAAGGCGGCAAAATAGAAGTGTACTCAGGCAGATATGGCCTTAGCTCTAAAAATACTACTCCAAGTCAAATATTTGCCGTGTACAATAATATGGAAAGTGAAAACCCTAAAAAAAGGTTTACCATCGGTATTAATGATGACGTTACAAACCTTTCTTTAACAGAAACCCGCCAAATAGACACGGCTCCAAAAGATATTACCTCCTGCAAATTTTGGGGGCTTGGTTCTGACGGCACAGTAGGGGCAAATAAAAACACAATCAAAATAATAGGCGATAATACGGCCATGAACGTTCAGGGATATTTTTCATACGATTCAAAAAAATCAGGCGGTGCCACAATATCCCATTTAAGGTTCGGGGAAAGTCTTATCAAATCAACGTATTTTATAAATAAGGCTGATTTCGTAGCTTGCCATAATCCATCATATGTATATAAATATGATATGGTTGAGGATTTAAAACCAAACGGAAAATTTTTACTCAACTGCCCATGGAACGATGATGAACTCAGCAAATATCTTCCAGGTAAAATGAAAAAATTTATTTCTGATAATAATATACGTTTATACACTATCAGCGGCATTGAAATAGGGAAAGAACTTGGCCTCGGCGGGCGCATTAACACCATACTGCAAGCCGCTTTTTTTAAAATTATAAACATTATGGATATAAATGAAGCTGTAGATTTAATGAAACAAGCCGCTACAAAATCTTACAGTAAAAAAGGCGAAAAAATAGTTAAAATGAATCACGATGCCATAGATCAAGGAATAAAAAACGTACATGAAGTCTCCGTTCCCGATTCTTGGTCAAACATAAATATAGCTAATGCCCATGAAAAATGCCTAATTCCCTATAATCTTCCCCCCTCAAACGGCGGGGAAGAGTATGCAAGCAAATTTGTTTTTTCAAAAAGCAATGGCTACGCAGAAAACCTCTCAGGCAATAATTTTAAAAGTGATTCCCTTCTTGATGATTACGTTAAAAATATTTTAATCCCGTGTAATAATTTAAAAGGTAATAGTTTACCGGTATCAGAGTTTTTAAAATATTCAGACGGTACAGTGCCATCGGGTTCTGCTGCGTATGAAAAACGAGGTATAGCAATAGACACGCCCGAATGGATTCCTGAAAACTGCACGCAGTGCAATCTGTGCGCTTACGTTTGTCCGCATGCAGTAATAAGGCCCGGTGCTATGACAAATGATGAAATAAACAGTGCTCCTGAAAATATAAAGCACAAAAAAATGATTGGATTCCCAGATTTAAACTTCTCTATAACTGTATCAACGCTTGACTGCACGGGCTGCGGAGTATGCGTTAGCGTATGCCCGGGAATGAAAGGTAATAAAGCGTTAGTAATGCGCCCGGCGGTTTCTCAGCTCGAATTCCAAAAATACTTTGATTACTGCGAAAAATTGCCGCTGAAATCCGAAGTGCTCGAAAAATTTAAACAATCTAGCATTAAAGGAAGTCAATTTAAAAAGCCGCTGCTTGAATTTTCGGGTGCTTGTGCGGGCTGCGGAGAAACCCCTTATGCCAAACTCGCAACGCAGCTTTTCGGAGATAGAATGTACATAGCCAATGCAACTGGATGTTCATCTATTTGGGGTGCTTCTTTTCCGTCCACTCCATATACTAAAAATTATGCTGAAAAAGGCCCCGCGTGGCAAAATTCACTTTTTGAAGATAACGCCGAGTTTGGATACGGTATATCTATAGCTCAAAATACAATCAGACAAAATTTATTTGATTATATAAATCGTATTTACAAAGAAACAGACAACCTAAAACTAAAAGAAACTTCTAAAAACTATATTGATACATTTGAAAATGGTGAACTAAATCAAACGGCTTCAAGCAAGTTGCTTGAAGCACTGAAAAGCACTGATTTCAGCGAATTTTCCGATTTATGCAAATTAAAAAATATAATAATTGATAACAAAAACTACCTTTCCAAAAAATCCGTATGGATATTCGGTGGGGATGGATGGGCATATGATATAGGATTCGGTGGGCTTGACCATGTTATAGCTTCAGGCGAAAACGTAAATATACTTGTGTTTGACACAGAAGCCTATTCCAACACCGGAGGGCAGTCTTCAAAAGCCACTCCGCTCGGCTCGGTAGTACAATTTGCCGCCAAGGGGAAATCTACGGCAAAAAAAGATTTAGCCACGATGGCTATGACTTATGGCCACGTATACGTGGCCCAAGTAGCTATGGGAGCTGATTATAATCAATGCTTAAAAACTTTTATTGAAGCTGAAAATTATAATGGCCCCTCAATAATCATTGCTTACTCTCCTTGCATAAATCACGGCATTAAGGACGGTATGTGTTTTATGATTCGGGAGCAAAAAAAAGCCGTTGAAGCCGGATATTGGAATTTGTTTAGATTTAATCCCGAACTTCAAAAACAAAACAAAAATCCTTTTGTGCTCGACAGTAAAGCCCCGGCAGAAAAATACAAAGATTTTATAACAAACGAGATAAGATATGACTCTCTAAATCAAATATGCAAAAACAGAGCAGATACATTATTTGAAGAAGCTGAGAAGTTTTCAAAAATAAAATATGAAAAACTCGCGAATTTAGCAAAGAAATAAATGTGTTTTCGACAAAAACAACAATTTTTAAAATTAACCCTTTAAATGAATTTGCATTTAAATTATACTGTTGACGACAAATTTTAAGTTTAGTATATAGCTGTTTCGTTTGAAAAACGTCTGATTTTTATAACTTTCTCCCAGCCGACGGCTGGGAGAAAGTACATGAATAAATTTACTTTTGAAGACTGTTTTAAATCATAACAGCTGTAGTGATTTAACTTAGAAAGTATAAACCTCTTTCCCCGCGGGCTTGCGGGAGGAAGGATGCACAAACAAGTATGCTTTTTTCAAGTGAAACAGCTAAGAAAAGAGTATTAATGAAATATTGTAAACAATACTTTTCAATTTTCATACTGTTAGCGTGTATGTGCACGTTTGGGGGCTGTAAAGCAGCGAATGTAATATATTTTTCAAAACAAAACCGTACATATTTCCCTAGAACTCTCTCCGACAAATTAGTAATAGATGGTGCTGCCGGGGAAATTAAACAGGAACTGCCAGACATGAGTAATTTTTCATCTGTACTATTAATTTTTAAAGAAACTTGTTTCTGGGAAACCGTTTATGATGCAGGGTTTGGCATTGAAACAATCGGCGATGACGAAAATGGCGATTGCGTTTATACCATGACAATAAATTTTTATCCAGATGGTAATTCATTTTGCTATAAATTATGGCTGGATGGAAATATACATTGTAAATTACAAGATCCACGTGGTAATATATTACTCAAAAATGATGCTTTAGATTTCGAATTACTTCAGGAATTTTTTAATTTACAAGGACGGTATGACTCTTTGGAAGCAATCGAATGTGACCAAAATTTAAAAAGCAGAAAACAATATTTATATATTGCTATGCTGTTGCGCATTAATATGCTGTTAAATAATCTTTCTCGCTAGCTATGATTAGAGAATATATTGAAAATCAGACAAGCAAAAATAATGAGGTTCTCAAAATAATATAACCGGGCTTTTAGCCCGAACTACCGGTTTTATAGTAAAAACCTTTTAAAACAATGGCGTTTTTGTTTTCCCCCCGCCCCCGGCGGGGGGAAAAGAAGAAATTTCAATTATTTTGAGGCATGACCGAGTGTTAGCTATAAAAGCCTTTTAAAACAGTGGCATTTTTGTTTTTTCACCCGCATTTGGCGTGGGGGAAAAAAGCATAAATAATATCGCGGTTCTAAATGGTTTTTGCTATAATCTTATAATTTAGGAGTGTGTTTTTTGGACTTTAAAGATTTAGATATTAAATGCAAAAAAATAAGACAAGATATTCTTACTCAAATAGGGACTTTAGGAGCAGGACATATTGGAGGAAGCTTTTCAATAGTCGAGCTTTTAGTGGTGCTTTATAATAAACACATGAATGTAGACCCCAATGAGCCTAATATGAATGGCAGGGATCGGTTAATAGTGTCTAAAGGGCATAGCGGACCTGCGGTGTATGCGGTTTTGTGCGATATTGGGTATTTTGACAAGAGTTGGCTTTTAACCCTTAATAAACCCAAAACCAATTTGCCAAGTCATTGCGATATGAATAAAACTCCCGGGATTGACATGACCACAGGCTCTTTGGGCCAAGGTTTTTCATGTGCCGCGGGAATAGCTAAAGCGTCTAAACTCAAAAAAGACGGCGCAAAAATTTATACTATTATAGGTGATGGAGAATCTCAAGAAGGCCAAATTTGGGAAGCGGGCATGTTTGCGGCTCACCATAAACTTGACAATTTAATAGCTTTCACAGATTACAATAAACTTCAACTCGACGGTGAGGTAAAGGATATTTGCGGTATAGAGCCTATAGATAAGAAATGGGAGGCATTCGGATGGAACACAGTCACCGTAAATAATGGGAATAGCTGCGAAGCAATTGATTTTGCTATTAAACAATGTAAAGAGTTTTCTAATGGTAAGCCAAGCATGGTTATACTAAATACCAAAAAAGGGTACGGGCTTTCTTTTGTGGAAAATGCCGGATTTTCAAATCACAGTATGCCAATCAGTAAAGAAATGTTTGATGAAGGTATGAAAGAACTCGGAGGTACTATCTAATGGAGATGAGACAAACTTTTTCTTTTGAAATGGATAAATATATGGCGCAAAATGAAAATATAGTGCTTTTAAATGCGGATTTAGCTAAGCCAAACGGACTATCTGAAATATCTGAAAAATATCCTGAAAGATGCATAAACGTAGGTGTTGCGGAGCAAAATATGGCAGGTATAGCTGCGGGGATGAGCAGTTATGGTTTCATACCTTTTATTTTTACGTTTACTCCGTTTGCTACCAGACGCATTTGCGACCAAATCGCCGTATCAATAGCTTACGCCGGCCAAAACGTAAAAATAGTCGGAACTGACCCCGGCATTAGTGCCGAATATAACGGCGGTACGCATATGAGCGTTGAAGATATTGGGATCCTCAGAAGTATTCCCAATATGGTTATATTTGAACCCGTTGATAATTCACAGCTAAAAAAGGCTCTTGTGCAAATATTAAATTTTGATAAACCTTTGTATATTCGTATGTTTAGAAAAGAGCTTCCTGACGTGTTTTCAGATGACTATAATTTTGACCTTTTTAAAGCTGATATCATTAAAGAAGGCAAAGACGTTACTATTATTTGCTCCGGAATAATGGTTCAAGAAGTTTTAGAGGCAAATAAAAAATTATCGGATTGGGGAATAAATGCTGAAATTATAAATATTCACACTATTAAACCTATAGATGAAGATACTATTATTAAATCTGCCGCGAAAACTAAACACGTAATTACAGCCGAAAATCATAATATTGTCGGGGGACTTGGTTCCGCTGTAAGCGAAGTTTTATCGCAGCGCTGTCCCACGATACTTAAATGCATAGGAATAAAAGATAGTTTTGGCCAAGTAGGAAAAATGCCCTATTTAAAGCAGGAATATAATATGGATAGCCGAAGCATTGTCAGTGCGGTATTAGAAATATTGAAAAGATAGCGGTATATAGCAAAAACCATTTAGAAACGTAGTATTATTTACGTTTTTCCTCTGCCAACTCAGGTTGTGGCCCAAATTAATTGATAATATCTTTTCCCCCCGCCGAAGGCGGGTGGAAAAAGAAGAAGTTTCAACAATTCCGCTTTACAATAGACTATAGAAATTATGGTGATGGGTCAAATTAGTTGATAACATCTTTCCATCCCCGCCAAATGCGGGAGTGAAAGAAGAAAATTCAACTGTTTTAAATCAAAACCAAATAGCTGTCTTGAATCAAAAGGTAGAACAGCTTAATTCCCATTATGTTGGAATCAATGGTGGAGCCCGAATCGTAGCCTTGCGCCTCACTCACAGCAATTATAATATCATGAAATCTGATCGATGTTTCTTGTTGATTAACCCATTTTATAAGTGAATCATCATCATCACCATTAATTCCATATATAGCCAATTGCTTTCTACGTTGATCTGCTTCAGCACTATACGCAACCAATTGCTCTTTAAGTTGATCTTTTTCTACGGGTGTTCTGCCGGTTAACTTGCAGTACTCGTCAAAATCTATCTCTGCGTCGTTAACAGCGTCATTAACCATGTTTTCTTCTACTTCGTTTACAACCGTGTTTTTTGCGGCTTCGTTTAGACGCCCAATCAGATATTTTTTAGACATCACCATTTCCCAATAGCGTTGTGCTTCATTGTGATGCTCATTCCTGCCCCCTTCGTTCGCCATACCAAGCCAATGCCTCACCCACGCCATAATACCGTTCATCATATACAAAGGCTCGAACGTTGCACTAAAGTCACTCTGAACAGTTTGCATAACATCTAGTAATATATTTTCTTTCACTATACTATACGTTAATTCTAATAAATTCTGTAAGTCCACAGCTTTCTGCCTACCGGCGGACGTGTCAGACAATATACGGCGCAAATTTGTGTACATGGTGTTGACTAAAGCTTCAGCGCGCCAAATGCAGTGCCCCCCGTGTGTGGAAAGCGGAAGTACTATACTTTCAAAATCATCACTATTATGTGTGGACATAAATGTAATACACTTCGCAAAAATTTCTCGATTATACAGTGATAGTCCATGGTATCTGTCGCCTGCACCAAAAAAATATTCCGCCGAGCTCCATAACATTTCAGCGCCATTACCGCCATTAGCGTCTTCTGCAGCCGGTATGCCATGGGTACAACCATATTTTTCATTCAAAGCTTCTAAATATGCTCTTAATTGGTTGATATTCCCGATATCCACTTTGGTTTTTAAAATTTCATTACCCTCATACACATTACCCCTAATACCTAAACGACATCGATCACAGGGGTTCGGAGTATGCAATAATTTTGTTTCAGCAACATGCGTAAATTGTGTTACAAACTGTGGCGGTGGTGTTGCCTGGCGGGCCCTTTGAACTGCTACACCTGTTACGATAGCGATCAAAAAAATAGCAGGCAAACTATACGCAACTTTTTTAAAATGTTCATTATAATGCATTTTTTGTTCTCCTTTAAAGTTTTGATATATATTACATTATATATTAATTCTTGCAAGATGTCAATAAAAATATAACAAAAACTTATTTAGCTTCAAGTAATTTGGGCCACCGCTTTTCCGACCGACGACAGCCTTTTAAAGATGCTATATTTGGCCATGATGGACATCACAAAAAAATGGGCTGAACGTCGCCGAGACTGGGGGCAGATCTATTCTCAACTTTCAATTTTCTTTGCTGATAGACTACCGAGTTAACTGTTTGACTTTTACTTGGACTCAAGCTACCATTATCTTATAATTTATTCGATGTGCTTTTTCGGCCTTTACACAAAATTCGGGACAGTCTCGAAAATTTAGATTATGAGCGGTATTTACAATTACGAATTGCAATTTTAGGACGGATATATTATTTTATAACGGTTTCCGCATACAATTTTCCGGTTTCTTCACTGTAATTTAAAGATACAGTTAGGTTTTTAAAATTTTCTGTTGAATCTTTATGTTTGGTTACAGCGTAACGTGCGTCATTCATTAGTATATCAACACCCCTACCGCCTGAATTTTCATTTTCAAATTTTTCAGAAAAATATTTAATAGCATGTTCACCCCATACGACATCCACATTGTGTTGTTTTTTATAAAATGTTTTAATACTTCTACTTTTTCTTTCTATAAGTACTTCATAATCTTTTTGGCTGAAATCATTAAACTGAATGTTGCATCCTTTATATCTATTGTATAAACTGCCTTCCAACTGACGAAATTGTTCGGGCGTTTCGTTCGAAGTGGCAATTAGAATTGACCCGGAGACATTTACACCATTTATTTGACCGGTATCACCGAAGTTTCTGAGCATTTCGTCGACGCTTCCTCCCATAATTTGTCCACTTTCATTTTTCATACTTCTTTTTTGGAGAATACTGTCTAAATTTCTCATTTTATCAACTTCGTCAAAACAATATAATGTTGGTATTTCGCTTTTAATTTGTCTGGTTAGGTCTGTCTCTTTTTGGATTTTTACTTCACCGTTATCAACAATTATTGGTTTAGTCAATCTTGTAGCTACTGTTACAGCCCCATTACCTTTATCTTCAATAGCATCCGACATGCGGCACACGCAGACGCCTAAGCCCATTTTTTTTTCAATTATTTTCATAGTAGTCGACTTACCAGTAGCCGGGGCACCGGTTAAATATAAAACTAAACCACCTTCAAACTTTTTGTCCGAAGCTTTTGATTCTATCATAGATTCAAAATAACCAGTCATAACTTCTTTTATCCTATCAATTGCTTCTGCTTGCCCCACCAATTCACTTCGAAGCTCTCTTTCAATTTCGTCAAGGGTGGTTTTATATATTGCTATGTCTATCCCTTTGTGATTAAATTTATAAAAAAAATTTTTTAATGCATTACTACTAGTTGCATAAAAATTTTTAAGATGATTTAAAATATCTGAAGCGTATTTTATTACAAACACCGCTGCTGCGAATGGCAAAACACTCTTTGCGGATTTTGCAAGTGCTTCGGTCGCTTTATTTCCAACGATGACTGTAGCCCTTGCCTGTTGAAGTAGGCTATCGTCACCATCTGCCAATCCTTGATAGAAGTTAATCTCATTCCACCTTTTGTGTTGTTCCACAAGTTGTTCCTGATCCTCAAGAGATAACGCAGCGAATTTTTCTTCGCTGTATCTCTTAGCGAGTTCCACCGGGGGTAAAACGGCACTCACGGTGCTGTTATTCCCCCAGAATGAATTTAAGGCTAATGCAAAAGCCGCAACTCGTCCCAAATTCTTTTTTGATAAATTTATACCTCCGGAAACTGCATCTAAATCTTCATCATTTAATTCGCTGTTAACTATCCATTTTTGAAAATTTTTAATTAATTCCAAAGCTCTGTCATCAAGCTTGCCATCTTCTATTTCTTGTTTTAAATTTAAAATAATATCTATATCTTCTAAAGATACATCAATATTTTTTTCCCCCAGCTTCAACTTAAAATCTTGAGAAGTTTTAAGTTTTAATAATTCTACTATAAATTTTTGATCTTTAAAAATATTGTCAAACAATTCCTTTTTCATTGGCTTGTCATCCCATTTCGAATAATTAATTTAGTTCAGCTTTAGAATATTATAGCGAATTTCCAAACTATTTCAATATATTTTATTTAAAGTGTGTTTAGAAAATATGCTATGTCGCAAAATAGTTGAAATCCCTTCTTTTCCCCCGCTATGTACGGGCGGGGGTGAAGGATATTATCAATTAATTTGGGGCATCACCAATGAGCACGATATCACGCAGGCATCAACTTGTTACCGTGAAGATGATGATGTTCGTTATGGTGATGCGGTTGTGGGTTAAAATAGTTGAAATCTCTTCTTTCCCCCCCGCCTATGGCGGGGGGAAGATATTATCAATTAATTTGGACCACCATCTGGTGATGCAGCGTTTATAGGAGTAGAAAAACGACGTGAAATGGAGCGCTCCGATGATTTTAATCGACACAAGCGCACAAAAGAAGAAGTCGAGTACCGCATCAGCAAACGCCCGAAAAAATGTACAGAAAAGCATAAATATCCGCTAAATTGGGAGAAAAAAATAGAAGCGCAAAAATCTGCCCGTCGTTGGATCGTAGAATACCCATATTATATTGTTAAACGCATTTTTGGTTGTAATCAGGTCATTTACAGGGGCATAAAAAAGAACGCTTGTCACTTTGACATGGCTTTCGCAAGCGCAAATTTATATATGTTTCGGCACAAACTTTTGAACTTTTGAACTTCACCCAGGGATAATTATGCTCTTTGCTAACCAAACGGTGTTAATATTAACACATAAATGCCTGTTGTATCGATATTTTTAGACGTTTTGTATTCCCACATTTGCATCTTCTCTTTTTCTGCTTTTTTGCTCGTTAATCTGTGTTTACTTAATTTTCATAATTTAAAATTCCTCCATTTTTTTTAATGTTTTTTAATTTGTGAAACTGCACTCTCTGTTTTAGAATCCGGTTTACATCTGGCAATAACTTTCAAGCATTTTTTTAATTCTTTTTTCATGCAATAAATTTGAATTCTTTGAAAAAGTGTGATAACCATTAAAATTACGGTCACAAGAATTGAGACACATAAGATGTATAGCATTTCCATAATTCCTCCTTGTTTTTTTAATTTGAGTACTAAAAAAGACACTCATTTAAGAATGTCTTTTTTTGGTGCAAACTCTGGTGCATTTTTGTGGACGATTCTTACCGAATAATTGCAATGAAAAAGATCCGATTGTATCATTTTCGGATCTTATATGTGGTGCACCATCAGGGAATCGAACCCGGGACACCCTGATTAAGAGTCAGGTGCTCTACCAACTGAGCTAATGGTGCAAGGAGGAACAGTGTTTTACAATAAAATTTTTTTTAAACAATGACATTTTCGCTCTTTTACCCACTAGCAACAGGAAAAAACACGCAAATAACGGTATGCTTGCAAAATAAATTAGACTAAAAACAAAGCAGCGGCAAACCGCAAAAGAAATATTAATACTCCAAAAAAGGTCAATACTATACAAGTCAAAACGCTACACACCTTCAAAACTGAATAAAAGAAAAGCAGTAAGGAAAAACCAAGAAATCAAAAAAAGGACAAACCCTCGACCGATTAG
>JAISWM010000082.1 GCA_031270785.1 Oscillospiraceae bacterium
GATAGGTACAGAAATAAGCGTAAGCGTCACGGTCTCAGAATGACAATAATTTGCGGTTTGCATAATATGGATTTACAGGTCGTTTAATTTTCGGACATATCTATTAGACCTGTCCGTAAATTTTACAGATTGCAATCAAAATCGACGACGGCGTATAAAAATACTTCCCGGGAGATTTTGATGCAAAGCCATTTTTTAAGTGATGTATTTTTTGATAGTTTGCGCTCTGTGAGATTTACGGACAGGTCTATTATGCAACCATCAGCCACTGCTTAAATTTAATTGCTTTAAATAATTTTTAAAATCACTGCCTATTTCCGGATGATTTAATGCTATTTCCACAGAGGCTTTTATTATCTCTAATTTATTCCCCATATCATATCTTTTACCATCAAAATCTACCATTATCATTCCGTTTGAGCGAGCTAGTTGTTTCATTGCGTCTGTAAGCTGTACCTCTCCCCCTACCCCCGGGGGAGTCGCTTCTAAAACATCAAAAATATCAGGAGTTAATATGCACCGTCCTAAAATTGAATATAAAGACATTACTTCACTTAACCCGGGTTTTTCCACCATATCAGTGCACTTAAAAAAATTTTTTTCCATGTGCTCAACTTTTAAAGAACCATATTTGTGAATTTCATCTTTTGGCATTTCTTTTGCCCCTAATACCCCTAACTGATATTTATTAAACGCATCAATAAGTTGCTTACAAACAGGTATATCGCTGACTATTAAATCATCACCGTATAACACGGCAAAAGGCTCGTTTCCAATAAACGATTTAGCATACAAAACAGCGTGTCCTAACCCTCTTGCCTCTCTTTGACGGCAAAAAAATATATCACAACGCTCAGATATATTTTTAATATCATCTAACAAATTTAATTTATTATTTTTATATAAAAAATTTTCTAATTCAGGTGATTTATCAAAGTGATTAGTGATAATTTCTTTTCCTCTGCTAATGATTATTAAAATTTCCTCTATACCCGAATTAACCGCTTCTTCAATAATATACTGAATAGTAGGTTTATCTACAACCGGGAACATCTCCTTGGGCATAGACTTAGTCGCCGGGAGGACTCTTGTGCCAAATCCCGCGGCGGGTACAACTGCTTTTTTAATTCTCACTGATAAACCCACCTTGCCCAACTTAAAAAAATGGCATTATATAGTAAAAATTTTTTAAAACAGTCACACTCTTGTTTTCCCCCGTCTTCAGTTCAATGGGGAAAAAACATAAATAACGGTATGCTTTCAAATAATTTTCACTATACCAAGCCGCAATTGAAAACAACTATAGCCAACACACTTGAAAAAAGTTTAATCTAATTTAGGGTCTAATTTCGGCCATGTCTCAAAATAATTGAAACTTTTTCTTTCTCCCACGCGTTCGCGGAGGAAAAAATATTATCCACTAACTTGGGTCACCACCCTAATTCCCCGACCCAGAAGGCCGCGTATTCATTGATTATTGCGAGCGTGCTTCCCGAATGAAGCATGCAAACCCGCCGTAATGACCCGCATGCCCTGCGTCGGAGATAGGCGGGCGGGAGAAAAAATTTTACTCTTTCACCACCTTATCGCTGCGATCCTGTGGGGATGGAGCATACGAAGAAATTTACTTTTTGCAAACGCAACAACCATACAGCCGTTACGCTTTAAAAAAGTCCCAATTTCAGAAGTTTTTTTCCGCTAAACCTGCGGGAAAAAGCTTGCCTGTGCACCCTTTTCAAGAACAATAGCTATACATAATTTCTAAAGTCTATTGTAAAGCGAAACAACTATATCATACTATTAAAGACTTTTTGATTGTGGGCCAAATCAGTTGGTAATATCTTTTCCCCCCCGCTAGAACGCCTGGGGGGAAGAAAAAGCTTCAACTGTTTTGATACACGACCGATTTTTTTGGCTCCCCAAGTTGGACTCGAACCAACGACCCTGCGGTTAACAGCCGCATGCTCTACCAACTGAGCTATTGAGGAATATTAAATAACTAAAGAACAATTTAAACAAATTAATCAAAAATGTCAACCATTATTTTTTTTAATCAGTATTGCTTTAAAAAAATCCGGTTTATTTAAATATTCACACGCTATATTCATCTCATTTTTTGTACAATCAATTAAAATTTTTATCTCAGAATCTTTCTTCATAATATCTACTGTACACAAAACACCGGTAACGGCATTATTATTAAAGCTTCCTTTAAAACAATCTATTCCTTCTCCGTCCATCGAAAAAGTGCCGTCTAAAAAGCCATAATCCAACGGATAAGCAGGAGCATCAGGAAAATTAGGATGGTGCGAACCTTTCGGTCTATCAATTACAATTTTTGAATTTGAAACAAGCTGCTGTAAACAATTCCAAAAATCACTATTTGCCATTTTAACCACCTATATTAAAAAATTAAGAGGTTGAAACTTCTTCTTTCTCCCCCGCGAACGCGAGAGAGAAAAATATTATTTACTAATTTAGGTCGCCTCCAAAAAAGGTCAATACTATACAAGTCAAAACGCTACACACCTTCAAAACTGAATAAAAGAAAAGCAGTAAGGAAAAACCAAGAAATCAAAAAAAGGACAAACCCTCGACCGATTAG
>JAISWM010000055.1 GCA_031270785.1 Oscillospiraceae bacterium
CAGAGTCCTTATCGAGAATGTTAATGCAAAAATCAAAGTGTTCAAAATCATGGCAAACAAATACCGAAATCGTAGAAAACGCCATAATTTACGAACAAATCTCATCTGCGGTATTATCAATTTCGAATCTCTAATTTAGTTTCCGAGGAAGTCTAATATCTTTCCCCCCCGCCGTTGGCGGGGGAAAAAACGTAGATATAGCTGCTGCATTTGAAAAAAATCTAAATTTCAGCAATTATCGCCCCGCCGATAGGCGGGGCGATGCTTATAGTAAAAGCCTTTTGGGACAGTGGCATTTTTGTTTTTCCCCTGCTTTTGGCGGGGGGAAAATTATAGTGATTTAACTTAAAAAGTATAAACTCTTGTAACTTTTTTCCTGCCGATGGTGGTGAGAGACCGCACAAAACAAATTTACTTTTTTCAAATGCACAGCTATAGTTGTAAATTTTGTCAATTTTGTAGCGCAAATAATATCGTGCTTTTAAATAGTTTTTACTGCAAAATTGTGCCATTATTGCAAGATAACGCCAATTCGTGAGCAATACCATTGACGTTAGATAATATTAATAATAATATAACTAATTAATACTATTTCTGAATTAAAAAATTGATATGTGTTTGAATTGTTTTTCTTGAAAAGTGGAAAGTAACGGACACAAATCGATATTTATAATTTAAATTAGTATAAATTAAAAATGAAACGAGAAGCGCCTATGAAAAAAAAGATAATATCTGTTTTATTGAGCACTATATTAATTTTTCAAAGCGGTATAATTCCTTTGGCGTCTGCAAATGATAGTAACCCACTAAATACTGCCCCGTATGAAAAACCGAAAGATGTAGCTCCCTGGAATTTTAGCGCAAAAAAGTATATTGCGGGTGGATCATTAGTATTAGCGGCGGCAGCAGCAGGAGTGTACCGCCTTTGTGGATGCTTTGGGTCGCCGTTCAAAGAAGTTTTGGATAAATATTCGAATTTTGACGTTATATTTACACAAGACGAAATTTTTCAAATATGCGATAAAGCAATCGATATACTTAAAGATGAATCCTGTTTATTAAGGATTTCCGCCCCAACCATTATAGTAGTTGGGGATATTCGGGGTGATTTCAAAACGCTTAAGTATTGTATTAATGAGTTTTTAAGAATGGTGCCTCAAGGGGCAAAAATTGTTTTTCTCGGAAATTATGTGGGGAAAAAATACTTCCCCTTGGATACGGACACGGCGCCAAATACCAGGATTGTTATGTTACTTCTTAAATTAAAAATTATGTATCCGGATAATGTCTTTCTACTTCTTGGGAAGGAGGAAGAAGGAGCGGCGAATAATAGCGAGTGTGAGTTTAGAAACGAATTCGATAAGGTGTACCCTGACGCATATGTGGAGGAGGCAGAATGTGGGAGAAGCTGTAATACCGTTTTTGAGAAAATAACTAGTGTGTTTAATAATTTTTCATTAGCTTTAATTGGTAATGATAATATATTTTGTGTGCATGGGGGAATTTTCCCCGGAATCGATTTATCGCGGATAGCGGATGAAAAGAAACCGATTTCATATTTATTCGTGGCGTCAACCGAAGAGGAAGATGTGTTTGAAGAGGAAGATGTGTTTGTGGAAAATAATGTGTTTGTGGAAGATTTATTGTGGAGTAACCCAGACCCAAATGTTAGTACGTTTACGGAAAATATGACTAGTGAAAATATAAAGAGCGGGGGGTATTCCTTTGGCATCCAACAGGCAAACGACTTTTTTACAGAGCATAATTTAAAGTATATTGTTTGTTCTAACCGCAGTGGGGTGCCAAATGGCCACAGGGATGTTTTTGGAAATAACAGCGTAATAACTATGTTTTCTGCGCCTTGTGGTGCACAAAGAAAAAGTCCGGGAGCGATAGCAGTTTTTAGCGGTGATAATATCCAATATAAAAATGTTTGTTATTTACCATAGGGTATCATCAACATTTTTGACTACTCCAATTACGTTTCTCCCCCGCGGAGTCAGCGGGGGAAAGAAAGAAAAAGTTCCAATTATTTTGAGACATAACTGGGAAAAAACCGTATAGTAAAAGCCTTTTGAAACAGTAACGTTTTTTGTTTTCCCCCCGCCTTCGGCGGGGGGAAACGTAAATAATACCACGCTTTTAAATGGTTTTTGTTATAATAGCTATGCACCCTAACTGCTGCTTTTTCAAAAGCAGCAGCTATAAAAAGGCAGGTATTTAAAATATAAAATGATAATGATGGCAATAGATTTGGGATTGTCCAGGACCGGCCTTGCTATATGTGATAAACAGGAACTTATATCTTACCCGTTAGAAACGATTAAAGAAAAAGATTTTAACAAATTATGTCTAAAAATTATAGAAAAAGTACAGAAAACAAAAACTCAATTAATAATAATAGGGTTGCCCAGAAATATGGATGGTTCTGAAGGTGAAAGCGCGAAAAGATCTATAAAGCTACAGAGCGTTTTAAAAGAGCGTTTAAACACTGATATAATTCTTTGGGACGAAAGAAAAACTACCGCTATAGCAACCACATACCTAAATATCACAAATACGAAAGGCCAAAAAAGAAAAAATATAATAGATGCCGTATCAGCAACTATTATACTTGGCGATTATATCAGATTTAAAAAAACT
Organism: Oscillospiraceae bacterium; assembly: GCA_031270785.1. Lineage (GTDB taxonomy): Bacteria > Bacillota > Clostridia > Oscillospirales > Acutalibacteraceae > CAQBRY01. Next base: position 2,644 of record JAISWM010000055.1, read on the forward strand.
TTAAATTAAGGGTATGCATAGCTGTTTTTCTTGAAAATAGCCATATAAGCAAGCTATCGCCCCGCCGGTAAGGCGGGGCAATGATTGCGAAAAATTAAACATTTTTCAAGGGCGTTAACTATAGTTTGCAGAAAGTCTATAGTCAAAACCGTTTAGACACATAATAATTCCCTGCCTTTTTTGTTAATTATTATAGCTCCTTTCACATATTTTTTCAAATCCTTTGATACACTACCGAAATTTGAGAGGGTGTACTAATTTCGCAAAAAATGATATAATGTGCGCGAAAGGTGGAGTACATACCAGAATGATAGAATTTAGAAATGTTACAAAATTATACGACAGTTCAGCTATGGCATTGGATCGTTTAAACATTAAAATTGAAAAAGCTGAATTTATATTTATAGTTGGGGCATCGGGTTCCGGTAAAAGTACACTTTTGAAGTTGATAACAAAAGAAGAAGAACCCACATCCGGCAAAATAATCGTTAACAACGTAAATTTAACTCAAATGAAAAAACGCGATATACCCTATTTAAGAAGAACAATTGGATTGGTTTTTCAAGACTTCAGACTTATTGAAAAAATGACCGTCTTTGAAAATGTGGCTTTTGCTATGAATATCATGGGTGCCGGCTCAAGAAGTATAAGCAAACGCGTACCGTACGTGCTAAATCTTGTAGGGCTTGAAGGCATGGCAAGAAGAAGGCCCTCTGAACTTTCAGGCGGAGAAAAACAAAGGGTAGGTCTTGCGAGAGCTTTAGTTAATAATCCCGGTATGATTCTTGCGGATGAACCTACAGGTAATATAGATCCGGCAATGTCCTATGAAATCGTAGATCTTCTCGGGAAAATTAATAAGTGCGGTACTACCATATTAATGGTTACCCATGACATATCAATAGTAAAACAGTTCCCTTTTAGAGTGGTTGAAATTTCAGAAGGTAAAGTTGTTGGCGATACTCAAAATCGGAGTGATGATTTGTGGTTATAAATTCTATGAAATATTTTTTAAAAGAAGGGACTAAAAACGTTTGGGCAAACGGAATGATGTCTCTTGCATCAATTTTGGTTATGATATGCTGCCTGATACTTACCGGTGGTGCTGCTTTGTTATCGATAAATATAAGAAATATATTAAAAAATATAGAAACCACAAACAGCAT
>JAISWM010000109.1 GCA_031270785.1 Oscillospiraceae bacterium
TGTACGCAAAATGTAGAGCCATTAACAACTGCCGCTAATGAAAGATTATCAAATACACTGTTTATCTTATGATATACCTTAATTCCAGGAGTATCATTATTCCTTTCACTCAGATACTGCTTCACCTGTTCTTTACGGCTTAACTTACTAACATCTACGTCATCATACTTTTTTTTACATTCTTCATAAAGCCCATACGCTGCATTTACACTTATTGTTTCATGATTTCCGCGTAGCAAATAAACTTGATTCGGAAACATAATTTTTAGTATAAAAAGCAAAATGGCGATTTCAATACTTTGCGACCCTCTGTCAACATAATCCCCAAGAAAAAGAAACTTCGTTCCCTTGGGCACTTCTTCAAAAATACAGTTAGCAACAAAGCTAACTGCTCTGAAATCACCATGAACGTCGCCCACTACCCAAAATTTACCGTCAAGTTTTAATAAACTTGATTCGCCCCTAAGCCTCGGTATTACCTTATCACATGCTTGATATACTTCGCGAGTCGGTATCACATAACTAGGGTTCGCATATCTTTCTAAAATTGCTCTAGCAACGTCAAGCCTCTGCTCCATAGGGGCATCTTGAGTTAGACCTGCCAGAGCCTGCACCTCCGGTTCTTGATTTGCTGGCTCTGGCACTTGCACTGGCTTTGGTTCTGGTTCTGACTTTGGCTTTGGTAGGAGGTGACGGCGAAGCCTGTACACTCCAATACCTGCTGCCATTAATATTCCGCCTATAGTCCACGACAATACGTGAGAACCCCAGGATTTGCCACCTGATTGCGTGCGCTGACCCGCGCTTCGGTGGCCGCCTTCAGCATATACTGTCGGCGTCTGAGAAATCATACCAATTTGTGAAATTAACACAGTGCTTAATAAAATGGATAATATTTTCTTTTTCATAATTTTTCCCTTATTTTTAATACAACTAACTACATTGTTAATTATAACATTAATATTATTTAATGTCAACTGTATTGCAAAAGCAATTTAAAAACGTGGTATTATTACGTTTCCCCACGCCCAGGACCGAAGGGAAAAGAAAAAGTTTCAATGGTTTTAAGACATAACCAAAAATTAGACTTTTTTAAAGAATTTTGGCTATATATTAACTATTTTGAGATACGACCCCAAAAGCGTTTTCAATATGATTAATTGATTTGATATTAACTTTATAATCATATTCTATAATTATAACATCAAATCTTGGTTGTTTAATTTTTTTAAATTTTTCCAGATATATATAAGCGGTTTTTATTATATTTTCTTGTTTTTTAGCGGAAATTGATTCAATCCCCCGTACCAAAGAATTTTTCTTTCTCATTTTAACTTCGGCGAATATGATATACTGTAAATCCTCAAAAATTATATCTATTTCTCCATATTTACTATAATAATTTTTACATATGAAGTTAAAGTTTTTATTTTTAAGATATTTTATAGCAATTTCTTCCCCGATATATCCTTTTTGTCTGGACAAAATTAAATTCACTTCCAATGAGATGGTTGTGGGTCAAATTAGTTGATAATATCTTTCTCCCCGCTAAAACGCATGGGCAGAAAGAAGAAGTTTCAACTATTTTGAGGCATAACCCCAATAATTTTTTTAAGAAAACTTTTTCTGTGTATTTTACACGGACCGTATTTTTTTATGGCTTCTATGTGAGCCTTGGTACCATACCCTTTGTGCTCTTCAAAGAGGTACTGAGGGTACTTTTCCGCCATTTTTACCATAAAATCGTCCCTGGAAACTTTAGCAAGAATAGATGCGCATGATATGCTCAAGGAAAGATCGTCGCCTTTAACAATAGTCTGACAAGGAATATCTAATTTGGGAGCACTGTTACCGTCTATCAACACCATATCGGGTTGTATGCTTAGAAAATTTATTGCTTTTTGCATGGCAAGGTGCGTAGCATTTAGAATGTTTATTCTGTCAATTTCGTTTTCATCAACACTTGCAACGGCGTAACTAACCGCATTTGATATTATTGTGCTGAATAAAGCCTGCCTTTTTTTGGGGGACAGTTTTTTTGAGTCTTTTACGCCATCTATCAATTTCCCTTTGGGAAGTATAACTGCGGCAGCGTACACAGGCCCGGCAAGCGGTCCTCTTCCGGCTTCATCTACACCGCATATCAGGTTAAACCCTTTATTCATATATATATTTTCATAATAAAGCGAATCGGCGTTACAGCTGCCGCCCGCTAAAAAAGCAAATTTGTTTACGTGCTTTCCCGGCTTCGCGCATGGGGAGTTATGAGAAATTAAACATTTTTCAGTGGTATCATCTGTAATTTTCAATGACGTCATCCACACTTTCAAGTGTTATTTTACCCAGCTTCCCGGTTTTGAATTCATTTACAATGATTCGAGAAATTTTTTCTGTGTTTACGCTGCCACCGCGCGTGAGTATACCCCGTTTTTTGCCGATATTTTCAATTATAGTATCAGGTTCCTGAGAATTAAGCAAATTTATATCAAATCTTCCGGTAAGGTTATCGGGGTATTTTTTTATTAATTTTTTTACAAGGTGAAAGGCAATATCCTCATAATCTAATATGGCGTCTTTAATCGCTCCGGTAAACGCCAAGTTTTGAGAAACGATCTGACTTTCAAATTTTGGCCACAGCACACCGGGAGTATCTAATAATTCAAAGCCGTTATTTATAGAAAACCATTGATTTATGCGCGTAATGCCCGGTTTGTTTTCCACTTCGGCGCGCTTTTTTTTAGTAAGATTATTAATTAAAGTAGACTTGCCTACATTTGGCACCCCAACAATCATAACTTTGATATTTTTTCCGATCATGCCTTTTGAGTGCCATTTTTCAATCTTATCTTTTAAGATTGATTGGCATATTTTACAAAACTCCGGCATCGCTTTATCTTTTATACAGTTTAGCTTAATAGATGGTATATTAATAGAATTATAATATTTTTGCCATGCACTCGTTTGAAAATTATCCGCTAAATCAGCTTTGTTAAGAATAATAAATCTGGGTTTTTTTGAGATTATAAAATCTATTTCAGGATTTTTGCTGCTTATAGGAATTCTTGCGTCAATTACCTCTGCGACGATATCCACGAGATTTAAATCTTCTTTTAATTTTCTTACGGTTTTTGCCATATGCCCCGGGAACCAGTTAATGGGCGTTGCACAAAAACTTTCTTTATCAGTATTTTTGATGTTATTTTCACTTCCTTTGTGTGTGATGCAAAACATTAAGGTTAAGGTTGTGGGTCAAATTAGTTGATAATATCTTTTCCCCCCCGGCCTGGTGGCGGGGCGATGATTTATAGTGTAACTTTTAGTTGAAAGCTATAATAGCCCCCTGCACCACATTACATTTTTGAGATATTAAACTGTTTTTAAACAAAAACAACAAACTAAAGAAATCCGCATTAATTATATTTTTTATATCAAATTTAATATTTTTTTGTTGAAAAAATATTTGTCTTGTGGTATTGTGCCAATGGAGGCGATATGAATTGTGGATATTTATGGATAGTATACCAAAAATTTTGTATCGCCGCAAATAACTACGCAAAAAACGGTAGTGGTCCAAATTAATTGATAAATATCTCTCCCCCCGCCTATGGCGGGGGGAGAGAAGGAATTTCAACTATTTTGACCCACAGCCCAAAAAACAGTAAAGGATGTGAATGTTTAATGTCTAGGGATGGTGTTATAAAAGTTCTCGAAATTATTGCAAGTGAATCTAAGCTGCAGCAAGAATTAACTAAAAAAGAGACAATAGAGGAGGTGTATGAGTACCTTACGTCTATTTCCGATGGGTATACGATAGATGAGCTAAAAGAATTTTTGCTTGAATTACTTAAATCTGTTGCTAACGTGCCGGAGGAACAACTTGAAAAAACTTCCGGAGGTATACAATTAAACAAAAAAACTCTTTCTACGATGTTAGCCGCGCTGACTGTAGCTTCACCTTTGGTTGGAGCCGTGGGCGGAGAAACAATTGTACAACAACTTAAAAATAATATAGCTTCGACAGCCTCTGTTGTCGGTGGGTTTGGTGCCACACTTTGTACACTTTTTGCATTGTCGCGAGCTCAAAATCAAGGAGCCGAGTGGCAGCATCAAGTTGAGGGGTTGCAACAGCAAATTGGTGCGCAGCAAGCTGCGGCGCAGCAGCAAATTGATGCGCAGCAAGCTGCGGCGCAGCAGCAAATTGATGCGCAACAAGCTACGTTGCGGTCACCGGAACACACCACGAGAGCTGTTGTGAGGAGTTTCGCCCTTAAGAATATTAGTTCTGATACATTTGGTTATGGTGCAGCAGTTGATCTTTTTGTGAACAATAAATTTGTCAACACTTATACACCTAAGGAATTGAAAGATAAGTGCGTTGTTAAGCTGGGTATGGGTATATGTCCTGACCATACAGTAGCGTATAATAACATCATACCTACGTTTAAAGGTGATGTTACAGCTTCCATGCGGGCTGCAAGGGCTACCCGTCTTGTAGATAGTAATGGCAAGCCTCTAACTGATGCCGCCGTGTTGAATTTAGACACTACTGATCCAAGAGAACTAACAGGATATAAAATATTATATCATACAACCAATAATCTTTTTTTCCCCAATTGGCAAACATTAGTGGAATGTGCACAGGGAAGTGACTATATGATACCCGTAGAGGCAATGGCTATAACTTTGAGATTTGCTCAGTATGACTATTTATTTAATAGATAGATAAAATTTGAAAGTAATAAACTGGAAGGGAGGGGTTTTGGCCAAAAAAATTACGCTCTGCGCTTGCTATAAAAACCAGGTAAAGCGTTAGCTACAATAACTCTAAATAATTATAACAAATTATTACGTTTTTGCAATAATTTCAGAGCGTGTTTGGAAAAACGCATAAACGCATCAAGAATGTTGCGGGTTTATTATTGTTAATGTATAAAAAACAAATACTAAAAGTATACACAGTGGTTGAAAAGCCAACATAATTGTGCCGCCGTTTACTGCGCTTTTTTGGTCATACCTTAAAATAATTGAAATCCCTTCTTTTCCCCCCGCCCCAGGCGGGGGGAAAAGATATTATCAACTAATTTGACCCATCGCCGAAAATACACTAAAAAGTTCGCTTTTTTAGGGAGAGCAATAGCTATAAAATATTATTTATAATTTCCCTTTCATCAAAATTATATTTTACTCCGTTTATCTCTTGATATGTTTCGTGGCCTTTTCCCGCCAAGACTATAATGTCGCCATCTTTTGCATTTTCAATACAATATTTTATAGCTTTTTTTCTATTTGGTATAACTGTGTATTTTCCGTTGACTTTTTGCATTCCGACTTCTATATCTTTTATTATGTCGGCAGTGTTTTCAAAACGTGAATTATCTTCTGTAATGACCGATAAATCTGCCAATTTACCGGCTACCTCTCCCATTTCAAATCTCCTGTCTCTGGGTCTGTTTCCGCCGGCGCCAAAAAGAACTATTAATCTATTGGGATTATATTCTCTTAGCGTAATCAGAATGTTCTTCATACTTACGGCGTTGTGAGCGTAATCTATTAAGAAAGTATAATTGCCGCTGACTTTTACCGGTTCTACCCTGCCTTTGACTTTGACTTTACTGATTCCCTCACGAATAATGCCTACGTCAATACCCTCATACTCGCAAAATAAACAAGCAGCAAGAGCGTTATACACGTTAAATCTTCCTGGCACAGGTATTTTTAAATCATATGCACAGCGGCTGGATTTAAATTTACATTCCACTCCAACATAACCCTGATTTACCATTAAATCGTCACTGCGGCAACAAAGATCTGATGAACTATCAAAGCCAAAAGTCTTAATGCTGCAAGTACTGCTTTTTAAAATATCAAGGTACTTGTCATCATCATTATTTACAAATCCAACCTCGCTATTTTTAAATAAAAGGCATTTTGAATTAAAATAATCTTCCATATTTTCGTGTTCGTTTGACCCGATATGGTCTTTGGAAAAATTCGTAAATATAGAATAATTGAACTTAAATCCGCCAAGCCTATGGTGCTTAAGGCCCAAAGAAGACGCTTCTAAAACGGCATATTTATACCCTTTTTCAACCATATATGATAAATAACTTTGTATTTCATAAGACTCCGGCGTAGTATTTTCAGTTTTTATCACTTTATTATGAAGCAGCACTCCTATGGTTCCTATAACTCCCGCTTTATCCCCGTTTTGTTCCAGTATTGATTTTATCATGTAAGAAGTAGTCGTTTTCCCTTTAGTGCCTGTTATTCCAACAGTGATAAGTTTAGATGCGGGGTTATCGAAAAAGTTACACGACATTTTAGCCAATTCTTTTCTGGCATTTTTTACTATTACGACATTTTCAAACGAGACCTCTAATTCACGCTCCGCTATTATAACCACGCATCCTTTATTGATAGCGTCTTTAGCAAAAAAATGGCCGTCATTGTTAGCCCCATTTAAACACACAAACATACTTTCGCCGGAAACTTTTGCGGAATTATAAGCTATATTGGAAATTTCCATATTCATATTGCTGCAATTGTTTTTTAAAATATCTACTCCATCTAAAATCTTAAATAATTTCATCAAAACACCTCTACTATAGCTGTTACGATTTAAAACAGCCCTCAAAAGTAAATTTATCCGTGTACTTTCTCCCAGCCGTCGGCTGGGAGAAAGTCATAAAAATCAGACGCTTTTCAAACGGAACAGCTATA
>JAISWM010000113.1 GCA_031270785.1 Oscillospiraceae bacterium
TATAGCTGTTTCGTTTGAAAAGCGTTTGATTTTTATGACTTTCTCCCAGCCGACGGCTGGGAGAAGGTACATGAATAAATTTACTTTTGAGGACTGTTTTAAATCGTAACAGCTATAGTTGATAATATCTTCCCCCACCCGAGGCGGGGGGGAACAAGAAGGGGTTTCAATTATTTTGAAACATGACCAAATAAATTGAGGAGTATTTTTTAAAAATGGATGTAATAGAACTTGCAAAACAACTGGGGAAACAGCTTCAGGAAGAAGAAATTTATATAAATTTTAGAGTGCAGCAACAAAATCTTGAAACCGATAAGGAGCTTCAAAGTAAAATTAATGAATTTAATAATCAAAAAATTAAACTTAATCAAGAAATGTCTAAAGAAGATTTTGACCAGGAACTAATTAATAATCTAAATGACGATTTGAGAAATCAATATGAAGGCCTTGTGCAGAATGAAAAAATGATTAAATTTAATGAAGACAAACAAAATTTTGATGGTTTAATTCATAAGATCAACAGTATTATAAATAGAGCGGCGAACGGAGAAGACCCGTTTTTAGAAAATTTTGAAGAAGAAAAGGGCTGCGGCGGCAGCTGCGCCGGCTGCTCGGGTTGCTATAATTAGTTACCATCGAAAAGTATCTAATTTTTTACTACTTTTTCCCCGCTGTAAGCGGGGAAAGCGCAAAAATAAAATTTATATATAAAGTTTTGGTTATTCCCGCTGTGTGGGGGAAAGCGCAAAAATTAATTGATAATATTTTTTCCCCCCGCCGATTCGCGGGGGTGAAAGAAAGAATTTCAACTATTTTGAGACACGGCCCACGAGCTTGCGGAAAAAGCGCAGAAATAAAATTCATAATTAAGATTTGATGTGTATAGTTAAAAGTGGAGGTAAGTTATGGCTGAAGCGTCTCCTATGATGAGCCAATATTTAAATATTAAGGAAAAATATCAAGATAGTATCTTGTTCTTCAGACTTGGTGATTTTTATGAAATGTTCTTTGACGATGCTAAATTAGTGTCTGAAGAACTTGACCTGACTTTAACCGGTAAAGATTATGGCCAAAAAGAAAGGGCGCCTATGTGCGGTATTCCTTATCATAGTTGTGAGGCATATATTGCAAGGCTTATTGCAAAAGGATATAAAGTTGCAATATGCGACCAAGTTGAAAATCCCGCTCAAACCAAAGGGCTTGTCAGAAGGGATGTAGTTAGAGTTATCACTCCGGGTACTGTTGTGGAGGACAGTATGCTTGAAGAAGGCAGAAATAATTTTATATGCTGCGTATATAGTTTGGAAGAATCCGCCGGCATTTGTTTTTGCGACGTATCCACGGGTGAACTTAAAACTACTAGGCTTAGCGGCGATGATGTGCTTATAAAACTTAAAAATGAACTTGGCAGGTTTTGCCCCCGAGAAATTATTTTTGGCGGAAACAGTTCGTATTTTGGTCCTATCAAAAAATTTTCTATTGACAGGCTCGGTGTCAAAGCAGAAGAATTTGAAAAACAAAAATTTGATATTGATACATGCAAAAAATATATTTTAAAATATTTAGATAAAAACAGTATTAAAGGTTTTGAAATTAACGATTACATCGAGGTTGTAAAAGCTGTTGGCGCGCTTATTTCGTATATTGAATATACTCAAAAAAAAGGCGTTGAAAGACTGCACAATATTGAGTTTTACAGCCAAAACCAATATATGGGATTAGGCCTTAATACAATGAGAAATCTTGAAATAGTAGAAACCATGAGAAATAAAGAAAAAAGAGGTTCTCTCCTTTGGGTTCTTGACAAAACTAAAACCGCTATGGGCAAGCGTTTGCTAAGGAGTTGGCTTGAAAGGCCGCTTGTCAGGTACGAAGAAATATTAAAAAGGCAAGAAGGAGTAGAAGAGCTTTTTTCTGATATTATTTTTAGAGAATCTTTATCGGAAGTTATGGCAAAGGTTAGAGATATCGGCAGATTGATGACAAGAATTATGTATGGTTTCGCCGCGGGCAGAGAGTTTAAGGCCCTTTCTAGCACTATATCTAATTTGCCGAAAATTAAAAAAGCTTTATCTAAAGCGGAATCTACTATTCTTAAAGACATTTACGGGAATATTGATGAACTTCAAGACGTATTCCAAATTATTGAAGAATCCATCACAGAAAATCCTCCCGCTACTTTTAAAGAGGGCGGCATCATAAAGGATGGTTACAGCGAGGAGGTTGACAGCTTTCGCAAAAACATGAACGGCGGCAAAGATATAATATTAAATGTTGAACGCGAAGAACGCAAAAAAACAGGTATCCCCAAACTTAAAGTAGGGTACAATAAAGTTTTCGGGTACTACATAGAAGTAACTAATTCATATAAGCATCTTGCGCCTGAATATTACATAAGAAAGCAAACTTTAGCAAACTGCGAACGATATATTACAAAAGAACTTAAAGATTTGGAAATACGTATTCTTGGAGCTAAAGATAAACTTAAAGAAATAGAATATTCTATTTTTGAAGAAATAAGGCTTAAAGTTGCGGGGCAAATTAAACGTATTGAAAGAACTTCCGCTATGTTGGCTGTTCTTGACGTGCTTTTGTCTTTGGCTACGGTTGCCGCCAAAAATAATTATATTAAACCTATAATAAGCCGCGAAAAAAATATCATAATCAAAGAAAGCAGGCACCCTGTCGTTGAAGTATTATTAGATGGCGCTCCTTTCGTGCCCAATAATGCCGCGCTTGATAACAGTGATCATACTGTCGCTGTTATTACAGGGCCTAATATGGCCGGTAAATCTACGTATATGAGGCAAATTGCTTTAATTGTTCTTATGGCTCAAATAGGCAGTTTCGTCCCGGCGGGGCAAGCTGAAATCGGAATAGTCGATAATATTTTTACCCGTATTGGCGCTTCGGACGATTTAACTTCCGGCCAATCTACTTTTATGGTAGAAATGAATGAAGTAGCCCACATTGTAAACAACGCCACGAAAGACAGTTTACTGATTTTTGACGAAATCGGGCGCGGAACCTCCACTTTTGACGGTATGAGTATTGCAAGAGCCGTACTTGAATACGTGGCTGATAAAAATAAGCTTGGGGCTAAAACTCTTTTTGCTACCCATTACCATGAATTAACTTCCATGAGTGAATTTTTCCCCAATGTAAAAAATTATAATGTCGCCGTTAAAAAAAACGGTGATGATATTATATTTTTAAGAAGAATTGTGCCAGGCGGCACAGATGATAGTTATGGCATAGAAGTTGCCAAACTTTCCGGCATTCCGGATTGGATTATTAATAGGGCTAAAAAAATTTTAAATGATATAGAAAAAAACAAAACCGATGATATACAGCATGTTCATAGTGAAAATATTAATGCAGTTCCTTCTGATTTTAGTGATGAAATTACCCGCGTTGCTAATAAACTTAAAAATTTAGACGTTAGCGTTCTTACGCCGATAGAGTCTATGAATATACTGTTTGATTTAGTTAAATTAGTTAACAATTAGGTTGTGGATCAAATTAATTGATAATAGACCTGTCCGTAAATCTCACAGAGCGCAAACTATCGAAAAATGCGTCACTTAAAAAATGGCTTTGCATCAAAATTTCCCGGGAAGTATCTTCATATGCCGTCGTCGATTTGGTAGTGGTCCAAATTAATTGATAATATCTTCCCCCCCCGCCATAGGCGGGGGGAAAAAGAAAAAATTTCAACTATTTTGGGACATGACCCAGATTTTAATTGCAATCTGTAAAATTTACGGACAGGTATAATATCTTCCCCCCGCCATAGGCGGGGGGAAAGAAGGGATTTCAACTATTTTGAGACATGACCCAGATTTTAATTTAGAAATATAGCTGTTTCGTTTGAAAAGTGTCTGATTTTTATAATTTTCTCCCGGCCGACGGCGGGGAGAAAGTACACGGATAAATTTACTTTTGAGAACTGTTTTAAATCGTAACAGCTATAGTTTAAACTTCTGCGGGGGAAAAAACAACAATGCCACTGTTTCAAAAGGTTTGGTGGATGGTGCCAATTAGTTGATAATATCTTCCCCCCCGCCATAGGCGGGGGGGAGAAAGAAGGGATTTCAACTATTTTGGGACATGCCCCAGATTTTAATTGCAATCTGTAAAATTTACGGACAGGTCTAATATCTCCCCCCCCACCATAGGCGGGGGGGAAGAAGGGATTTCAACTATTTTGGGACATGGCAAACAATTAAGTTGGAGCTTAAATTTATGAATAGAATTAATATCCTTGATAAACATGTTTCAGAGCTTATTGCTGCGGGGGAAGTGGTAGATCGTCCCGCTTCCGTCGTTAAAGAGCTTTTGGAAAATTCTATAGATGCCCTTGCAAATAAAATATCTATAGAAATAAAAAGAGGCGGCATTAAGTATATAAAAATATCTGATAACGGCACCGGAATATATAGCGCTGACATAAAAAAAGCGTTTTTAAGGCATGCCACCAGTAAAGTTAAAGGTGAGCAGGATTTAGACTCCATCAAAACTTTAGGATTTAGAGGCGAAGCTTTGTCTTCTATTAGCAGCGTATCTAAATTAGAACTTATTACCAAACACCTTGATGAAGATACAGGCACTAAATACATTATTATCGGCGGGGAAGAAAAAAGTCTTGAAGAATGCGGCTGCCCTCAAGGAACTACTTTTATTGTAAGGGATATTTTTTTTAATACTCCCGCAAGAATGAAATTTTTAAAAACGGATGTATCTGAAGGCAACACCATATGTGCTTTGATTGATAATATAGCTGTTTCGCATCCTAAAGTGTCATTTAAGTTGGTTCGTGACGGCAAAGAAATTTTAAATACGCCGGGGGACGGTAAAATTTCCTCTTGTATATATTCGGTTTTGGGGAAAAATTTTTTTGAAGAGTTGATTCCTATTGAATATAAACTGGATAACGTGCAAATTTTCGGATATATCAGTAAGCCGTCTTGTTCAAGGCCCGGCAGAAATATGCAGCATTTTTTTGTTAATTCCAGGTACGTTAAAACCAAAACAGCCGCTTTTGCGCTGGAAGAAGGCTTTAAAGGATGCATAACGGTTGGTAAACACCCTTCATGTGTTATTTATATTAATGTCCCTTATAATTTTGTTGATGTTAATGTTCACCCTTCTAAAACAGAAGTTAGATTTGCAAACGAAAGATATATTTTTGACGCCGTATATTATGGCGTGAAATCATCGATTACAAAAAATGATCGTCAAAGCATAAATTTTTCCGGCAATAGCAAAAACATTGAATATGAAAAAGGCTCCTCAAAAATTGAACATAAAATTATAGCCGAAAATAAAGTAAAACCTGAGTTTATAGGAACTGATTTCAGTGGTTTAAACCGCAAATTATATGAAAAAGAGCCAAGTTATAATACCTCTAAAATTAAAGAAACAAAACCTACCAATTACATACCCGTTTCTGGGCAAGAACCTATTAAAAATATTCTTCGTGAAGAACCGAATTTATTTAATAAAATACCAAAATTAAAAATATTAGGCGAAATATTTAAATGTTATATCGTAGTTCAAAACAATTACGATAATATTATATTAATCGATAAACACGCCGCTCATGAAAGAATTATATTTGAAAAATTAAAGTCTTCCGGGAGCGGCAAATGTGAATCTCAAATATTGCTAGATCCTATTATTATAAATTTGAACAAAATAGAATATTCAGGTATTATTGAAAATTTAGAGATTTTTAAAAATTCGGGATATGACTTAGAAGATTTTGGAGTGGGTAACATCTTGGTAAGAAGTATACCAATGTATACAGATGTTTCGGAAACTCAAAATTTTGTTGTTGAAATCTCAAATTACGTTTTAAAAAACAAAAAAGATTTAAATACTTCTTATTTAGATTGGCTTTATCATAACATTGCTTGCAGGTCGGCTATAAAAGGCGGAAATATCAGCAGTAATGAAGAAATTTCAGATTTAGTAGGTAAACTTATAAATAATCCGAATATAAGATATTGCCCGCACGGCAGACCAATATATTTTTCCTTAAGTAAAAAAGATATAGATAAAAAATTCAGCAGGACGTGATTTTTTGAAATCAGATAAAATACCTGTTATTTGTGTAGTAGGGCCTACTGCTTCCGGCAAGACGGACTTAGCCGTAAATATTGCAAAAAAAATGAGCGGCGAAATAATTTCGGCTGATTCTATGCAGATATATAAGGAATTTAATATATCAACCGCTAAACCGACTTTAAAACAGATGTGTGGCATCAAACATCATTGCATTGATATTGTTTCTGTTAAAGAAAATTTTAGTGTGGCAAAATATGTTAGTTTTGCCGAAAAAATTATAAAAGATATTTTTTCAATAGGTAAAATACCGATACTTTGCGGCGGAACCGGATTATATATTGATTCTCTTATAAAAAATATACCTTTCGAGAAAGGGAAAACAAATATTTCGATAAGAAATAGAATTATTAATTATATAAATGTGAATAATGCGGGATATTTTTTTGATAAACTAAAAAAAATTGACCCTAGTAGCGCAAAAAAAATAAATATTCACGACCATAAAAGGATTTGCAGAGCTATAGAATTTTATTATACAAATGGCTATCCGATATATAGGCAAGTTGAAAACTCTTTAAAATCCAAATCGTGCTATAATGTGTGCAAAATAGGGCTTAATTTTAAAGACCGCAATATACTTTATGATAGAATAAATAAGAGAGTGGATTTCATGGTTAAAAATGGTATTTTAGATGAAATTGCTTCGATTAAAGATATAGGGGATACAGCTAAATTTTCTATAGGATATAAAGAGCTATTGCCTTTTATTAACGCCGAAAGCTCTTTAAAAGAGTGCACAGAAAGACTTAAAATGGAAACCAGGAGATACGCTAAACGCCAAATCACTTGGTTTAAAAGAGACCTTAGCACTAAGTGGTTTAACGCGGATGAATATGAAAATGTTTCTAACCTGTTTTGCAATGTTCAAAAGTGCATTTTAGATAGTGGAATTTTAGGTCATGTCTCAAAATAGTTGAAATCCCTTCTTTCACCCCCGCTGCAGGCTGGGAAAAGATATTACAAACCAGACCTGTCCGTAAATCTCACAGATCGCAAACTATCGAAAAAATGCATCACTTAAAAAATGGCTTTGCATCAAAATCTCCCGGGAAGTATCTTCATACGCCGTCGTCGATTTGGTAGTAGTCCAAATTAATTGATAAAATATCTTTCACCCCCGACTATGGCGGGGGTGAAAGAAGGGATTTCAACTATTTTATGGCGCGACCGTCGATTTTGATTGCAATCTGTAAAATTTACGAACAGGTCTACTATAGCTGTTTCGTTTGAGAAGCGTCTGATTTTTATGACTTTCTCCCAGCCGACGGCTGGGAGAAAGTACACGGATAAATTTACTTTTGAGGACTGTTTTAAATCATAACAGCATAATTTAACCCGCAACCTAAATCGCTACATAAGGAATAGATTTTATGAAACGTTCTTCAATTAAAAAAACTTTTTTATGGGTAATATTTATTTTGATATTTTTTTATTCTTTACATATTATTTATAAAAAAATTTATATAAACGTATCTACTGAAACAATAACGCAAGTAACTATAGATGACGTTGTTGATTGTAAGTCTATAATTATTAGAAATGAAGATATAATATCAAGCGAAAATCAAATTTTTTTAAAATACTTTGTAGATAACGGCGAAAGGATATCAAAGGGGGATATTGTCGCTAAATGTTTTGATAGCCAAGAAGAAGCGATGTATAGCGCGGAACTCAGCGATATAAAGAATGAACTTGAAACTATTCAAAAAGTCAGCTTAAATGATAATTTCGGCAGAGATTTAAGTTCTATAAGTAAAGACATAAATAACGAAATTAGAAATATTTTTTTAAAATGCGAGTACCTTGACATATATAAAAACAGAAAAAAAATAACAAACCTCTTGAATGAAAGGCAAAACGCGCTGGGAAACGGAAATATATTTTCTAAGAGAGTGGAATATTTAAAATCCAGAAAATCAGAACTTGAAAAAATGATAAATTCTCAAACCCCAAATATATATTCTCCGTATGCGGGTTATTTTGTAAGCAAAACAGACGGATATGAAAAAACCGTAAATTATGAAGACATTAAAAAATTTGATTATAATGATATGATTTATGAAAATATTATAAAAAATAAAGCGGATGAAAAAAACGCTATAGGTAAAATAATAAAATCTACCAAGTGGTATGTGCTTTGCTATGTTTCTGCCGGTGAAATATGTAATATACAAGAAGGTATGGAGGTTAGCGCAAAATTTGCGTGCGAAAACGATTACATACCGGCTAAAGTTGAAAGAATAGTTAAAAATGAAGATGAAAATGATAGTTTAGTCATACTTTCCTGCGAATATATGAATAATAGATTATGTTTTACACGGCTTGAAAATATTTCCGTTAAAAAAACGTCTTATTCCGGTTTTAAAATTCCTAAAGAAGCTTTGCGATTTTACGAAGACAGTGGAGCCGCATATAAAGGAATATACGTAAAAAATGGTGCTAACTTGATCTTTAAAAAGATAAATATTTTATATTCCGAGAATAATTTTATTGTAGCTGAAACTTTTAAAAATAGCGGCGGTAACGATGAAAAACCTTTAGCAAATGGCGATCTGGTGGTAGTTAACGGCAAAAATCTCTATGATGGGAAATGTGTGTTATAGCAAGAATTATTCAAAAATATCGGCTGTAGCCAAAATTAGTTGATAATATCTTTTTTCCTTGCCGATTTGCAGTGGGCGAAGAAGTTTTCCTCATTTTGAGACATAGCCAAAATATCCTTGGAAAATTATGCTAACTCCAATTATAAATATCAGTTTGTATAGCAAAGACCATTTAAAAACGTGTTATTATTTACATTCCACCCCCGCCACAGGCGGGGGGGAAGCTACATACAAAGCCATTTAAAATGTGGCATTATTTACATGTTTTTTCTCCCGCCGAAAGCCAGGGAGAAAAAACAAAAATGTCACTGTTTTGAAAAGGTTTTTACTATAGCTATTTTGTTTGAAAAGCATCTGATTTTATAACTTTCTCCCGGCCGTCGGCCGGGAGAAAGTACACGGATAAATTTACTTTTGAGAGCTGTTTTAAATCGTAACAGTTATATATCTCTTGACTTATTACTTTTAACATGTTATAATTAAATTAACAAAAAATTATATGGAGTGTTAAAAATGAAAAAATTTCTTTCAATAATTTTTAGTCTTTCTTTGCTGCTTACTTCGGAATTCAGTACCGGTGCAAAAGTGCTGGATGTGGTTAAATCTGACGACCCCATACTCAAAGAGTGTTGCCTTGAAGTTACGGGTTTTAATGAAGATCTAAGAAAATTAATTGCTAACATGTGTGATACCATGAATAAATACGACGGTGTAGGACTCGCTGCGCCGCAAGTTGGGGAACGGAAGTGCGTCTTTGTAGTGAAATATGGCAAAAAAGTAACCGAATATGTTAACGCGAAAATACTTAGTGAAGAAGGAGAACAAATTTCAACAGAAGGATGTATTTCCCTCCCCGGTTTATGGGGAGAAGTTAAAAGGCCCACATGCATAAGTGGAACAGCGTTTGATAAAAATGGGGAAAAATTCGACTTTGAGGCTGAAGGCGAGGAGGCACGAATTATATGCCATGAATTCGACCATACGAGAGGAGTATTATTTACAAAAATTGCAAAACGTACTTATACAACCACACAAATCATTGTCAAGAATGTAGCTTGGGCGGTGGCGGTAGCTGGGGTATTAGCAATACTTGGGGGGTTGGCCAGACATTTTGCCTTCTCAAAGCCAAGCCCCAATCATGCGTAAACTTCCAATAAAGTGTAAAATAAAAACACACTTTAGAAACGTGTTATTATTTACATGTTTTTCCCCCGCCTTCGGCGGGGGGGGAGAAAGAAGAAGTTTCAATTATTTTGAGACATAACCGCCGATTTTGATTGCAATCTGTAAAGTTTACGGACAGCTATAGCTGTTACGATTTAAAACAGCCCTTAAAAGTAAATTTATCTGTGTACTTTCTCCCAGCCGTCGGCTGGGAGAAAGTCATAAAAATCAGACGCTTTTCAAACGTAACAGCTATATAATATTTATAATTGAAATTAGTATGATACAATGATTCGGTAGTGGTCCAAATTAATTGATAATATCTTTCCTCCCCGCCTGTGGCGGGGGGGAAGAATGGATTTCAACTATTTTATGGCGCGACCAATGATTCAGAGGTGTGTGATAGACATTGAATATATTTAGTAAATTATTTAACAAAAGTAAAAATATTAGCAGTATTAATTATATGGTGGCGGGATTAGGCAATCCGGGGCTTAGATATGAAAACACAAGACATAATGCGGGGTTTTTAGTTGTTGACTATATTTGTAAACAGAATAATATAAAATTAAATTTAAATAAATTTGACGGAGTATACGGATACGGATATTTAAGCGGAAGTAAAATTTTGTTTTTAAAACCGCAAACATTTATGAATAAAAGTGGAGAATGTATTTCAAAAATGATGTCTTATTATAAAATACCTCCTGAAAAAGTAATTTTGATTTTTGATGATATTTTATTACCGGCAGGAAAAATAAGGGTAAGAAGAAACGGTACTCACGGCGGGCATAATGGAGTAAGAAATATAATAGATTTATCATCCAGTAGTCAATTCCCCAGAGTAAAAGTAGGTGTTGGGCAAAAGCCCAATGAAGATTGGGACTTAGCTGACTGGGTTTTATCTAAATTTTCAAAAGAGGAAAGCGATGCCATAGAAGGCGCTGTGAAAAGCGCAGAAAAAACGGTAAATCTTATTATAGACGGTAATATAGATCAGGCAATGTCACTTTATAATTAAATTGCTTTCAGCATTAAGGCAAAAGATTTGATTTCGACTAAAACCGACTAAAATACAAAAAATATCAACGTTTAATTGTACCTAATTTTATTTTTTATATCTTCTGTGTTTGAAAATAGCTATATGAGTAAATAATCGCCCCACTATCAAGCGGGAGCGATAATTGCCAAAATTTATACTATAGCTGTTCCGCTTTACAATAGACCATAGAAATTATGTATAACTATTGTTCTTGAAAAGGGTACACAGGCAAGCTTTTCCCCCACAGGCTTAGCGGGAAAAAACTTCTAAAATTGGGACTTTTTTAAAGCGGAACAGCTATAATTTGGACCATCGTCTATTTTTACGTACTTGGTGTAGCAGACTTGTTCGAAAAGGGGGATATATTTTTCGAAGTTGCATATTATGCATGAAATTGTGCTTGATTTAATTGTGAATTTTCGTTTTTTTAAAAGAACTTTGCCTTATCATTTGCTTTGATACACTACCGGACATTGAAATTTGCTATAAGTTCGTGGGGAATGTAAATCTACCGTATATGTCAAGAAAGCTGAAGCATCAAATGTTAAAATCTTTCGGCAGGGAAGAAAATCAAAAAGAAAGGTGCGTCTCTGCAGGTTAAAATAAAGTGGTATTAATAATTGCAGGGTCACAGCAAACAAAAAACACTTCAAAACCAAAGGTAAGGTTTCAAAATGTTTCAATCTTCGGCGTCAGTTCCCTTAACTAACGCCACACTGGTCGAGGCAGCGGGACTCGAACCCACGGCTTCTACGTCCCGAACGTAGCACTCTACCAAACTGAGCTATGCCTCGGCAATATAGGTCGTGTCCCAAAATAGTTGAAATCCCTTCTTCTCCCCCGCCATAGGCGGGGGGGAAAAGATATTATCAACAAATTTGGCCCACAACCGGCAATATAAACACATTTGGAATTTTACTGCTTTGTGAATGAAAAATCAACCAATTTAAGTCTTTCCGGTAGAACAAACGCATGAAAACGTGATCAATCAGCTTTTAATAAAATTTTTGCTCCCGCCCGCCTATCCCCGATGCAGAGTATGCGGGGCATTACGGCGGGCTTGCATGCTTCCCTCGAAAACACACGCTCGCAAAAATCAATGAATACACAGCCTAGAAGGTCGGGGAATTAAACCCAATTTAGATTAAATTACCATGCGCTCTGGGCTTTAAATAAGTAAATCACCTCAAACTGCTGGTAAATCACCATCTTTTAAAGCCAAAATTCTATCCGCTGTTTGGTTTGCAAATCCGGTATCGTGCGTAACAATTAAAATTGTATAATTTTGCTTTGATAATTTTTTAATAATTTCTGTTAATTCTTCAACAAGTTCCGGGTCAAGCGATGAAGTCGGTTCATCGAATAAAATTATGTCCGGATTTAAGATTAACGCTCTTGCGATTGCAGCGCGCTGTTTTTGACCGCCCGATAAATTTGACGGAAAAGAATTTTGAACATTTTCGAGTTTAAACTGCTTTAATAATTTTTGAGAAACGTCAAAAATCGCTCGGGTTTCATACATTTTTGCATTTAATGCCGGAATTTCAATATTCTCTTTCACTGTCAAGTGCGGAAACAAATTAAAATTTTGAAATATAAGGCCTACTTTTTTAAGAATTTTAGATGTGTTTTTTACGTAAATCCCGTCCTTAACCAAACAATTATCTTCGATTTTTATGCTTCCCGAATCAATTTTTTCAAGCCCTGCAAGGCATCTTAAAAAAGTGGTTTTGCCTTCACCGGATTTGCCTGTAATTGCTGTAATTTCACCGTTTTGCGCGGAAAAATTAATATTTTTTAAAATCTCTTTTCCGCCAAAATTTTTACACAAATTAACTGTTTCGATAGTTTTCATTATATTTTACCTCCGCACGAAAATTTTCTTTCTAATTTTTTGAATATTTGAACAAGAATCATGCAAATCGCCAGATATATTGCACCTGCGATAACATAATTTGTTACATTTGCTGTTGAATTTACTAAATTTTTAGTGTTTGAGAGCAGTTCCGGTACGCCAATTGCAAAGATTAAAGCCGTATCTTTAACGAGCGTTACACATTCGTTACAAATCGTGGGCAGTGTTATGCGAAAAATTTGCGGCAGCAAAATTTTGAAAAGTGATTGCGTTTTTGAAAATCCTAAAACTTGAGCCGCTTCGCTTTGACCTTTGTCAATCCCCAGAAAACCACCTCTGAAAATTTCCGCAAAATACGCGGCATAATTCAAAGCAAAAGTTAAAACGCCTGCTGAAAATCGGTCTTTGATAGTTAAATATTCACCGATTATCGGAATATACGGCAAGCCATAAAATACGAAAAATAATTGTAGCAGCAATGGTGTTCCGCGCATTATGTTAGTGTAAGCTTTTATTAAAAATTTCAAGATTTTATTTTTTGAATTTTGCAGTATACATAAAATCAAGCCTAAAGGAAGCGAGAAAATTGTGGTCAGCGAAAAGATTTTTAAGGTGACCCAAAGGCCTTGAATGAGAGGTGCTATGCTTAAATTTTTACTTTTAGAGGGAACTTCATCAGAAGCCGTTTTTGAATTTTCCCAGAAAAATAGATTTGTGCCGAACCATTTCTGTGAAATTTCTTTTGCTTTTCCTGATTCTTTCATGGCTGAAAGTCCATTTTCAATCTCGTTTTTTAATTCTTCATTGTTTTTCTTTACGGCTATAACGTAATCTTCCGTTGAAATTTCTTGGTTTAAAACTTTGAAATTGCCCGCAAGACCTTTTTCGTTTAAGTAATATTTTGCAACCACTTCATCAACAACAGTTACATCAGATGTAAACTTTTCAATCTCGTTTAAGCAATTCACCATATTTTCAAGTTCGATAATGTTTCTAACTTGACTGCTGATTTCGTGATTTTTAAACGCATCTGCACCGGTCGAACCTTTTTGAACGCAAACACTTTTGTTTTTTAAATCTTCTAAATTTTCGATTGTAGAATTTTTGTTAACAATGATAATTTGCCGATTTTTCATATAAGGTTTTGTTAAAAGCATGCTTTGCTCACGCTGCGGAGTTTTGCTCATTCCGTTCCAAATAACATCAATTTTGCCGGAATTAATCTCAAGCTCTTTTGCGTCCCAGTCAATCGGCTGAAAAATCACTTTTTTACCTGAAAAAACTTCTTTTGCTAAATCAATGTCAAACCCGACAATTTCATTGTTTTCGCTCAAAAAACCCATCGGCGGAACGTTTACGTCCAATCCTATGACAATTTCATTTTTTAAGGCTGCTGCTGTTTTAAAATTAAACACACACGCGCTGAAAATCAGCCAAAAACACGTTACTAAAATTTTTTTAAGTTTCATTATTAAAATCCTCCATATAATTTTTTAAAGACAAAAAAATACAACACTCAGGAATTGATAGTGGATCAAATTAATTGATAATATCTTTCTCCCCTGCCGATTCGCGGGGGGGGGGATAAGAAGGTATTTCAACTGTTTTGAGACACGACTCAGGAATTCCGATGTTGTAAAAAGTGAAAGATTTTAATTTGGTACAGGGAAATTTCCCGGTACTCTAAAAACTCACCGCCAACACAGATTCCTGAAATTTCAGGGTTAATCTGTATTAGCGAATTATTTATTCGGCCATCAACAGGTCAACCCCCATACATGATGGCGATGATGCGAATTATTTATTGAAATTAAAACTATATTTTTCACGCCGGGGTTCACCTCCTAACACTAATTTCAATCACAAATATCAGTTTGTATAGCAAAAACCATTTTTAAAGCGTGGTATTATTTGCGGTTCTTTCCCCCGCTTACGCGGGGGAAAGAACAAAAATGTCACTGTTTTAAAAAGTTTTTACTATATCCGTTACTTTCCCCGCAGGCTCGCGGGGGAAGCAAATCAAACACATATCAGATTTTAATTTTAGAAATAGTACAAATTCATTTTCTAAATTTAGTATACTACAAAATTTTAAATTTGTCAAATTATAAAAGTTTAAATTTAAAACTGCCTTCAAAGGTGGACTTTCCCAAATACTCTTTCCCAGCGAGCTTGTGGGGGGAAAAAATAGTGATTTTGTTTTTTCCCCCAGCCTTTGGTGGGGAGGGAAGCACAAATAATACCACGTTTTTAAATGATTTTTGCTATATTATTCGTTTTTCGGAGGTACTTTGGGTTCAGTTTTGCCGGATGCCGTTTTAGAATTTTTATTTTTAGGACGTAACCTCTTAATTACTATTATCACTAATATAACTATTATTGCGCCAAGTACCAGTATTAATATTAGCTTAATTGCACTACCTTGCATTACGCCGGAGCCGTCCTGCACAAATTGGCCTATAAACCCGTTATTTTTATTATTACTGCCGGTTCCGCCGCTATTGTTGCTGCCGGAACTGCTTCCTCCGCTTGAGCTATTTTCTGAATTACTTGTTACGTCTGTACTTTCTTCAAATATTTCGTCAGATTTATCTGATTGTACGCTGTCGTCCCATGAATCATTTGAATCATTTCCGCTTCCTGACGCCGAAGATGACCCGGATGTGTTTGACATATTTGAACTTTGCCCGTGTCCTCCTCCATTTACCATATTAGCTATAATATCTTTTATATTATTTATTTCATCGCCGATAGCATTAAATAAAGAGGAATTTCCCGAGTTTAAGCTTTTTTTAGCTATTACTCCGGCGGAGCTGAACGATGTCATTTCAAATGAAGAGGTATCCCCGTTTATATTCAATATCAGATATTCAATTTTTCCTGTTGATGATATTTCATGCACCACTAAAGGATCTTTGAAATATTTTAAATCCGGCGTCGGTATTGTAACTATTACTTTTTCGCCCTCCGGGAGTTCATATTTTTGTCCGGTCAGCATGTCAACCAGATATATATCGTAAAGGGACAATATGAATTCCGAATTTAATTTATTATATATTCTGCTGCAGGCGTCTGTATTAGCGGATAATGTTACAGCGACTAATTTAATATTCCACGGCACTCCGCTAACCTTTAAGTCGTTTGTAACATGGCTGTATTCTCCCGCAAGCTGCTGGAGAGACTGCAGTTTACTATAATTGCTAATTAAAGCCTTTTTATCATCTGATAATTGATTATACCGTTTTGTCGCTTGTACGATGGCGTCTACGTCCGCGCTGCTTTCGACTTTGTCGCTTAACTTGTCAATCGTATTTATGAGCAAAGTTTCCTCATTTTCGGTTATTCCCGTTACAGTGACGGTTTTATCTTCTTTTATTCCTCTTATTATGTACACGCCGTTTTCCGTTGCTATATTGTCTTTGCCGAGCATTACGGTTATAGCTGAATCATTATAAGCGGGCTGGACGTATACATGGAATTTGAAGTCGTCATTGTACTCTACTTTCTGGGCTTCGTTTTCTAAAGTTTTGCCGCTTGCGTCTTTATACGTTATACCCGTTATCTTTGTCAAAGTGACGGTATATTTATTTTTAGACACGTTCAAAACTTGAATGGTAAGGTCTTCTGTTACGTTTGATAATATGTACTTTCCTGCGGATAATTTTTGAACTCCTACTGTCCCTGATGTGGTTTTTACAACCGGTACGGAATCATCACACTCATCGTATATTGACACCTGGAACTCAAAATTATTTCCGTGATTTACATATACAGGGTTAGTTACTACGAGGCCTTGGTCATTTTTATATCTTACCCCGTAGGTAGGTTCAAACGAGACTTTATACTGTACCTCCTTAGCATTTTGAACAGATACTGTTTTATTAGAGGCAACATTTTTAATGGTATATCTGCCGTCTTTCGGTTCCAAAGAAATCGCGACACCGTTGTCTTCTCTGCACACTACCACCATTTGCGATAATTCATATCCGCCTTTTGGGGATATACTGAAAGATATTTCCGAACCATATTGAATGATGTATACTCCCGAAATGTTTGACATTTCAACACTTGCATCTTCATACGTCGCGCCAATAGACTCCGAAAGATTTACTTTATACCTGTTAATCTCTATTCCTTCAACGGTTATTGCCATATTTGCCGAAACATCGGCGATCGTATAATAACCATTTATAAAGTTAACGGTTTCGTCGTTAGCTTTTACTGTTACTGAAGACTGATTGTGCCTGTCGTCCAATTCGGTTGTGAACTGGAATTTTCCGCCGTACTCTACTATTATGTTAGTTTCGTGAGTAATTTGCCTATTGTTTTCATAAAACTTTAGTCCTTCGGTGCTTTCGGATGTCGGCAGCTCTATTTTATATTTTTTCTTATTAACGGTTGCCGTTATATCCGTGTCTTCTTTTACCGATGGGATCTCATACCTATAATATTCTTCCTCTTCGTTTATACTGCTTGGTATTAAAACAGTACCTTCGGCTTTTACTTCCAGCGTTTTAAAATCATAGCCGTATTCTGTTGCGACGGAAAATGAGAAGGTATCGCCGTACGGGCGGGTTTGTATACCTATCAGTACGCTTGAACCGAATGGTTCGCGGTATATTATTCCTTCGTTTTCTACAAGTTTAACATTTATGTTGCTTTTTAATACTTTTACTTCAACAGTTGGAGGGGAATCTATTTCTGACAAAGTGTAAACGGCTTCTTTTGCGGATCTATTTTCTTCTGTAAGTCTGCCGGCTGTGGTACTTATAGTGACGTTTTCCAAGTCATATCCCTCTTTAGGGGTAACTTTGAAGGTAAAATATCTGCCGTGGGTTATCGATAGATTTTGCGACGAAATGTCATTCCCCGTTACTTTATCTTTGAATTCTACGTCATCGCCTTTAAACGTCATAGTATAAGTATTTAGCTGCAAACCTTGAAGAGTTACTATCGTGTCACTTGTTACATTTTTAATTTTCCATGTATTAGTGCTTTCCTTCTCTATTGCTGTGCCTGCAACAAATGTCCAGCCGCTTACTGACTGATCATAACCTGTGTTGGGGCTTGCTATTATTGTTAAATCCCCGCCGTAGAGGACCTCTCTGCCCGAACGCGTTATATCCTTTAGGGTATCTTTATCAAGGATAGTAACATTATTCATTTCCTGCCCACCAAAAGTTACAGTATACTTTTCTTTTTTGGCGTTACTTATTCTTACCGGATTTTCATACGTTATAAGCCCTGTTTCTTGGTCTTTTTCAACGCTCAGGTTTTTAGTTACTCCTATTAAAGTAACAGTTGCTTGGGATTTTCCGCCTACAGTATTTACTTTAACTTCAACATCCGCGCCGCCGACGGTTACTTTTAAATCAGACAGCGTAAACCCTTCATTGGCCTCAGCTAAAAATGAATAGTCAGAGCCGTGGTTTACTACGCCTTTTAACGTATCAGCGCTTTCAGACGGCAGTTTAATGTCGGAGCCATCCGTTTCACGAAATGTCACTTTGTTTTCCGTAAGGTCATCTTCCGCTGATAAAGTTATATCATACTTATTTATTTCTATCCCGTATATATTGATGATAGTATCCTTTGGTGTGGTTATAGTGTAATATCCGTCGTCGCCTTTATCCAGGTCGGTCGGAGTTAATGAGCTCGAAACTTTTAAAGGCGAATTAGTGTAGCCTTCTTTAAGTTCTATTTTGAATTTTAGTTCTTTGTTGTAATAAGTTTGGGTTCCGTTTGTAATGTCTCTGTCCGCAGGATATGCATATATGTTTGCGTTAGTTATCCTTTTGCTTTCCTCGTTTTGGAATGTTACCGAGTAAAGGTTGATTGTTATTCCGCTTACGCTTATGTCTGAGTTATCCGTAATATTAGAAAGTGACACTGCGAACAGAGTATCCGTTGAAGTTTTATCGTCTTTAATAATGGCGGCGTTAGTTGCGGAAACAAGCGCGGAGCTTAAGTTATACCCCGTATTGGATTCGACTTGAAATGAATATTCACCGCCGTGTTCTACTGATATTTTGTTTTCAACTATTTTAGGGTCCGTTATTTCAGCGCCGCTTTGGTAAGTGAATGTATAGCCTGTTATAACTGCATCGTTTTGGTCTGTTATGGATACGGTTTCGCCGATAATTGTTACTTTGTAATCTGTTATTTCGGTGCCGCTTTGGTCTGTTAATTTATAATTGGTTATTTCAGCGCCGCTTTGGTCTATTAATTTATAGTTTAGTATTTTTGCACCGCTTGCATTCCTAAATGTTATTCTGTGGTCCTCATTAAATATTATGTTGTATTTATTTACCGCAATATCGCTTATTGTAATTTTGAAGGTTTTGGTTACATTTAACTTATAAAATCCGTTCTCAACGTTTATTATTTCATCTTCTGACGCTGAGCCATCGCTGTTTTTATCATAATATACTTTGATAATTGATTGAGTGTACGCATCGTCTAAAATGACTTTAAAGTTTAAATCTTCCCCGTGAGCCAAACGTACTCCTGAGGTTATATTTTTATTGTTTTCATTATATACTTTAAATCTTTGAGTACTGCTATTTTTATCTACAAATTCCACACGATAAAGTACTGATTTTACGCCTTCCACGTAGACCACAGTGTCATTTGTAACGCCGCCGATATTATATACCCATTGATTTGTTTTTGAAGTGTCTCTCGTAATAATTCCGTTACTTATGTAAACTCTTAAATTTTCATCCAAGCTGTAACCGTTATCAGTAAGAGCGGTAATTTCTATTTGGTATATGTGCGCGTTTGAATTATTGCTCACGTCATTTAGGGTGTGTTCTATCGTTGGCGCGCTTACATCCGTGGGGAATTCCTGACTGTCGCCGTCCCACTCGGATATTACTTTATTATCATTTCTAAATGATATTCCTTCTCCGCTGAAGCCTATACTATATTTATTTACTTCAATACCTTCAACAATGATAGTAATCTGTTTTCCTGCGATGAGATTTCCGGGCAGCGTCCAGTATTCATTTTGGCAGGCTAAATTTACCGGCTGCTCTTGACCGGGGTTTGCAATTTTAGCCTTAAGGGATATGGTACTTCGATTAAATTTATCATCCAAAGAAATTTTAAATTTATAATTATATCCGTGAATTGCGGTGCCGCACAGCTCAGCCGCGTCGCCGTCGCTTTTTAGTATATTACCGCTTTCTTCGCAGATTGACAGTACCTTACTCAGAGCAATTTCTTCAATATCTTGGTTCTCGTCCCCTGACTTTACGCCGCCATGCTTGAAAATGATTTGGTATTCATTTCGCTTTGCACCTGAAACCATAATTATTAAATTTTCTTTTACGGAATTTACGTTATACAAATTGTATGTACTGTTAGACTCTTTAAGAGTTAACATTAAACCCGTATTTGTTACTACGTTTATGTTGCTCAAGTTATAACCGGGTTCAGGGTAAAGCCTAAATGAATAAGGCTTTCCGTGGGCTACTTTTTGTTCATCGGTAATTATTGATTCTTGGGCATTATCTTCTTTGAAAACAACAGATTGCCCTTCAAATTCCACAGAGTACCTTTTGGGGCCTAAAGCGTTCATTATAATTTTACTGTCCCCGGTTATTTTAGGGGTAGTATAAATATAATATTCTTTGTCTACAGATTCGGTTATTTTACTGAATTTTCCATTTTCATTTGCGTAATCTGCACTAGCAGGCCCAATATATACCTCAGCACCGGATATTTCAAATCCGTACTTTGCTTTTAAGGCAAATGAGTAAGTCTGCCCGTGAACAATGGTGAAGTCATTGTCCGTGTTCAGCAAGCCGTTTTTACCGCTATCATAAATTTCAAAACTTTTTAATGTTTCAGCGGATTGTTTCAAACTTAAGGAATACTTGTTCAGGCTTATATTATTAACTGAAACTGAATTATTATCATAGATTTGTACTTGATATTTGTGTATTTCATCGCTCGAAAGATCTAATATTCTTCCTTGGCTTGGATTGCTAAACGAAATATTTATCTCGGATTTATTGTATTTGGCGTTAAGTTCTATTTCAAAGGTAAATTGTTCACCGTATTTTAACAGTTTTTCTGCGGACGTAATGTCTTGATAGGCGTTTGGGGTTGTTTCTATCTGAACCCCTGCAGCTATGGTAACTGTTTTATTACCGGCGTCAAGGGCGTCTTCACCTAACACTATATTATATCCGACGTTTGGTGAAGGGTCTATTGTTATATTTCCATTTATTTTATTAAATTTAACAATTGCTTTGCAAGATGAAATGCTATATGAATCGTCAATATTCTTTTTGATGGTACCATTTATTTCAACGGATGAAATGTCGCTGTTTGATATAGTATAATTGCCTGAATCCGTCGTAATGGTAGGAGGATTAATAATATTAAAATCGCCGGCCTGGGCAGTTGCTGTAAAAGCTGAAGTATCCGACGTGTTTTCGGGCAGTTCTGCGAAAGGTATACTAATTTCATTAGCAGATTCAAGTTTAATATTAGTAATTTTTTGCAATATTTTAAATTTTTGTTCGTTATTTGAATCTATGTCTTGTTGAAAAGAGAGTGCATATTGGTTTAACTGTATGTCTGCGTTTACGGTTACCTCTTCTT
The DNA here is from genome assembly GCA_031270785.1 of Oscillospiraceae bacterium. Taxonomy (GTDB): domain Bacteria; phylum Bacillota; class Clostridia; order Oscillospirales; family Acutalibacteraceae; genus CAQBRY01. The sequence continues at coordinate 21,407 of JAISWM010000113.1, forward strand.
GTACATTTCTTATTTCGTATTGCCCCAGAGCTTGGTTGATGGTCACTATTTTGGATGATGTCTGAGCGCCTTTGCCGTCATTTCGGGAAATTGTAAAAGTAGCGCTTTTTATATCGTATCCCGAATCAACTGCGATATGAAATGCGAATGAACCTTCGTGTTTTATTGTTACTCCGTTGCCGCCTAATTCTGAGCCCGTGGCAGTATCATAGAATGCGGCGTGATTGGACGCAAACATCACGTCGTAGTTGTTTTCTTCGATATCCGATATAGTTACCGTCGTATCGGCTTGCACGTCGCTTAATGTAAATACAATAGCGTTTTGGGGAAGCGGTTTGTTCGCCACTTTTGCTACAGGAGAGGATTGGCTGTATTTTCCAATCGGGGTAACTTTAAAGACCAGTGTTCCCCCTTGAATTACCGGCGTGGAAATGGAAGTTATGTTTACGCTGTCGGCCTCTATTTTTACCGCTTCAGTAATAATTATATTTTTATCTTCCGTTTTAAATTGAACTAAACAGGCGTCTGCCTTTATTTTTTCCACTTTAATTACGGTGTTATCTTTAGTGACTCTCAGTTTATATACGTCTTCAACGGGAGTTAAGTCTTGTAAGTCGGTTATTAACCCTGATTTTACCAATATTTTTTGCTTGGATGTGTTGTTTACCGCAAACTTGAACTCAGTGTTGTTGATAACCAGTACGTAGCCTTGCCTATTACCTTGCTCATCTGGCTCCCCCTGCTGAATTTCTTGCCATATGGGTTCCCCTTCGCCGTCCACCTGTTCCCCTTCAAAGCCGCTTATACCTTCAAAAGTGATTTCATCATCAGGGGACATAAAATAAACTTTGCACAATGATTTCGTGGGGGCGAGATTATCGGTTAAGGTAAGCTCAACGTCGCCGGTAAAATCATATATTATTGTTTTATAGTTAATAATCTTGTCGTTTGACATCATGCAGGTGTTTTGTATTTTCGCTACTTCCGGCAAACTTTCAGGATTATTGGCAATAGTTAAAATGTTAAACAAGCGTACGCCTTCGGCATCAGTTTCAACCGGAAAACAATATCCGTCCGCAGCTTCTAATACCAATGAAAAAGCTTCTTGAGTAAACACTATGCCCGACAATATTTCCCCATTTAAAGCGTTTTTGAATATTAGCCCATCTTTATTTGGTAGCGTGATTTTATAGCTTGCGGATTCAAAATTGTCAATACTGATTATCGTTACCTGACTTTTTTTTGCGGTTTTATAAAATTTTTGAATATTAGTATTGACAAATTCTGAATTTGGTTGCAGCTGCATGTTTAAATCATTGGGTACCGTTACGATGACATTTTCAATTGACAGCGTTCCTTTTTGCTCTATTGAAAATTGGTATTGAGTGTCCGGGTCAGTTATATTTATGCCCCACTGCGCACTGCTAGGATATACCGCCCAATCTTCACTATCAGTACTTGATCCTGAACCCGTATATTTAATGGTTACCGTATCTTGCAAATTGCTCAGCTGTTTTGACCTGAAATACAAGTAATTGTCAGTTGAAGAAGACTTTAAAATTTCGCAGTCTTCCTTTACGTTTGACAGTTTAAATACGTCCCCCGGAAGGCTTTTAAACATGCTTTTCATGTTTTGTTTTTCTATTGCCATATCTCCCGACAGCAATTCAAGGCTTAAACCGGAAAGGAGGTCTTTGCCGTCTTCACCTTTTTTCGATGTTATTAATATATATTTATGATCGGCACTGTCTTCTTTATCGAATTCAAGGGAATCTATATTTCCGGAAGTATTTTCGTCGCTGATATTTAAAATTTTTAAAGCGCCGTAGTCTACGTTCAAACCGGTAAAAGTTAAATCCGCTTGGCATGACTCAATTTCGTAGTAGTTGTTATTATCTTCATTTCTCTTCATGGCGCCATGTATTCTAATAGTGCTGATATTGTTTATGCCAAACGGTTGGCTTTCTATACTTGAGCAGTAAGTGTTGCCTTGTTCTTCTGCTGTAAAGTCTAAGCTCGGGTTTTGCGTGCTTATTGAAAAAGCATTCGCTATATCATTTGGCGTATTGTATGTTAGTGAAAATGTCGGGTCTACTGGCGACATGGGGTTAATGGTGATGTCGTTTTTTGTTTGCATTGAAACGTCTTTATTAAGTGCCGCGGTTATGCTTGGCTGGCCTGTTAACGGGTCGCCCAAGTAAGACGCGATAATTTCGGTGCTTGGAATCGTAAATGAAGTACCTCGGCCAATTTTTAATTTTAAATTTGTTGTTAAAGATATATTCGCGCCCGAGGCATTTACTGTTAATTCCTGCGCGTATAAAGTAGGGGTTCCGGTTTCTGTTTCAAAATCCTTTGCGGTCATGTACAGCGGGCTAAAAGTCAAATTCATTTGGCAGCTATTTGCGTCTATGGTGTACGTCGTCGTAGTTGTTGAACTTCCGTCGGTTTTTTCGTCTTTTTTAACTGTTCCGCTAATAGTCGCCAAAGATATTTGATATTTTGATATTTCAAAATTTTGAACCGAATTTTCAAACGTTTCACCATGACCGGGGTGTATAGTTGAAGTTACACTTAAACTATTAGGCGTCATGTCTATTGATGCTAATGGTAATTCAGCGGAAAAATTTTTACTCTCAAAGTCGGTGCCTGTAACGTTTAAGAGTATAGCTTGATTTGTCGTAAACGTTACGTCGATAGTATTAGTACTACCGGGTGCCACTGTTGTTTTTACCGTAGATGATGTATGGGGGATATCGCTGTCTGAGAATATTAATTTTTTTGTAAACACAGAGTTTGCGGGTAGCTCTAATTGCGATATATTATTTTTTTCGATTTTAGCATGATTTACGCTACTATTTGAATTTCCTATAGGTATATTTATTTGCTTGCTTTCTTCGAAAACGCGCCTTTTGTAAGATACTGTAGTGCCTTTAAATGTAATGTCGGCTGTGCATGATTCAAGTGTACATTGGTTATCTTCATCAACGGCAAAAGTCCCTTTGATGATTATTTTTTCAATACAATTCGCCAGCTCAGTAAATGTTTGTGAGGCTATAGGGTCATAAATTACGTTGGGGTCTTCAGGTTCTTTAATTTCAAAATCCATTTTTAGGGAGTCGGTCGTGCGAAAAGTTTGACCTATGCTCTCTGAGTTAACAATATGTTGAAACTCAATTTTTTCGCTATTTATTTGAAAAGCCGGGTTAATAACAACGTCGGTCGTTAATGTTACAGAATTTGCAAACTTTCCTTCAATTTTGGGGTCTGAGGGTTGAGGATCTCCAGAAGGCTCTTCGGATTTTACTACAACATGGTTCGAACCTAGCATAAAAATTGAACCCGAAGGTATGGTAACAACAGGTTGAGTTACAACCAAATTTTGTGTGTCAACCTGCTGCTCAGTGATTGTTTCGCCCATAAGCACAGCTGTATTAGACGGAGTGTATTCTAATTCTTGGACGTTAATATCTTCATTCCTGCCGAATATAGTTTTATAATTTTCTGATGTCTGCGCTTCACTGTTTTGTTCTATTTCCGCGATTATATTTAAAGTTATTGCGTAAGTTGCTCCCGGGGTGTTTCTGCGCAGTGATAATCCTTTGCCATCTTCAGAGCGCACATCTACGTGCCAAACGTTTCCGTCAAACCTTGTTACATATTGATAATTTTGGTTTGAACTGTCATCGTTATCCGTAATATTTATTGCAAATTCACTGCTTTTCCAACGGTACCCATCTTGGGGATATATAGTAAAATTGAAATTGGAACCGTAATCTATCTGAATATCAGCCTGATTTTCAAACGCGTTTGCGTGAATATCTCCTATAACCGAATTTTCGGGCTTGGTTACAGTGATATTTGTTTTCCTCAGTTGTATATTTTGAAATGTTATAGTCGTGTTAGCATTTATGCCTTCCGCTTTCCACAAATTTTCATTATCGCCCATTTCATTTATTGAAACCGCAGTTGATCCGGCACCTTTAACTACCGGAATTATTTTAAAACCTTCTTCAGCGTATTCGTCGTTTAATTCTATAGAAAACGTTAATATTCGGCCGTGAACTATTGATTGCCCGAAAGCGATTGTTACTTTTTGCAGGTCATTCATGGCTCCCGGGTCTTTGCCCACGAAAGCGCGGACTACCCCCGCGTCTTGAATATTTACGTTTTCAGCATTAAAGGTCACCACATACTCTGATTTTTCAATATTACTTATCCATATAACAGAGTTGGTTTTGTTTAATTTTATAGAATATATGTCGTTATTAGCCCTCAAAGGAGCATGATAATTATATTGAGACTTATATTCCTCGTTTTCAATTTTTCCTGTATCGGCATCAACCCATTCATTTGGGATTAATCTTACTTCAATGCCGTCTTTTTTAAATTGGCCGTCAAGTGTTATTTTGAACGAGACGTAAGGTTCATCGGTAAAATTTTCCCCGATAATACTTTTGTTTGTGTTAATGTCAATTATGTCTAGCAGCTGACTAGTATATAAATTTTTTACGTCGTCCACTTCGCTGCCATTGTCACTTCCGCCTATGCTTACGACAAAGGAGGTGTCCGGTGGTCCCTCATTTCCGGGCTCCGTTTCATTTGCAAAAAAATTAGTTATAAATTTTAAACTTACCGCAAATAAAAAAAATATTGCAACCGAAATTAAAATTATAGCGCTCCTTTTTTTAATATTAACATTACGACTTCCTTTATTCATAATTGCACCGCCCTTATTGATATAAATGACAATTTTTGTCACTGCATTTATTTTTATTTGGTATTATAACATAAGGGGTATGCGCTTTCAATATTTTTTAATTCATTTACACGCCTATCTTATAGCAAATATATAAATATTATTTTTACTGCAGCCGGCAGCTAAAAGAGTATAGTAAAAACCTTTTAAAACAGCGATATTTTTGTTTTCCCACCCGCGAGTCGGCGGTGGAAAGAAACGTAAATAATGGTTATGGGTCACATCAGTTGATAATATCTTTCCCCCAGCTAAAACGCGGAAAAAAAAGAAGGAGTTTCAATTGTTTTGAGACACGGCCTTCAACGTTTTGGGGGGGTGATGCCAAATCAGTTAATAATATCTTTTCCCCCCGCCCAAGGCGGGGGAAAAAAAGAAGGGATTTCAACTATTTTGAGACATAGCCGAATTTAGAAAGTAATAATTTAATATATAAACAAATATTTGACAATATTGTGAATTTATAATATAAAATACCCTTAAAAATGTACGATATGGTATTCGCGACAAATATTGACAAAATCTTACAAAGCTATTAGAATTTTTACATGCAGAAATCTAGGAATTATAAGAAATGAGGATTAATAAATGAAATCAATAGGAATTGTCCGCAGGGTAGACGAACTCGGAAGAATAGTACTCCCGATCGAACTGAGAAAAATTTTAGACATAGAATCTAAAGATCCCTTAGAAATATTTGTCGACGGCAATACCATAATGCTAAGAAAATATGAACCCGAATGCACATTTTGCGGAGACGCAAGTGATGTTAAATCCATAAAAGGGAAAAATATTTGCAGTAATTGTATAAAGAGTATAGGGGAGCTTATTTCAAAGGAAAGTAATTCACAAGCCGATGGCTCAATGAATATTCAAGGCAATGATTTTTTAAAAAATAGCGATTTTTAAATTATAGCTGATACACTTTAAAAAAATAAATTTGCTCATGCGCCCTCTCCCAGCCGCTGGCGGGTGGGAGAGCAGTAAAAAATTAGATATTTTTCAAGAGCATTAGCTATAGCTATTACACTTAAAAAAAATAAATTTGCTCATGCGGTCTCTCCCCGCCGCAGGCGGGTGGGAGAGCAGCAAAAAATTAGATATTTTTCAAGGGCGTTAGCTATAAGCTTATGCACTTAAAAAAAATAAATTTGCTCATGCGGTCTCTCCCCGCCGCAGGCGGGGAAAGAGCAGTAAAAAATCAGATATTTTTCAAGGACGTTAGCTATAGCTGATGCACTTAAAAAAAATAAATTTGATCATGCGGTCTCTCCCCGCCGCTGGCGGGGGGGGAGTAGTAAAAAATTAGATATTTTTCAAGGACGTTAGCTATAGCTGATGCACTTAAAAAAAATAAATTTGCTTATGCTGTCTCTCCCCGCCGCTGGCGGGGGGGGGAGTAGTAAAAAATTAGATATTTTTCAAAGGCGTTAGCTATAGCTGATACACTTTAAAAAATAAGTTTGCTCATGCGGTCTCTCCCCGCCGCAGGCGGGGAAAGAGCAGTAAAAAATTAGATATTTTTCAAGGGCGTTAGCTATAAGTATCTGATATGTATCATTGACTTTTAATTAAAAATATAATAATATTGTCTAGAGATTGAATAATTTTTAATTATTCAACAACTTTCACACGAAAGCGAAAGATTTAAATTTGCTTGAAAGCGGCTAAAGTATGCAAAGAACAAAATAAGGCTTAAAGCTGTTTCACTTGAAAAATGGTCATGTCTAAAAATAGTTGAAATTTCTTCTTTCACCCCCCGCCAGCTCGCGGGGAGAAAGATATTATCAACTAATTTGAACCACTACCTGAAAAATGCATGCTCATTTGTGCATTCTTTCCCTGGGGGCCTGCGGGGAAAGAGTTACAGGAGTTTATATTTTTTAAGTTAAACCACTATAATAAAATTCAAATCACTGGCTGCGATGGGGAAAACAAAAATATTACTGTTTGAAAAATTTTTATTGTACTGAAATTTATGTTTAGAGGTGTTGGGTTTTGGAAAAAATTATAATATCTGGAGGAAAAAAGTTAAAAGGCGATGTTACCATCAGCGGCGCAAAAAACGCGGCTGTTGCGGTTATACCCGCCACGCTTCTTGTAAGCGACATTTGCAGAATAGAAAATATTCCAAGTATCAGCGATATAACGCTAATGTGCAAAATTATGAGTGAGATGGGCGCGAATATAAGGATGGTAAACAAAAATACTTTAGAAATTGATACAAGAAAAGTTGCGTCTGCGGTGGTGTCGTGTGACCTTATAAGGAACATGCGCGCGTCGTTTTATATAACAGGGGCGCTTCTTGGACGTTTTTCTAAAGCGGCGGTTTCCTTGCCCGGAGGATGCAATTTTGGAGGGATAAGGCCAATTGATCAACACTTAAAAGGATTTACGGCACTTGGAGCAAATTGCAAACTTGACGGCGGTGTGGTACACGTAAGTTCCGAAAAATTAATTGGAAATAATATTTATTTAGATGTTGTGTCAGTCGGTGCGACAGTAAATATAATGCTCGCGGCAGTAAAAGCTGACGGGTGCACAGTGATTGAAAACGCAGCAAAAGAACCGCATATTGTTGACCTTGCAAATTTTTTAAACTGCATGGGGGCAAACGTATGCGGCGCGGGAACAGACATTATAAAGGTACACGGTGTAAAAAAACTAAACGGAATAACTTATTCAATAATTCCTGACCAAATTGAAGCAGGAACGTACATGGTCGCCGCTGCGGCAACAAAGGGTGATGTAACAATAAATAACGTAACTCCGAAACATCTGGAATCTATTACAGCCAAATTAGAAGAAATTGGCGTTTCTATAGAAGAAAAAGATGAGTCTTTAAGAGTATACGTAAATAAAGATCACTTGATAAGGTGTAATGTAAAAACGCTGCCATATCCGGGATTTCCCACTGATATGCAGCCGCAAATTACTGCTTTATTATCAACAGTTAACGGCACCAGTATAGTGAGTGAAGGCGTATGGGACAATCGATTCGGGTACGTTGAAGAACTCAGAAGAATGGGCGCGCAAATATCTGTTGATGGTAAAATGGCGGTAATAGAGGGAGTTCAGCGGTTAAAAGGAGCAACTGTAAGGGCACCCGATTTGCGTGCCGGTGCGGCATTAATTACGGCGGGGCTTTGCGCCGACGGAACCACCATCATAGAAGAAATATCCCATATAGAAAGAGGATATGAAAATATAATCGAAAAGTTAAGGAGCCTTGGCGCGAACATAAAAAAAGTCACCTTTGACGACGACCCGATAAATAGCGTGGCAAAAGCGCTTTAAAAAGAGTCTTCCTTGAACCCGGTTTTGGGTTCAAGGCAGACGTTTATTTTTGTTATTTGAAAAATTTTCACTGACCGTATGCAACGAGTCTCTTCTTCATTTCCTCTGACTCGTTGTTAATTTCATCATAGGCCTCCTCTGATTCGCCAAACTTTTTAGTTAATTCGCCACAAAGATTCTTTATTTTTTGTAACTTATTTCCTTCTCGATTCATTGTAACAGCGATCAATTTGGCCCCTTTCCTAAATTCAATTAAGGTTGCTAGTCCGCCATCACTATATTCATCTGGCAGCCCGGAATTCCATCCTGCACATTCTCCTCTTATCTCGTTAGTGATACCTTTTAATAATATATTACATTTTCCTTCTTCTCCATTTCCTGCCAATTTAATAGCTTTCTTGATCTCGTTAGCGTACACGGCAAATTTTGCCCCCATTTGCGCAATTCTCATCAAAATACTAGATTTTATAAGATATGTCGCAATTTTCAGTTCCAATTTTCTCTTTTCGTTTTTATTTATTTTGGGTGACGACATAATTTTTTGTAATCTAAGAATGTTTTCATCACAATATTTTTGAAGAATAATAATAACCATCATGTAAAAACATCTTTCTGCAATATTTTTAGGATTAATACCAGCAAAACCTACACAGCACGCTTTAAGGGCACATAATACAGCCAAAGTAACCCCTTTTTTCTTTATAAGCTTTTCATCTACCTCTGGACCCTCCCATTTAATGCAATTTGCGGTAATCTTGAGGTTTTCCAATTTTTTCACCTTTCTATTAATATTCCATTCTTCAAATTGTTTTTCTAGTTTTTGCAATGCTTGTTTGGGGTTCATTGCTAAAATAGATTTCAAGAATTTCTTATTCTCATTTTTGAATCCATTTACCCGGTCACTTTTTCCTTTACAAAGTTTTTTAAGTTCTTCATCAATACTTTCTTTGCTAACTTTACTAGCCATAACCTTTCTACCTCCTTCAAATTTATCTACCAACATATTACCACACGGATATAAAAAAGCAACACTTTAAATAAAATATTTTCCAAAGTAAGCAACAAAAACATATAAACGCACTAAAAAAGCGAATATAAAAAAATCTAAATTTCAGCAACTATCGCCCCGCCGATAGGCGGGGGGGAAAAGAAGAAATTTCAACTATTTTGAGATATGGCCTTCAACGTTTGCCGCCAACTCCCATTACTTGTAAAAAAAGTAAACTTTTTCATGCGCTATCTTTCCGCCAACGCAGGGGGAGAAAAAATCAAGACCACCTCTTTTAGGGGTGGTCTTGACCTTACCTTATGGTTATGGCTTATACTATTTATAGTTTTAAAACAGGCTTATCGTAATTTTGCTGCCGCTTTTTCAATGTCAGACCTGTAAAGTGTTATATCAACACGCCTTTTGGTTTCGCTCATATTCAAACGTTCTTGAACTGCAATCTCAACGCTTCTGGTAATTTCAGCTCCGGTTTTGTTTCTGAACACAGTTGCAAGAGATTCTACGAATTCATCCAACACAAAGCTTTCTTCAAGTTTATATCCGGCGAGGCACACTTTCAAAATTTTTCTCGTATCGAATTCGGTTGGCGTAGACATTTCAATCTTGCGCTCAAAGCGACCGGGACGTCTTGCGGCAGAATCAACGCTATCCAAAACATTTGTTGTGGCTACAAGTATGACTCCGCTGCGTGGGTCAAAATTATCAACACTTGCTAAGAACGCAGGAGTATCGCTTGCTTGACCCGGTGTACGAACAGGAGCAAGGGCATCTAATTCATCAAACACAACATATGTCGGCGCTCCGGTTGAACGGCTGAGTTCTTCACCACGATTAATCGCGTCTTGAACTGCTTTTCTCATGGCATCGTTATCCGGTTGGCGACGTACCATAACGCATTCTCTATTCAGTGATGCAGCAATGGCTTGCACTGAGGTTGTTTTTCCAACACCCGGGACACCGTAAATTAAGATTCCCTTAGCCGGATTCCCGGTTTGGGTGTTCATTACTTCTTGCCTTTCAGCGTCTATATCCATGAATTCACTTTTCAAAGAATCATAACCGCCTACGACGTCGTCCAAATCAAGTTCGCCGTTTCTTAGCAATTCAAGTTGTTTTTGAAAATCGTGACGCGCGGTCAATTCTTCTTCTTTTTTCATTTTTGCGGTAAATCTTTCAACAATAGCTTTTTTTCTGTCAATGCTTCGATCGGTTTTTGACAAAAACAAGTTTAATTTTTGCTCAAACTTTACTTTTTCCGGTAAACTTGCCATGCTGGACAAGTCCGAAGCGAGTTGATCGTGTTCAGACAAAAGATCAGCTTTCATCCCATTTATAATTTGCACATCTTTTTCGTCCATTTCACGAATTTCAAATGCCTCGTGAATTTTACATCTCAATCCATAAAGCTGAGAATCATAAGCATCCCTTGAAGAATTTACCAAATTGATTTCAAAATCTTTTTGTGCATTTGCAATCTCCGCAATTAAACCATCACAATGTTTGCAGTGCTGATCTATGTTCAATTTTGCGCTTTTAAGATAGTTCTTCACGTTTTGCACAAAAATTTCTTTGTCATCCTCTCTTATATGATCGCTTAAATTCATGTCAACGATAGCAGACTCAAGTTCCCGAGCTTGCTGTGCAGCGAGTTGAACAACATCTCCAAAATTTTCACTAACGTCTTTCGATTTTTCCAAACAGAATCTTAATTCCCTCAATTTGTTTTCTAAAGGTTGAACTAAAGCTTCTTTTTGGGCTTGAAAATAACCGTCTTGCTGTGAGATAATTAATTTTTTGCTTGCTTCTTCCAGCTCACGTTTCCTTTTATTTTCTTCTTCTTTGGCACATTTTATTTTTTCTGCCTCAATTTCTTTTCCCAAAGCCGAGTTTAAATCATCGCATAAACCAGACACACGTTCTATTGCTTTTTTCGTTTCAGAGAAATGCTCGTCAACATTTTTTACAAACTCTCCCCAATTGAGTTCCGGATCATACCCGCTAAACACATCACTATTCACATCGTTTGCGATTTTTTCTGACTGTACTTTAATTAAATTTATTTCTGTCTTATATCTGTCGGCATATCCCACCTCACTCACAAAGGCTTTCAATTCATCAATTCTACTGCGTAAATTTTTAAACAAACGTTCTTTGAATGTCGAAACATATTCATGTTGCTTTGCGGTATATTGCAGTTCCTCCTCATGTGCCAATTCGTTTCTTCTTTTCACAGCCTGGATTTGGCGTTGAATGCCGGCGATTGCCAAATCTGCGGCATCGATAACGTCTTTCGCGTCGCGGAAGTTGAAGCGATCAAACATATGGTTACTGCCACTTAATTTAGCGTAAAGCTCACTTGCGCGTTGTCCGACCAACTCTGCCGCACCTTCGTCATAGTTCCTAAGTTCTGTAATCTTCTTTTCTAAGTCACTGATTCTTTCCGTCGCTTCGCTGCGAATAGCTTTAACCTCCTCGGCGGAATACAAGTGGAAAAATCCTGGATTTTCGTACGCTGCCACCGCTGGCATAAACACTGTGCCCAATGATGTCAAAACCAAAAGTGAAGCGATTTTGGCATTAAAACTTGACCTTTTGCTAACAATTAACTTTTTCACAAACAATTTTCTCCTTTATTAAAATATGATAATTAAATTGTAAAAGTGCTACAATTAAATTATAACTCAAACCAATTACAAAGTCAAGCATAAAAAAATATTTTTTTGAAATTTAATTTGAATTAAGTTTAATTCCTCGAGGCTTGTCTCGTATATATAGCCAAAATCATTTATAGCTGTTTCGTTTGAAAAGCGTCTGATTTTTATAACTTTTTCTTAGCCGACGGCGGGGAGAAAGTACACGGATAAATTTACTTTCGAGGACTGTTTTAAATCGTAACAGCTATAGAAACATGGTATCATTTGCGGTTTTCCCCGCCGACTCGCGGGGGGAAAGCGTAAATAATACCACGTTTTTAAATGATTTTTGTTATAATGAAGTGAAAATGCCAAAGTGTGTATAGCTGCTGCGCTTAAAAAACGTCTAATTTTTTATCGTACTCTCCCCCCCGCCGGTGGCGGGGTAAAAGAAGAAATTTTAACTATTTTGAGACATAATCAGTTTTTGAAGTATTTTTAATAGACCTGTCCGTAAATCTCACAGAGCGCAGACTATCGAAAAATGCATCACTTAAAAAATGGCTTTGCATCAAAATCTCCTTGGAGTATCTTCATACGCCGTCGTCGATTTTGATTGCAATCTGTAAAATTTACGGACAGGTCTAATCTAAATTTGGTTTATTAAAATCGAAAAATTCATTGATATTTTATTAGGCATATGTTATAATTTTAATATATGTAAAGGGCGTTAGCTATAAAATAATTTGAAAAAAAGGAAAGCATATATTATGATTATATCAAACAGTTTTGCAACGATGTTGCAACGATTTTTCGTCAAATCATTTTATTTACATTTATTTATATATATGCTAAAATTAATGTGGAATAAATATTAAAGGAGAAATAAAAACATGGGATTAACAAAAAATAGAATTATAATAGCAGCGGCAATAACATTAGCAACAGCGGTAGCAGCAATAACAATTATAAAGCTTAAAAACACAAGCACATTAACGCCATCACCAAATGGCAGGGCTGCAAAGGGTAAAAGTCCCAAACTAACGCACGTTGCAAATCTCGATGCGACGCCCGCTACAAATGTTGCAAACCCCGATGCGACGCCCGCTACAAATGTTGCGAACCCCGCTATATCGCACGTTGTAACTGCAAAATGTTTCAACAATGCACAAGATTGTTTAAAATTTTGCCTCCTAACCAATGGAGAAAAAGTCGTTTTAAAAAACCTTCCAAAATTAGGGGCTGGTTATGAAATTCGTAACGACTATAGGCGCCTTGAACGTGATGAATATGGATTGTATAGTTATGGCGGCGATTCTTGGGCATTGCATTATTATCCTAGCGAAAATTCACAACAAAATCGTCATTTTCGTGCATATGATGATGACGATTCTCTTTACAATAACGATTTTGATAATGGATTGCAGCAAGCAGCAATTTTATACAAGAATGATAATTATGCGGACTTAGACTATGACGATCACTTCACTACGGCGGGTATTCTTAAATATGTGGATTGGTGTGCCCAAAACAATAAAAAAATATGTGTTTTTATCCCCTATCTTTGATGAATTGGAGGAATTTGGATTGCCTTCGAAACAACGATATTTTTGTTTTTCCCCCCCGCCTTCGGCGGGGGGGGAAGAAGTACCGGTTACAAACTTGATATTTATAATTGAAATTCGTATTAGCTGCATTTAAATTTTTGAGAACTTTCCAATTGGCTTTTTTCCATCCTATCTATTCTATCTTCTTTAAAAATTTTAAATAGTTCCGTTTGACTGTTAAAAATTTTCTTATCTTTTATATTTTCTTTTAAATAAACAGCGTCGGAGTTTTGAATTCTAGCATTAAAGTTATCCTTAAGAATAGTATTTAAAATACCGATATATTTATTTTTAAGATCAGGGTCTTCAATCGGGAACGCAAGCTCTATTCTTCTATCCAGATTTCTGGGCATAATGTCTGCGCTGCCCATATAAAGTTTTGGATCTCCGCCATTTTCAAAATAAAAAATACGGCTGTGTTCAAGGAGCCTTCCCACAATACTTCTGACTTCAATATTTTCACTTATACCTTTAACACCTGGTACCAAACAACATATTCCTCTAACTATCAATTTAATTTTCACACCCTCGCAAGAGGCCTTATAAAGCATTTCAATAATCTTATAGTCCACCAAAGAATTTACTTTCATTATTATTCCGTTTTTTAAGTTTTTCTTTGCGCTGCTAATTTCTTTTTTTATCATATCAATGAAGAAATCTCTCATATTTTTTGGCGCAACAACAATTTTTTTATAATTCGGATGTAAAGAATATCCGGTAATAAAGTTAAACAAAGACGATATATCTGTGCCGAAACTTTCTTTACAAGTAAAATATCCTATATCCGTATAATATTTAGCCGTTGTATCATTGTAATTACCGGTGCTTAGATGTATATACCTTTTTATTACATCTCTTTCTTGCCTTACAACCAATAAAACCTTACAGTGAGTTTTAAGTCCGGGAACACCGTATATAACATGGCACCCAGCTTTTTCCAACTTTTTGGCCCAAACTATATTTTTTTCTTCATCAAAACGTGCTTTCAATTCCACAAGTACTGTTACCTGCTTACCGTTTTCAGCCGCTTTGATAAGCGCGTCAATTATTGGAGAATTTCCGCTTACCCTATATAAAGTTTGCTTTATTGCCAGTACGTTTTTGTCTTCGGCGGCTTTTTGCACAAACTTTATTACACAATCAAAACTTTCAAACGGATGATAAACAATTTTGTCTTTTTCGGATATAGATTTAAAAATGTGATCATAATTTAAAAATTCCACCGGCGGATTTACAGGCTGCATATCTTTATATTTCAACTTTTTATCATTAATTTCATCATAAAATTTAGATAAAAAAGCAAAGTCAAATGGGCCTTTTGACACATATATTTCTTTCTTGCTTGCGTCGAGTATATCTATTAAAAAATTTTGTATGGATTCGCTTTCTGTATTACCTATTTCAAGCCTTACTAACGTGCCGTGTTTGCGTTTCTTTATGGATTTTTCCATTTCCATTAAAAGGTCTTCGGCCTCTTCGTCTATCTCTAAATCTGAGTCTCTGGTAATTCTAAATGTGCAGCTTGACGTTATTTCATGTATTTCAAAAAGTTTAGGAAGTTCATGTATTATAATATTTTCAAGTAAAATATAACTTTTAAATTTTTTACTCGGAAGTTTAATAAATCTTGGAAGTATAGCGGGAACTTGCACTATTCCAAAATTAGATTCGTCTTCCCCGCTGCTTAGTTCCACCGCAATATTTAAAGTCTTGTTAGCCAAAAACGGGAAAGGCCTTGATTGATCTATTGCCAAAGGGGTAAGAACCGGAAAAATTATTCTATTAAAAAAATCTTCTGTAAATTTTATTTGCTCTGCATTTAATTCTTTCCATTTTAAAATTTCTATATCTTCTTTTTTAAGATCGGGTAATATCATCTTATGAAAACAAAAATACTGCTTTTTATAAAAATCGCGTATTTTTTCAGTAAGAGAATGCAAAAGCTGTTTAGGCTTTAACCCCGACAAGTCTTTTTCAGTAGATTTAATTTCGACATTTTCCATTATACCAGCAACCCTAACCATAAAAAACTCGTCTAAATTGGAAGATGAAATAGACAAAAATTTTACCCTCTCCATAATAGGATTATTTTTATCCATGGCCTCTTCCAGTACACGATAATTAAAATCCATCCAGCTGATCTCTCTGTTATTATATAAAAAATTTTTTTGATTTTTACTCATTTTTTCACCTACCTGTAAAATAAATATATAAATTATCTGATATGTATTTGAGTTTTTTCCCGCCGCAGGCGGGGAAAACAAAAATTTTAATACTATTTTCAAATTTGATATGTGTTTAAGTTCCCCCCCCGCCTGTGGCGGGGGGGAAAGTTTTAGCTATTTTGAGGCACGGCCCGCCGTGCCATCAATACATCAGTCGGCTTCAAAAATCTGTTTCATTACGTCTTTCGAGGCCTCTGACATGCCAGACTTTTTCAGTAGTTTGAATGCTACCGCGTACTTCGCCTGCCACTTTGTGACGATCTCTATTGCAAATTGCACAAGTGCTTTTTTGGCAGAGATCAATTTTTCCTGTTCTTCTGTTAACCCGGTGTGATGATGTTTCCTTCTGGCGCAATCTTTCAGGATTTTCATTGCTTCTGCCAGTTTGTCCAACACATCAGTTTTCCAGTTTGCCGGCAGTTGTTGGGCGTGCCACTCGTCGCGGCGAAGCAGATCAAACGCCTCGTTTAGGTCGTTTGTTTGCTGGGCAAGACTTTCTAAATACTTGTACTGCGTCATCAAATCATCGTAGTACGAGCCTAGTACCTTTTCATCTTTCATGATCCATCTGCCTAGGGCCCATACGAACGTGTCCCTATGTGTGCCTGGTCTCCACAAATCTTTAAGTGCTGGTTCTGATTCTAGATCTTTACCTTTTTTTAAAAAACTTTCTTTAAAAAGGTGTATTTCCGTTTTCCACTTATCTCCTGCCTCGTTTAATGCTTCACCCGCTAGTGCGATTTTTTTTTGGATAGTATTCACTTTCTCGGTTATTTCAACGCGTGTGTCACAGACTATCTGTTTTACAGCTGCAATCATCGGGATCGTCCGTCCCACCTGCTTAACAACTTGTGAATTTTTATCTTGTTTCTTCAGCGTTTCCCAATCTTTTACTAGTTTTGCTAATTTCGTCACTCCCATTCTGCCATCATCCTTTCGTTGCGGCGTGCCAACCCGGTTCAGGTTCCGCCGGTCTTTCGGCGTTACTGAGTACATTAAGTTGACGCCAAATACAGTTTTAATAAACAAATTGTTTATTAGAACTGTCCGTAAATTTTACAGATTGCAATCAAAATCGACGACAGCGTATGAAGATACTTCCCGGGAGATTTTGATGCAAAGCCATTTTTTAAGTGATGCATTTTTTCGATAGTTTGCGCTCTGTGAAGTTTACGGACAGGTCTAATAGGGACTTTAAAATTCGAGGCTTTAATTATGTTCAGCATATATATACTCTCAAAAAGCTAATCATTTAAAAATTTAAGATAATTTTTAAAATATTTCGGCAAATCACTTGTAATTTCTAAATATTCGTTATTTTTCGGATGAAGAAACCCTATAACTCTGGCGTGCAAGCACTGACCCTGAAATAAATCAAAATTCTTATTTTTATTTAATCCGTAAACCATGTCTCCTACTAACGGATATCCAATATAGGCCATATGTACTCTTATTTGATGGGTTCTGCCCGTTTTAAGTTCCAATCTGACGTGAGTATAATTCCCATACCTTTTTATGACCCGATAGTGAGTGACGGCACGCTTAGAACATTTATTTGTTACGCACATTTTCTTTCTGCTTATAGGATCCCTCCCTATAGGAGCGTCAATAGTACCGGAATCTTTTAAAATATTTCCATGCACTATTGCCTCATATTCTCTTTTGAAACTATGCTCTTTAATTTGCATAGCAAGAAGGCTGTGGGAAAAATCGTTTTTAGCAACTATCAAAAGGCCGCTTGTATCTTTATCTATTCTATGAACAATCCCCGGCCGAATAACGCCGTTTATACCCGAAAGAGAATCTCCGCAGTGATTCATCAAAGCATTTACCAATGTAGACGTATAATTCCCGGGCGCGGGGTGCGCAACCATACCCTTTTGTTTATTGACCACTAAAAGATCGTTATCTTCGTATATTATATCCAAAGGAATGTTTTCAGGCAGTACTGCCGCAGGTTTGGGATCTTGCGGAAATATTTTGATTATGTCTGCGTACTTTAATACATAATTTTTATCTACATTTTTTCCGTTAACTGTTATAAAACCTTCTTTAATAAGTTTATGTATGAAGTTTCTGGACAAATTTTCAGTATTTTGGCAAACAGCAACATCTATTCTCTTGTGAACAATATCGCTTTTTGTTGCCTCAATAAGAAGCTTATCCATTTACTGACACCTTACTTCCACGGCCCAAATATACATAAACTATTAACAACATTCCGCCAATCGAGATACATATATCCGCAAAATTAAAAACGGGAGGGAAAAACGATAATTTTATATAGTCTATAACAAATCCTCTAAAAATTCTATCTATTAAATTGCCAACACCACCACCTACTACAAGCATTGAAGATATTATAAATAGTTTATCATTAATTCCTCTAATGAATATTATATAAATAAAACAAAAAAATGCAAGCACGGAAAATAAAATAAAAATCCACCTGTTATTTTGGAGTATTCCAAAAGCTGCGCCTCTATTGTGTACCATTACCAGCTCCGCTACGTTTGGAATAATCACAATATTTGCGTTATTTTCATTTAAAATACCGAAAAAAATAATTTTTAACTCTTGGTCCACTAATATCAAAAAAACAGATAATAGTACAAATAATTTTTTCAAATATGCTCCCCCAATAAAATATATATATAGCTGTTACGATTTAAAATAGCCCTCAAAAGTAAATTTATCCGTGTACTTTCTCCCAGCAGACGGCTGGGAGAAAGTTATAAAAATCAGACGCTTTTCAAACGGAACAGCTATAGTATAAATATAGCCAAAACCATTTAAAAACGCGATATTATTTATGCTCCCCCCCGCCACCGGCGGGGGGGAAACAAAAATGTCACTGTTTCAAAAGGTTTTTACTATGGTATAATATAGTATAGTCGCTACATTTGAAAAAAGTAAATTTGTTCATACGGTCTCGTTCTGCCAGGTGGAGAGAGTGGCAAAAAATTAAACTTTTTTTTACGGGCATTAGCTATAATAAGGTGATGAAACTAAGCCACACCGTCTGCTGATAGTATGGGGCTATTAAAAAAATTGGCCATGTTTCAAAATAATTGAAATCCTTTCTTTATTCCCCCCGCCATGGGCGGGGGGAAAAGAATATTATCAATTAATTTGGGCCACCACCAAAAAAATTTAAGAAAGGAAATATAATGAACCCCCCACTTTTTCATTATACAAGGTGAAAAATATGAGAATAGGAATTATGGGATCAGAAAATTTAAATATATCAGTAGATAAATTCGTTCCCCAATACGCATCTTATATATTAACCATAGACGGCGAAGGTATAAATAAAAATGTGGAGCAGTACGCTCGTGAACATAATCTCCCCATAAACATTTTTAAACCTGACTTTCAAAAATTCGGTCAAAATGCTGAGCTTATAAGAAACAAACATTTATCAGTACAATCCGAAATGATTATTATAGTATGGGACGGAAAGTCTGAAATGCTCAGGGCTACCATAGAATACGCCAAAAATATAAGAAAACGCTTAAAAGTATTTTTAATAAAAAATTAGAAAGGATAACAAAGATGTGCAATACCTGGGCAAATCTTGAACGAGACTGCTTAACATGCAAAAAATGCTCGCTTTGTGAAACAAGGACTAACGTTGTTTTTGGAGAAGGCAATATTAATTCCAAAGTTATGCTTATAGGAGAAGGGCCAGGAAAAGAGGAAGATCTTCAAGGCAGGCCTTTTGTCGGCCGATCAGGAAAATTGCTTGATAAAATGCTTGAAAAAGTTGGCCTTAGCAGACAAAAAAACATATATATAGCCAATATAGTAAAATGCAGACCTCCTCAAAACAGAGATCCTTTGCCCGGTGAACAAAATGAATGCATGAATTGGTTAAGAAGCCAATTTACAATAATTAATCCCAAAATAATCGTAGCGCTTGGAAGAATAGCCGCTGCGCGCGTGATAAAACCAGATTTAAAAATAACAAAGGAACACGGGATCATCTATAAGAAAAAAGATATTTTTATGATGGCTGTATTTCATCCGGCGGCATTATTAAGGGATCAGTCAAAAATAAGTTTTGCAGAACAAGATTTTGCTAAACTTAAGCACTTAATTGATAAAAATATATCGTATAGCTAATACCCTTGAAAAATATCTAATTTTTTACTACCACTCTCTCCGCAAATTCGGCCATGTCTCAAAATATAGCTGTTATGATTTAAAACAGTCCTCAAAAGTAAATTTATCCGTGTACTTTCTCCCAGCCGTCGGCTGGGAGAAAGTTATAGAAATTAGACGCTTTTCAAACGAAACAGCTATAGTTGAAATTCCTTCTTCCCCCCCGCCTACGGCGGGGGGGAAGATATTATCAATTAATTTGGACCACTACCCCGATTTGAGGGGGAGGAGAAAAAAGACGTTTTAACCACTTTAAGGCATAGCAAAAATTTCATTGTGCACTGTGTGCACTGACGATAACGGCTTCAATTAAATTAAGTAAATCATTTATATTATTTACATTCCCAGCATGTGCGGCTTCAAGTGCGGCTTCAAATGCGTCTGCATGTGCTTTGCATTGTGTGGGGCTACGTTCATTCATTATTATAAACCAATATGCGTATGACGCTGACCATATTTTACTATGCGGTTGGGTTACCGCAGTTACATATGCAGTCGCATATACGTGTGCACTATTAGTCACATTGTATGCCCTATCAGCCGCATCGTCTGCACTATCAGTCGCATCGTGTGCACTATCAATCGCAAGTACATGCTTCATTATGGGTACATACACTTCTGCATATAAGCTTGATTCCAGACGACTATGTCCCGCTGTTTTCCTGTCTGCATATACAATTGCAATTTCGTCTGCCATCTTTGGAAACAGCCCTTCAAATATCATTTGTTCATATTTGTATGCATAGGCATAGGCTTCAGTATTTCCGCTTGCTTCCACAACCTCATACGTGTTAGCAAACATGATTGCTCTTGCAACAGGAAATCCTAATGCTATCAAGTCTGCAAATATCTCTGCCAACAAAGGGTTTTTCCCATTTGCTATTGCCTCCCCATATATGCGTTGATATGTTTCTGCATAGTTGTTCGCAATGTCTGTTGCCTCCGCTTCCGTTTTCCCTCTCATCATTGCGGTCATGAATACGTCTGTATAGATTTCCGCATCTTTTCGGCTAGCTCCTGCGCGTTCCCTGTCATAACATACAAGCTGCCATTGAGGAATACATCTAAAAACACTATCTCTGAGATCAGTATCTCCAAGTGCTGAAACTCCAAAAATGGACAAACTACTAAACAATACGGCACAACTAATAAAAACTTTTGACTTATTCTTTTTCATAATTTTTCTCCTTAATTTAATTTATAATCAATTGCTGTATCATAATAACACTAAATTAATGAAATGTCGATATATTTTTTTGAAAATGAATATGATTTATTCAATGTGCTTTTTCGACCTTTACACAAAATTCGAGGCAGTTTCGATAATGTTCCCCCCCGCCATAGGCGGGGGGAAAAGATATTATCAACTAATTTGACCCACTACCGCATCATAATAACACTAAATTAATGAAATGTCGATATATTTTTTTGAAAATTAATATGATTTGTTTAGTGTGCTTTTTCGGCCTTTACACAAAATTCGAGGCAGTCTCGATAATGTTCCCCCCCCGCCATAGGCGGGGGGAAAAGATATTATCAATTAATTTGGACTACTACCAAAATTTGAGGCAATCTCGATAATGTTCCCCCCAGCCATAGGTGGGGGGAGATATTATCAACCAATTTGACCCACTATCCACGTTTTTAAATGGTTTTGGCTATATATTTGAAAATGAATATAATTTATTTAATGTGCTTTTTCGACCTTTACACAAAATTCGGGGCAGTCTCGATAATGTTTCCCCCCCGCCATAGGCGTGGGGAAAAGATATTATCAATTAATTTGGACTACTACCAAAATTCGGGGCAGTTTCGATAATGTTCCCCCCGCAAGTCGGCGTGAAAAAAAATATTATCAACCAATTTGGCCCACTATCCACGTTTTTAAATGGTTTTGGCTATATACACGACGGCTAAAATTCTCTCGTGTGTAATATATCGTAAAAAAAAAATATTAATTTTTAAAAAAACAGTTGACAAAAGATATTCTGCCATATTATAATGAAAATCGAGTTAGTGTTAATGATATTGAGGGTACACCTGTTCCCATCTCGAACACAGAAGTTAAGCTCAATGATGCTGAAAATACTGGGCTGGCAGCAGCCTTGGAAAATAGGGAAATGCTAACTCTTATAGCAATCATTTTTGTGGTTGCTTTTTTTGTGTGCAAATTCCGGTGGTGATCCAAATTAATTGATAATAGACCTGTCCGTAAATCTCACAGAGCGCAAACTGTCGAAAAATGTATCACTTAAAAAATGGCTTTGCATCAAAATCTCCTTGTGTCTCAAAATAATTTAAATTTCTTCTTCCCCCCCGCCTTCGGGGAAAAAAGAAACGTAAATAATACCACGTTTCTAAATGATTTTAGCTATATCTACAATTTTTGAAAGTTCTATATATCTTTTAACAAAACAATCTATTGACACTTAACACATGTGAGTAATAAAATATGCTGTGTGGGAATAAAAAATTTATCTTAAATTTTGAATATAATATCCGAGATCCACGAAATTTAAAAGTTTTAAAACCATGATGTTTTGGTAGTGGTTCAAATTGATGGATAATATCTTCCCCCCCCGCCTATGGCGGGGGGGAAAAGAAGGGATTTCAACTATTTTGACCCACAACCGATGTTTTTGGGTTTGGGGAATACTTGATATACAGCAAATTTTGCAAAAATATCAAAAAAATATAGTTTTTTATTAAATTTTTTAAGATTTTAAGTCATTAAATATTTATACTCAGTATAGTGGTTTAACTTAAAAAGTATAAACTCTTGTAGCACTTTCCCCCGCGAGCCTGCCGGGGGAAGCGGACGTAAATGAGTGTGCTTTTTTTCAGTGAAACAGCTGTAATTAAGCCGTTTACGAGCTTTTTTCGCCAAGCTCGGGGGTAGAGTGGGCCAAATTAATTGATAATATCTTTCCACCCCGCCTATGGCGGAGGGAAAAGGAAGGAATTTCAACTATTTTATGGCGCGACCGGCTCGGGTTATAAAATTAAGATTTTAAAAATCTATCTTAAATATAATAATAAATTTACATACCTCCCCAAAATTATAAAGGGGGCTCAAATCTGTTTGGAGCTAATAATTTTAGTTATCGTTTTAATAATATGCTTGCCACTTGCGTTTATATCGGGAATAGCATACAGAAAAAATAAATCTGAAAAAATTATACTGTCGGCTGAATATGAGGCTGAAAGAATAATGAAAAATTCTAAAGAGCTTGCGGAAACCAGAAAAAAAGAGATCATAATCGTAGGAAATGAGGAAGTACATAAGTTTAGAACAGAAACCGAAAAAGAACTTTATGAACGCAGAAAAGATCTTCTGCAACAAGAAAAACGCATTCAGCAAAAGGAAGAAGCCTTAGACAAAAAATCTTTTCAATTTGAAAAAAAAGAAGAACAAATTCAAAGTAAACTTAAAAATATTGATGAAAAAAAACTGGAAATTGATAACCTCAAAAAAACACAATTTGATATTTTAGAAAAAATTTCGGGTTTTTCCACAAAACAAGCTAAATTTTATATTATTGAAAGTCTTCAAGACGAGCTTGCTCACGAAAAAGCAGTGAAAGTGCTTCAGTATGAACAAGAACTTAAGGAAAGTTGCGAAAAAAAAGCAAAAGAAATTTTGGCCACCGCAATACAAAGATGTGCGTCAGATCATTCCTCCACAGTTATGATATCAGTCGTTCCTCTGCCAAATGATGAAATGAAAGGAAGAATTATCGGCAGAGAAGGAAGAAATATCAGGTCTATTGAAAATTTAACAGGTGTTGATTTAATAATAGACGATACTCCGGAATCAATTACGTTATCGTCGTTTGACCCGGTTAGAAGGGAAATCGCCAGGATTACTCTTGAAAGATTAATCGCCGATGGCAGAATTCACCCCGCCAACATAGAAGAAACTGTTAAAAAGGTAAAAATAGACATAAACAAAGAAATGAAAGAAGAAGGCGAAAAAGCAGTACTCGAAACCAGAATAAATCACATTCACCCTGAACTTGTTAAACTCATAGGCAGGCTTAAATACAGGACAAGTTATGGTCAAAACATCTTAAATCATTCACTGGAAGTTGCACATTTGTGCGGAATAATGGCATCCGAATTGGGCTTGAACGCAACGCTTGCCAGGAGGTGCGGTCTTCTTCATGATATTGGCAAAGCTTTGGACCATGAAATAGAAGGCTCTCACACGGAGATTGGGGTAGACGTAGCTAAAAAGTATAAAGAAAGCGATGCAGTTATACACGCCATTCACGCTCACCACGGCGATATTGAACCTCAAACCGAAATCGCTCTTATTTTGCAAGCGGCAGATGCAATATCCGCGGCACGACCCGGTGCAAGGCGCGAAAACTTAGAAACATATATTAAAAGACTAGAAAAACTTGAAACACTTGCTTCATCATTTGACGGCGTAGAAAAGTGTTTTGCCATCCAAGCCGGAAGAGAAATCAGGGTAATGATTAAACCGGATATCGTAAATGACGAAAAAATGATATTTTTGGCAAGAAACATCTGCAAAAAAATTGAGACGGATCTGGATTACCCGGGGCAAGTTAAAGTAAACATTATAAGAGAAACGAGAATAGTAGAATACGCCAAGTAAAATATGGTTGCGGCCCAAATATTCTTTTTTCCCCCCGCCTTTTTTTGGGGTTGTGGGTCAAATTAATTGATAATATCTCTTCCCCCCCCCGCCGAAGGCGGGGGGAGAAAGAAAGAATTTAAACTTATTTTGAGACATAACCTTTTTTGGGGGGAAAAAAGAAAAAATTTTCAACTATAGCTGTTTTGTTTGAAAAGCGTCTGATTTCTATAACTTTCTCCCAGCCGACGGCTGGGAGAAAGTACACGAATAAATTTACTTTTGAGAACTGTTTTAAATCGTAACAGCTATATTTTGGGACACGCCCCGATTTTGATTGCAATCTGTAAAGTTTACGGACGGGTCTATTCTTCCCCCGCCTTTTTGGGGTTGTGGGCCAAATTAATTGATAATATCCCTCCCCCGCCTTCGGCGGGGGGGAGAAAGAAAGAATTTAAACTATTTTGAGACACGACCTTTTTTTGGGGGAAAAAAGAAAAAATTTTCAGCTATAGCTGTTTTGTTTGAAAAGCGTCTGATTTTTATAACTTTCTCCCAACCGACGGCCGGGAGAAAGTACACGGATAAATTTACTTTTGAGGACTGTTTTAAATCGTAACAGCTATATAAAAGTAGATATTTAAATTCATAGATATGTATGATATAATATTTTAGACATTAATTAATTAATAAAAGGAGGCGGCGATTTTGAAGCATTTTGTGACTATTGCCGAAGGCAATCAGCAAAAAGACATTAAAAAAATAGGTTGCGGAGAATGCCAGGCGTCTTGCCAGTCGGCATGTAAAACTTCTTGCACAGTAGCAAACCAAAAATGCGAAAAATAGGTCATGTCTCAAAATAATTGAAATCCCTTCTTTCACCCCCGTGTTTCAGTGGTGGGAGAAGATATTATCAATTAATTTGGACCACAACCGAAAAAGGTTATGTTTCAAAATAATTGAAACTTTTTCTTTTTCACCCCGCCGTCGGCGGGGTGAAAGATATTATCAGCTAATTTGACCCACAACCGAAAAATGGTTATGCCTCAAAATAATTGAAATCCCTTCTTTCACCCCCGCGTTCTAGTGGTGGGGGAAGATATTATCAACTAATTTG
>JAISWM010000043.1 GCA_031270785.1 Oscillospiraceae bacterium
TCAAAAGTAAATTTATCCGTGTACTTTCTCCCGGCCGACGGCCGGGAGAAAGTTATAAAAATCAGACGCTTTTCATCAGTTTTCTCATGTTTGGTGCATGACGCCAATTATCTGTTGCCGGCACGGGCGGGGACAAACCGCGAGGGAGTCAACACCCCCCCCCCGGAGGCACACGAAAAAACCCACAACTATGGGGTATTCTACGCGGCAGGTCTGTAGCAAAGCAAACATACAGAAATGGTGACCCGGACGGGAATCGAACCCGTATTACCGCCGTGAAAGGGCGATGTCTTAACCGTTTGACAACCGGGCCGTTATTTGTTTTTGGTAGCGGTAAATGGGTTCGAACCATCGACACTTCGGGTATGAACCGAATGCTCTAGCCAACTGAGCTATACCGCCGCAAGCTTTTTTGTGCTGATCATACTTAGTGCTTCAGCTTTTAAAATTTTTATTATCCCGCTAAGGCCGGGTGGTGGTCCAAATTAGTTGATAATTTAGGCATGGCAAAGCAAAAATAAAATCCAAAACTGAAGATTTAGTAAACACAAACAACATTACATAGTAAAAGTTTTTTGAAAAGGTTTTTATTATATATAATTGAAACCAACATTATCATGGTAGCAATATATTTTAAATTTGTCAACAAAAAAATTGGTCATGTCTCAAAATATAGCTGTTACGATTTAAAACAGTCCTCAAAAGTAAATTTGTTCGTGTACTTTCTCCCGGCCGATGGCCGGGAGAAAATTATAAAAATCAGATGCTTTTCAAACGAAACAGTTATAGTTGAATTTTCTTTTTTCCCCGCCGGGGGGAGAGTGACCCAAATTAA
Source organism: Oscillospiraceae bacterium (assembly GCA_031270785.1). GTDB lineage: Bacteria > Bacillota > Clostridia > Oscillospirales > Acutalibacteraceae > CAQBRY01. Next base: position 836 of record JAISWM010000043.1, read on the forward strand.
TTGATAATATCTCCCCCCCGCCTACGGCGGGGGGAAAGAAGGAGTTTCAACATTTTGAGACATGACCAACCAGGGGTGTGGGGAAAAGAAGATATTATCAACTAATATGAACCACCACCAAAAAATTAGAATGCATACACTTTTACGTGTATGCATTCTTTCTTTACAGGCAATGTGCTAAAAATTTTTAGGTGGCGTCGGTGAACGCCTGTTTGCGCTTAATCATTTCTTCTTGCAAATTCGTCATGGTTATCACATCTTGGTCGGTTTTGTCTAGCTTCTTGTTGAGTTCAATCTCAACGTATTCCTGGGTTACCAACCCCCGGTGTGTCAAGTTTGGCTTAAAGAACCCTACAACCTGTACTGTTACTGCTAATGCTGATAAACCTGCTGCTATTGATGATAATATTGATGTTTGTGCTTGTGTCATGATTTTTTCTCCTTTAATTTTAAAATAATTTAGTTTACATCTTTAATTTTAACACGACAAAAACGTTTTGTCAACTACTTTTTAATTAAATTTTTTCAACCAATTTTCCAAAACATTCCAACACATTATTAATAAGCATTGAAACAGTGAGTGGACCTACTCCTCCGGGAACTGGCGTAATATACGATGCGATAAATTTAACATTATCAAAGTCTACATCGCCGCAAATTTTTCCATTAGGTAATCTATTAATACCAACATCTATAACCACCGCATTGTTTTTTACCATTTCTTTGGATATAAAATTTGCTTTTCCCACAGCGCAAATTAATATGTCGGCTCTGCGGCAAACATCTTCTAAATTTAGCGTTTTGCTATGGCAAATTGTGACGGTAGCGTTTTTTTGAAGTAAAAGAAGTGATATAGGTTTGCCGACTATATTGCTTCTCCCCACTACCACACAATGTTTGGAAGAAATATCAATTTTTTCATGTTCAAGTGCTGCAATTATACCAGCCGGAGTGCACGGAAGAATATTTGCGTTTCCGGTTAAAAGTTTCCCCATATTAAACGGATGAAAACAGTCCACATCCTTTTCGGGGCAAATCGCTTCAATTACCGCATTTTCATTTATATGGCTCGGCAAAGGTAGCTGAACGAGTATTCCGTGAATATTTTGGTCTCTATTTAGCTCACTGATAAGTTTTAAGAGATCTTCCTCGGAAATGCCGCCCGGTAAAAAATACTCCCTAGAATATACCCCCACTTTACTGCACGCTTTTTTTTTGTTATTAACATAAATTCTTGAAGCCGGATCGTCGCCAACCATTATAACGGCAAGGCCAGGGACAATGTTACGATTTTTTTTTATGCTAAGAACTTTCAGCTTGATTTTTTCTAATATTTCTTCAGATATTTTTTTACCATCAATAATCACTGCGTAGTCTCCAATTCTAACGCTGCTTTTGGTCATGCCTTAAAAATAGTTGAAATTTCTTCTTTCTCCCCCCCACGCTGTAGCGAGTGGGATATAGCCAAAACCATTTTAAAATTTTGGCCATTTTAAAAATGCATCAGATCTAATCTTAAAAAGTACCCGCGGTCATGCTTACATACAGGGCACATTTTCGGCACTTCTGTTCCTCTGTAAACATACCCGCAATTCAAACAAATCCACCCCGCTTCAACGTCAGAAACAAACAGCTTATTCTCTTCTAACAATTTTATAAATCTATCAAACCTATCCCCGTGCGTTTTTTCAATCTCCGCTATCATACGGAAAGTTTCGGCGACAGCACCAAACCCTTCCAACTCCGCCTCATCGCCAAACGCCTTATAAACCGTATCATACTCTTCGTACTCGTTGCGGCGGGCGCTTTTTAAAAGGTCAATTGCGTTATCGTGTATATCCACAGGGTACTTGCCTTCTGCAGGAATATTTTGGCCGGAAAGCGGTTTTAGATATTTATAAAAAAGTTCTGCATGCTCCTTTTCCTGATTCGCGGTAAATAAAAAGGCAGATTCAATTATATGTAGTCCACCCTTTTTTGCCTCAGACGCGGCAAAAGTATACCTATTCCTGGCCTGACTTTCGCCGGCAAAGGCTTTCATCAGATTAATTCTTGTGGTACTTTTTTCAAATGATACCGACATTTACTTAAATTCCCTCCTTTGAATGCCTGTACCCTAAATTGTAAATTTTACACCTTGCAATATCAACCTAAAATTGCGTTAAATTAAAATAAAATTATTATTAAACATTTTCCAGTTGTAAAGCTATAGCTGTTTCTTGGGTCATGTTTCAAAATAGTTGAAATTTTTATTTTTCCCCCCACCGACTCGCGGGGAAAGTATAAAACATCGCCCCGCCGGCAAGGCAGGGCGATGAACACTAAAAATCAGACTTTTTTCAGGTGTAATAACTTTTCGGCAGCTCAATTATTGGGTGGGGCCTAAATTAATTGATAATATCTTTTCCCCCGCTGGTAGCGGGGGAAAAGAAGAAGTTTTAGCTTATTTTGAGACATGACCCCCAATTACTTTACAAAACGCATAACCTGATCAGTTATAAATACCGCAACAGTGGCAGATAAACATACCATTAAGAGATCTTTTTCAAAATACGCTAACACGCACGCTATTACTATGCCCGCTATAGCTGAAGGTATGCTTGCCGTACAAAAAAACGCCTCAGGAATGGCCATCGAAGTAAGCACCGCATACGGTATATAAAATAAAAATGACTGAATAAACCTATTTTTGATCGGCTTTTTACAAAATATCAAAGGCAAAACTCTCAAACCGAACATTACTGCCGCCATAGCGGCTATAGCTTTTAAAATCACTGCATAATCTATCATTGCGCTTTTGCCTCCTTCCCTTGAGCATCATCGTCCGAATCTTGCACAGGAAAGAACATCGCTCCTAAAGTCGCCGATACCATAGCGCATATTATTATTATCCAACCGGGGGTTAAGTATTTAGTTATTGCGGGATTGCATTCAAGCAGTACACTCATAAGTATAGAAATTATTACTATAAATAAAACCTGCTTGGATTTCTTAGTTGGAGGTACAACAATGGCTATAATCATAGCATATAACATTATCCCCAACGCATCGCCTACGGATTTGGGTAATATATTCGTAAACAAACACCCAATAAACGACCCTGACATCCACCCTACATACGGAAGAGTGGCCAGCCCTAAAAGGTACGGGAACTTAAGCTTCCCGGGATTTTGCACGGCAACCGCAAACACTTCATCTGTGTTGAATATACCAAAACATACCCTTTGCAAAAATCCCATACCAGGATCTAGTCTTTGAGCCATAGATATAGATAACAACAAATATCTGCAGTTAACAACTAAAAGCGTAAGAGCAAACGTTATTATCGAAACTTCTCCGCCTTCAATTAAATTCAGTGCTGCAAACCCACCCGAACCCGAATACACAGTTGTATTCATAAGCTGAGTAATCCATACATTCATTCCCAGTTTTGATGCAGATATACCCAAAGCCAAAGCTATAGGTATATACCCAAGGCAAATTGGTATCCCGTCAAAAAAACCCTTCTTATACCCAAGATTGGAAGCCTGTTTGATACCGCTTTCCAAAAAAATCACTACCTTTCTGTTTTTATATGAAAAATTCGCGTACATATGGCTGGTATACTTAAAAAAAGTAAATTTGTTTACACGGTTTCTCTCCGCCTGCGGGTCGTACCTCAAAATAGTTGAAACTTATTCTTTTCCCCCCCGCTGTGGGGATATTATCAACTAATTTGGACCACTACCTAAATCCAACGTGCATACTTATTATTACTTTTTATTTTGAGTTTTGTCAATAAAATTATGAGTTATTTTGAAAATATAGCTGTTATACTTAAAAAAAGTAAATTTGTTTACACGGTCTCTCTCCGCCTGCGGGTCATGTCTCAAAACAACTGAAATACCTTTTTCCCCCGCTATGGGGATGTTATCAACTAATTTGGACCACAACCTGAAATTTGGTCATGTCTTAAAATAATTGAAACTTCTCTTTTTTTCCGCGAATTGGCGGGGGGGGATATTATTAACTATAGCTGTTACGATTTAAAACAGCCCTCAAAAGTAAATTTACCCGTGTACTTTCTCCCAGCCGTCGGCTGGGAGAAAGTCATAAAAATCAGACGCTTTTCAAACGAAACAGCTATAATTTGCCTCACGACCACATTTTCAAATGGTTTTTGCTATATAATCAAGAAAAATTTTTCTTGACAAAGAAAAATGATTTAACTATATTGATTATTGTGAGATTCATTGGTACTAAAATAGACGTGTTATAGCTAATGCCTTTGAAAAATGTCTAATTTTTTATCACCCTCTCCCCGCCTACGGCGGGGAGAAACTGTGCAAACAAATTTACTTTTTTCGCATATAACCGCTATAGTGACGATAACGATATGAATTAGCCCGAAAATTGTGGCTTTTGCGTTAGTTTCATCCATGGTGGTAATATTTATGTTTTTTTCTCTGCCGACTCGCGGGAGAAAGAACAAAAATGTCACTGTTTCAAAAGGCTTTTACTATAACAAAAGCTTTAAATCCGAAGTATTAATTTTTGTGAGCAAATTTTCTGCCGTCCGGGGCGTTATAGCGCGAAGTGTGACATGTAGTTTTTATGTGCGGACTTCCACAAGGGCTCTGCAAATTCGCAGTAGTACTCTGCGCTTCGAGACGAAAACAGGTGGGGAAAGCAAAAATTTTACTTAATTAAAAATATTTGCCGCTGTGGCGGAATAGGCAGACGCAAGGGACTTAAAATCCCTCGATGGCAACATCGTACCGGTTCAAGTCCGGTCAGCGGCACCAGCAGTAATGAAATTCATGGAACTGATTTCACTTTAATGAAACATTTTGAAACTTTACCTTGGTTTTGAAGTGTTTTTTGTTTGTTGTGGCTCTGGTTGTGGGTCTAAATTAGTTGATAATATCTTTTCCCCCGCCATAGGCGGGGGAAAAGCGTAAATAATACCACGTTTTTAAATGGTTTTTGCTATAATAGACCTGTCCGTAAATCTCACAGAGCGCAAACTATCAAAAAATGCATCACTTAAAAAATGGCTTTGCATCAAAATTTCGGTTGTGGGTCAAATTAATTGATAATATCTTTTCCCCCCCCGCCTATGGCGGGGGAAAAACGTAAATAATACCACATTTTTAAATGATTTTTGCTAGTGACATTTTTGTTCTTCCCCCCCCCGCCCGTGGCGGGGGAAAAACGTAAATAATACCACGTTTCTAAATGATTTTTGCTAGTGACATTTTTGTTCTTCCCCCCCCGCCCATGGCGGGGGAAAAACGTAAATAATACCACGTTTCTAAATGGTTTTTGCTAGTGACATTTTTGTTCTTCCCCCCCGCCTATGGCGGGGGGAAAAGAAGGAGTTTTAACTATTTTGAGACATGACCCCAAGTCTCCCAGGAAGTATTTTTATACGCCGTCGTCGATTTGGTGGTGGTCCAAATTAATTGATAATATCTTCCCCCCCGCCTTCGGCGGGGGGGGGAAAAGAAGGGATTTCAACTGTTTTGAGACATGACCCGCGAGCCAGCGGGGGAAAAACGCAAATAATACCACATTTTTAAATAGTTTTTGCTATATCGCTGCTTTGGTTTTGATACTTTTTAAATTAAAGCACTATATAGGGCGCTTAGTGAAAGGAATAGAAATATGACCGAAAAAATAAAAAGATTTGATGCAAACATAAAGATCGGATTAACAAGCAGTCAAGTAGAAGAAAGGGTAAAACAAGGGCTAAATAATGCTGACAAAACAGCACCGACTAAAACTATTTTGCAAATAATTCAAGGCAACACTTTTACGTTATTTAATCTTATAAACACAGTCCTGGCGCTTGCCCTTGTATATGTAGGCTCATATAAAAATCTGATGTTTATGGGAGTTATGATATGCAATTCAATAATCGGCACAATTCAAGAAATACGTTCAAAAATTGCGGTAGATAAGCTTAATCTTATATCACGTCATACTATAGAGGTTATCAGGAATGGGGAAAAAATAAAAATACCAAAAGAAGATTTAGTGCTGGACGACATAATTCATATTTGCCCCGGGGACCAAATAGCCGCCGACTGCATAGTTTTGCAAGGGACGTGCGGGGTTAATGAATCTTTATTAACAGGCGAACCAAATCTTATTACAAAAAATGAAAGCGACATTTTATTATCCGGCAGTATTATGGTGAGCGGAATTGACTGTATAGCAAAAATTGAAAAGGTCGGCAGCGAAAATTATGCTTCAAAAATTTTATCTAAAGCAAAATACATAAAAAAAACAAAATCTGAAATAATGGAAACGGTCAATAAAATTGTTAAATTTATATCTATAGTAATAATCCCTATAGGATGCATTTTATTTTACAGGCAGCTGAAAATTTATAATTATAACATCGAGCCAATTGTGGTATCGGTATCCGCAGCATTAATCAGTATGATACCTGAAGGTCTGGTGCTGTTAATAAGTACCGTCTTGGCAGTTGGTATTATCAGGCTTTCAAAACATAAAGTATTAGTGCAGGATCTTTACTGCATTGAAACCCTTGCCGGGGTAGACACGATGTTCCTGGATAAAACAGGTACGATCACAGAAGGGACGTTTGAGGTTGAGGATTTAATCCTCCAAAACAATTTTTCTGATAAAGAAGCAAAAAACGCGTTAAATTTATTGTCGGGAGCGCTTAATGACAGAAACGAAACATTCAAAGCCATTAAAGAAACGTTTTATACGAATAAAAATTTGATTCCTTCAAAAAAAATAATACCTTTTTCCTCTGAAAAAAAATGGTCCGGAGCGCGTTTTGAAAATAATAAAACCTACATATTAGGAGCGGCAGAATTTACTTTATCGAGTAAAGATCTTTTAAAAATGCAAAAAGAAATAAAAATGTACTCTGAAAACTACAGAGTACTTGTATTATCAGCATCAGAAAATGATTTCAAAAATAATGATAATCTTCCGGATGAATTATTCCCAATGGCACTTATTCTAATAAAAGATAAAATACGTAAAAACGCGAAAGACACTTTAAAATATTTCGCCGATCAAGGAGTAGACATTAAAATAATTTCCGGTGATAGCCCATTAACAGTATATAAAATCGCAAATTCTGTAAATTTAAAAAATTCTTCCTTATATATAGACTGCTCCACGCTCAAAACCGAGGAAGATATATCTAAAGCCGCGAAAAAATACACTATATTCGGCAGAGTAACCCCCATGCAAAAACAACAGATAATAAAATTTTTAAAAAACAGCGGTCATACTGTCGCTATGGTTGGGGACGGCGTCAACGACGTTCTTGCCCTAAAAGAAGCCGATTGCAGCATAGCAATGGCTCAAGGGTGCCAGGCGGCCAGGAGTATATCTCATATAGTCCTTTTAAACTCTGATTTTTCCGCTATGCCGAAAGTACTTCTCGAAGGTAGACGCACAATTAATAACATACAAAAATCCTCTTCCGTATTTTTAACCAAAACTTTATATTCTGTATTTTTAGCCGTACTTTTCGTATTTATATCCATTCCGTATCCGTTTATACCTGTGCAAATGACACTTATCAGCGCCCTAACAATCGGCATCCCCTCATTTGTGCTCGCCCTGCAGCCAAATGAAAATAAAGTTTCGGGGAATTTACTTAAGAATATATTTAGTAAATCTCTCCCTACAGCGATAACAATATTTTTAAGTATAATTATGTGCATTTTTTGCTACAAAACATTTGGCCTCAGTAAAAATGTTTACTCCGGCATATGCGTAATGCTTACGGGTTTTATAGAAATATTATTTATATATAAACTTTGTATCCCTCTTAATAAACTCAGAAAAATACTTTTATATTTTATATCCGTAAGTTTTGTGGGATTATACTTTATTATGCACAAATTTTTTTCTATGGAAATCACTGTATTCAGTACTTTCCTAACGATAATACTGGGATTTGTTTCGGTATTTATATATAGGATATTTGATGAATACAAATTTAAAGATGAAGCCCCCGGGCAGTGATCCAAATTAATTGATAATATCTTTCCCCCCGCCTATGGCGGGGGGAAAAGAAGGAATTCAACTATTTTATGGCGCGACCTAATTCTTGGCCGCCAATGACCGCAAAAAGTAGTATTACCGGCAGAAATGGGGGTTCGGGTTGTTTTTAGGTAGTGATCCAAATTAATTGATAATATCTTTCACCCCCGCCATAGGCGGGGGTGAAAGAATGGATTAACTATTTTGACCCACAACCAGTTCCTGATTGCCTTTAGTATATAGCTGCTGCGCTTGAAAAAAGCCCGCATTTTAGAAACTTTGCCCCGCCTGTTGGCGGGGCAATGATTTACTCGCATAGCTCTTTTTTAAAAAAACCAAATTTTAAAAATTTTGCCCCGCCTGTTGGCGGGGCAATGATTCACTCGCATAGCTTTTTTAAATAAGAAAAACAGCAGCAAAAATCCTTTAGAAACGTGGTGTTATTTACGTTTCTTTCCCCCGCCTATGGCGGGGGCGAAAAATATTATCAATTAATTCGGTCCACAACCGATTTTTATAACTTTCTCCCGGCCAGCGACCGGGAGAAAGTACATGAATAAATTTACTTTTAAGGGCTGTTTTAAATCGTAACTGCTATAATACTATGCTTTATTTATAAACCGCTAAAGAAATGTTTGAATGTGTTTGCCTCATTATCATATATATCTTTCCATATAGGGTTATTCTTTGCTCCGGGATATGCAGCGCAATATGAGTCTATTACTGCACTCATATGTGCCTCTTGCTCACTTGTAAGTTTATATTCATTTTTAGGTAAATTTTCTTGTATACCCATAAGTGCATTTAAGTCTGTTACGTCTTCCGCTATACTATAGTGTGCACCATAATGTTTTTTACCTTTTAGAATGAGGGATAGTATACTCTGAATGTGGTTCGATAATTCTTTCTCTATATTATCATAACGTGACATAGCAATTATGTGTTTGCTACCTGGTTTTAACAACATCTCCATTAATTCATCGCCATCTTTTATTAACTGAGAAATTTTGTCTTTAACTTCTTGGCTTATTTCAGAGTTGTGCATTTCCGCAGGTTTATAACTATCAGTCCCAGCATCATCCCCCCTTGGCAAGGATGCATCCACCGTAGTTTCTTCACGAACAGCAGTTCCGCCTCTTGATGCAATAAGCGCAAGCAGCCTTATAACTGGTCTTAATCCCGATACCCATTTGTTTATAAGTTCTTGACATTTAGGTGATATTTCTGTCGGCTTTGCCTCTTCGGCGGGCTCAGCCGGTTCCGGAAGTGCTTTTTCGGGTTTTGCGGCCGTTTTCACAGCGGTAGCGGCTGAAGTTTTAGCAACCATTGCGGCAATTAATCCCGGTTTCGGAGCCTCTGTTGCGGGAACAGCAGCTGCAAGTTCAGAAGCTGCTTTGGTAAGCACTTTTGGTTCAGGAGCCATTTTCGCAGGAACAGTAGCCGCAAGTCTGACAGCCGCTTTGCTTATATCTTCCGGTCTCTGGACTGCTTTTGGGGAAACAGTTGAAAGTCTATCAGCCGATTTGGCGAGATCTTCTGGTTCCGGAGCCGCTTGCGGCGGAACATCGACTGAAACTTTATCAACCGATTTGGCAAGATTCCCAGGTTTAGGAGCCATTTTTGCGGGAACAGCAGCTGCAAGTTCAGAAGCCACTTCTTCTTCTTCAACTCTGGCAGCGCGCAAGCCTCCTCCAAATTGCGAGAAATCGCCGTATACTGCCGCCATTTGCTGTATAAGCATTTGCATCACGAACATCATCATCATGAACATTATCATAGGGTTCGCCCCAGGCGTTTGGCCGCCCCCCATTCCGAGTATTTGAGGATACATACCAAAATTCCCATTAAAATTGAATGTGTTCCCATTATTTATAGTTTCTCGTCTCATATCGGGGGATGCATATTTACCATCCGGGCCGGACGCTCCTTGCCACGGAACTGTTTTTTCGTTGCCTTTCATAGCAAACTCTTTACCGCTCAATTTATCACCATTTAGCGCATCACCCAATTTATCATCACTAAGTGCTCCGTCGTTAGGGTTTTTACCATCCGGTTTTTTTGGTTTCTGCAGCTTCGCGCCTTTATCATAAAAAACCAAAAAATACACTATCAAACACATTAGTGTGTTTACCATTGGATCATATACATCTTGAGTTTTGGCTATAAATGCTTGAACCTCAGCATTATAGTTTATAAGTTCGTTCAGTATTAAAGGATCATCAGCCGGAGTGTATCCGTCTATCTGTTCATCTGTCTCCTCTTCCGACAACCCGTCTATCTGTTCATCTATCTCCTCTCCCGACAACCCGTCTATCTGTTCATCTGTCTCCTCTTCCGACGACCCTTCCATATTTCTGTCAGAATATCTTTCTTGGATTTCGGTATCTTTAGCCCATTTTTTAAGTTTGCTAGCCAAATCAAGGATTAATCGCGACCCTTGCTTAGGAAATAATTTGCGAATTCCTTTCCCTGCACCCATTTCTTCAAGCGTTGGTACCAATTTAGCTGAAACAAGATGACAAAACTCACTCGAGCTATTGCGTTTGTCATTTACAAAACCAAGAACACCGTATGCGTTTGCAACAGCCTCTAATTTGTCATACACTCCCTTATCTATGTCACTAGCTCTGCATGCCCTAGCTGATCTTGCGCGGGCTACTTTTTGGCTTTGGCGCCAGTCACTATTCACGGCTGCATAGTCCAATCCGACTTCGTCTTCAACGTCATTCACGGCTGCAGATGATCCCATCCAATCGCCCGATGCTTCATCGTTATCATCAAATAGTCGGCTTTTTCCACTTCCTAAATCTACTGATTGCTTCCGACGATTTTGATCTATTCTTTTTTTTAGTTTTGAAGCTTGCGATTGTTTCTTACGATTGTGATTTGTTTTTTTTGGTTCTTTAATTTCCGGAACTTTTGCTAGTAATTGATCTGGCATTGTTTCGCCCCCCTTATGTTAATCTTTACCTCATTGCTGCCGTGGCAAGTAATGCGGCAGTATTAGTTATTTCTTCTACTTTTTGCATTGACTTTATGGATCCGCTTACTATGGACGAAATCTTCGTGGTTTCCAGTGGTTTTTTTTCAATGTCAGAACTTAAACGTTGTTCTTTAATTACTATGTCTGCAGTTGCGGCTAACGGGTTACCCCACCTTGAAAATGCGGTATAGCTATAACCTACATGGCTGATTACTCCAAATATTTGCATATCTCCCCAAAGGAACAATGCGTTGCTTGGTACACAATTTATTAAATAACGCAAAGATGTCGTATCTTCATCATCTAATGACATTGACGTTAAAGCTCCCAACATACCATCCATAGTCGCTGCTTTGTATTCATCGTATATATTGTAGTTTAATTTTATGGTTATATCATGGTCATGGCCCTCATCACCCGCATGTGCTGAAAATACTCTATCAATCACTGAGTCTCCAGTCAGCCCTCGTTTTTGTTTAACTCTTTTATATGAATTCATTGCCTCCATTTCTGACGGATTAATTTGCACGGGAAGTATTTTTTCTAATTCAAATTGCCCACTGCTGTTTAGATTTTCGCTCATTATATAAAATCTCGCTTTGGATACTATCGCAGCATCATTGAGCACGTATGTGCGATATGAAGATGTTGCAAATTCCGCTAAAGCTTTTGCCACTGATAGAGCATCGGTGAGTGCCATAATTCAAATCATCCCTTCAAATTAATGTATAATTATATAATATCCATAATATAATTATATATTTCGAAATGTTTATGTCAATATATACATTGAATATATTTATATATATCACAAAATGGTTGTGGGTCAAATTAGTTGGTAATATCTTCCTACCCCGCCCATGGCGGGGGGGAAGAAAAAGTTTCAACAATTTTGAGACATGACCCAAATTATAGCTGTTACGATTTAAAACAGTCCTCAAAAGTAAATTTATCCGTGTACTTTCTCCCGGCCGTCGGCCGGGAGAAAGTCATAAAAATCAAACGCTTTTCAAACGAAACAGCTATAGTTGATAATATCTTTCCCCCCCCGCCAACGGCTGGGGGAAAGAAGAAATTTCAACTGTTTTGAGACATGGCCCATAAAATGCAAACAATATAACTGCTGTTTTTGAAAAAAGTTTAAATTTGGGCAATCATCCCCCCGCCTCCACTGCGGGGCGACGGCTTATACTGTTTCTAAATTAAAAAATTGATACGTGTTTGACTTGCTTTCCCCCGCCTTTGGCGGGGGAATAACCGGATACAAATTGATATTTATAATTGAAATTAGTGTTAAATGTTATATCCGGCATGCCTGAACACACTTAAAGAATTGTCTTTGCCTGAAATTTCATAAGTTGTTTTGTTTTCTTTTTCTATTTCCCAGGCAGAGGTTTCGTCTTGCCTGGCTTTAGCTTTAATACCGGTTATAACATTTGCTATAGAGCCTTCGGTAATGTCATCAGAAAAAGCAGAATCTTTCAAGTATGTTTCGCAAATTCGCCTAATGTTTTTCATATATTCAGCACATTCTTGCCCCCCGAAATGGGACTTATCATCGCACATGGCTCTGCATTTCATTTTTAAAGGCAAATCTTTTATTTTGGCATGAAAAATATTTTGAGCGTTATACATATCACTTAAAAATATCTCAAAGCACTCTTCTTTTGCTTCATCTATTCCATAAGATTTGAATTCTTCTAATTTTTTAAACATTTTCGCAAGAACCTTTTGGCACCAAAGATATTCCCCTTTATTTAGGAAACCCGCATCTATCATATAAAAAGCATTCATACACTTATCCTCCATTCAAAATTTATATTAGACCTGTCCGTAAACCTCACAGAGCGCAAACTATCAAAAAATGCATCACTTAAAAAATGGCTTTGCATCAAAATCCGGTCATGTCTCAAAACGGCTGAAATCCCTTCTTTTCCCACCGCTATAAGCGGGGGGGAAAAAGATATTATCAATTGATTTGGGCCACCACCCAAAATCTCCCGGGAAGTATCTTCATACGCCGTCGTCGAT
>JAISWM010000070.1 GCA_031270785.1 Oscillospiraceae bacterium
ATGTCTCAAAATAATTGAAATCCCTTTTCCCCCCGCCTTCGGTGGAGGAAAGAACAAAAAGGTTTTTACTATAATTTTTAAAAATAAAAATATTGCAGTATATTTTGTAAAATTATATAATAAGTTTAATTTAAATAGGTAGGTTGGGCAATGTTTAAGGGTAACCAAGAAAATACGCTGCGGAAAATAACAGCTTCCATAGTAATACCAGTGTACAACGAAGAAAAATATATAGATAAGTGCATATTATCAATACTAAATCAAAATTTTGACAAAAATAAATTAGAAGTACTGTTCATTGACGGACGCTCAAATGATAAAACAAAAGATATAATTTTATCTTACTGTAAAAAATTTTCATTTATTCGCGTGCTGGATAATCCAAAACGTAAAATACAATTTGGCTCTAACATCGGAATAAGGGCATCAAATGGCCAATATATAATAAGGATGGATGCACATTCGGAATATGCTGACAACTACGTATCCCAAAATATAGAATATTTAGAAAAAACAGGTGCTGATAACGTTGGGGGGCCAATGATAGCAAAAGGTAAAACCCCCTTGCAAAAAGTGATAGCAGCCGCATACCCTAGTAAATTCGCTTTTGGCGGGGGGAAGTTTCATGACGAAAATTATGAGGGGTATGCCGATACTGTATATTTAGGCGCATTTAAAAGGGAAACTTTGTTTGACCTTGGTTTATATGATGAAAATCTTCAGTGTACGGACGATGACGATCTAAATTTTCGCATAACTCAAAACGGCGGTAAAATATATATATCCCCAAAAATAAAAAGTACTTACTATCCTAGAAATAGCCGCAAAGATTTATTTAAACAATATTTTAATTACGGACTCTGGAAAGTGGCAGTAATAAAAAAACATAAAAGGCCTGCCAGAATCTCTCACTTGGTTCCTGTTATTTTTGTATTATTTTTATCTATAGGACTTGTTTTTTCTGTATTTTCCAAGCTGTTTTGTTGTTTATTTATGTCTATTTTGTTTTTATATTTTATACTTAACGTATATTTTTCATTTTCAAATAAACATGTTCACACATTTGCGGATAAACTAAGATTAATGTTTATTCATTTTATTTTGCATATATCATACGGTATAGGTTTCTTAGCGGGAATATTTAAATTTTTCGGTTATAAGTAAAATTTTGGTCGTGTCTCAAAATAATTAAAATCCCTTCTTCCCCCCCACCCCGGGCGGGGGGGGAGATATTACCAATTAATTTGGACCACCACCTCAAAATCGACGACAGCGTATAAAAATACTCCCGGGAGATTTTGATGCAAAGCCATTTTTTAAGTGATGCATTTTCGATAGTTTGCGCTCTGTGAGGTTTACGGATAAGTCTGTTTTTTAGAGCTTATACCATATTTGGGCGGGAATCTCTTCCGTTTGCAGCCATTTTTACAAATAGACAATTTTTATTTTATTGACATCTATGTGTTTAACCAATATAATTAATTGGTTGGCAGTGTGGATGATGTGTATATATTCTTATAGTTAGTGGCGAGTATCTTTATTAGGGTAGGTTTGTTATTTTGCTCTGAATATATGCGCCTCTGTAGTTAAATGGATATAACAGTCCCCTCCTAAGGGACAATTATCAGTTCAATTCTGGTCAGGGGTACCAAGGTTTTGCGTAATCAACAACCCCGCCCTGCAGGGCGGGGTATGTTTTGCCTTGCTTTACCACAGCATTTTTTACCTCTTTTTCCCTGTTTTGCTCTTTTGTGTTATTATATCACATCTTTATTCACCCTGAAAGGCGGGTAATTAATCTGAAGAAATTAAAAATTAGTTAAAAGTATTGACTTCGCATTAATTAAATGTTATAATTTAAATATACTAAAAAAATTGGAGGATATGAAAATGTGGCAAGTAGTTTTGGGACTCATGGCAGTGGATCGTAGTTGGAGTGCTTATGAAAATTTTTTTCCAAAAGATGAAAAAGACCGAACCCATCACAACTTTCTTAAAGGTGGCTTAAATCTTTTAGCTGCGTGCACGATGGTTTGTTATATGTTTAATAAAGTAAATTGGGGAAGAATGTTCTCAGGTAAGCCCCCTAAAAGTTAGGAGCTCTATTTTGAAATTTATTATGATATCTCATGTTTAATTTATTGAGCCGTATTCTGTTGTATCGTTGTATTAATATAAAGGGCAGATTAATAACAATATTTATGGCAAAAAACAGTAATTTATATACAAAAACTAAATTCATTAATAAAAATAACATGTACCCGAATAAACAAATCGTATGGTACCATTCTGCTCTGCATGTTTCATATATAAATTCGTTTATATATTCATGAGATAAACCACTATACTTATTTAAATTCTTTTTTGAAAATCCGTTTTTCCCAATATGTTGGGGAAGGTAATCTTTCCACATATTAATGCGAAGAACAGCAGTATAAAATTTCCCATTATGTTCCCAGTTTTTCTGGGAATATATTTTTTTTGTCGGATCAAAAAAAGAAATATTTATATTTTTTGAAAACAAAAATATTGTAAATTGCCAAACCGCAAGAAATATCATATTTATCGTTAGATATTTAATATTTATTTCAATCATTGTTTTATTTCTCCAATTACATATTTGTCCTTTTGCGAGGACGGAATAAAACGCCTGGGCTTTAACGCCGTTTTTGCAAGTGTGCAAAGCCGTTCGACCTCAAACCTCCGCCTTAGTTTAAGCTCGGGCAAACAGTTTTAGCATGGTATTGGGAACTTGCCGCAGCATAATAAAAATCTTTTAAAACAGTGACATTTTTGTTTTTTCCCCCGTCGGTCATGCCGCAAAATAGTTGAAATTCCTTCTTTTCCCCCTGGCCATGGGCGGGGAGGAAGATATTAGACCTGTCCGTAAATTTTACAGATTGCAATCAAAATCGACGACGGCGTATAAAAATACTCCAAGGAGATTTTGATGCAAAGCCATTTTTTAAGTGATGCATTTTTCGATAGTTTGCGCTCTGTGAGATTTACGGACAGGTCTATTATAAACTATTTGGCTCACCACCTACGTGTTCATTGATTTTTGCGATGCTGCCAAATGGAGTATGCAAACCCGCCGTAATGCCACGCATGCTTTGCATCGGGGGGTAGGTAAGCGGGAGCAAAAATTTTACTAAAAGTTGATTGGTAACGTTTGCATGCGTTTGTCCTGATTTAGAAATAGTATCATATGGTGTTTTTCAAAAGCAACAGCTATAATTAATTTGATAATACATGTTTTTTGAATATAATATTTAATATATTAATTTATGGATTATGTTTCAAATTGATTGCTAATATCTTTTTTCTCGCCAACTCATGGGGCGGAGGAAAGGGATTCGGTTATTTTGAAGCATGATTAATTTGTGGAGGTTTTTTAATGAAAATAATAATTAATCAAGATGAATGTATAAGTTGCGGGATGTGTATCGACATTTGCCCTGAATTTTTTAGCTATAATGAGGAAGATAAATCTCAGACAATTACTGACGAAATTCCCGCTAAATTAGAGAGGAAAATTTTGGAAGCAGAAAATGTTTGTCCAGTTAGTGCAATACAAACAAAGTAGCTCCAAATTATAAAATAAAACCACACCGGTGAAACCGGCGGTTTTTCATATTAAAGACTTTAGTCAGTTGAGCGCGCAAAGCGTGCGAAACAATTAACCACCCGCTATGTTGGTGCGGAAACGAAAGTTATACAAAGAAAATCATTTTTCAATTAAAATTTTTTGCTACCGCCCGCCTATTCTCAATGCAGAGCATGCAGGCAGCATTACGGCGGGCTTGCATGCTTCCTTCGAAAGCTCGCTCGCAAAAATCAATGAATACGCAGCCTAGAAGGCCGGGGAATTGGTTATATCTCAAATAGTTAAAGCTTCTTATTTTCCCCCCGCTAGACGGCAGGGTGGGATATAAATAATACTGCGTTTTTAAATGATTTTTGCTATATATTTTTTCCTCACGCCCTTGTAGCGGGAGAAAAAGATATTATCAACCAATTCGGCTCACAACCTCAAACAGTGACGTTTTTGCTCCCCCCCGACAAAGGCGGGGGGAACATAAATAATACTGCGTTTTTAAATGATTTTTGCTATATATTTTTTCCTCACGCCCTTGTAGCGTAAGAAAAAGATATTATCAACCAATTCGCCCCACAACCTCAAACAGTGACGTTTTTGCTCCCCCCCGCCGAAGGCGGGGGAAAAACAAATAATACCATTTTTTTAAATGGTTTTTGCTATATATTTTTTCCTCACGCCCTTGTAGCATGAGAAAAAGATATTATCAACCAATTTGGCTCACAACCTCAAACAGTGACGTTTTTGCTCCCCCCCCGCCGAAGGCGGGGGGAAAATAAATAATACTACGTTTTAAATGTTTGCTATATGGCTATTTTCAAGAAAAACAGATATAATGCGTAGCAGTGTCGAAAGGGTGTGAGTAATTTGGAACGTCTATTAAACGGAACGGTTGATTTTTTATATAATAAAATGACTCCGGAATTTATAATTTTTATCATATCCATGATGCCCGTACTAGAACTCAGAGGCGGAATGATAGCGGCCGGTTTGCTGAGTGTAAACTGGAAAACGGCAATGCTCATATGCATTTTGGGAAATATTGTGCCTATACCTTTTATACTGCTTTTTGTAAAAAAAGTGTTTGAGCTTTTTAAAAAAACTCGATTTTCTAAGTTCATATATAAATTTGAGCAAAAGATCAGTAATAAAAGCAAAGGCATATTTAAACATAAAAAAATAGGTCTTTTTTTATTTGTGGCTATTCCCCTGCCGGGTACCGGCGCATGGACAGGGTCTATAATAGCCGCTCTTTTAGGGTTTAAAATGAAAAATGCCGTTATTTCTATTTTCTTTGGGGTAGTTGTGGCTGCCATAATTATGTCTATACTTTCTTATGGTATTTTGGGATTTTTTGTATAATTAGTTTATTTTATTAAAATAATTGTATAACAGCAGAAAAGTGTTGAAAAAACTGTTGAAACTGTGTAAAATATTATCAAATACTATAGAAAATAATGAGGCTTAAAGAGAGATATGAATAAAAAAAGATTTTTAAGTACGTGTACGCTTTTGTTAGTGGCAATATTTATTTATGTACACGCCGGCGGCGCGGTAAACGAATATGATTTTCAATATGACGATGACGGTTTTTCGGCTGTATCCAAAAAATCGGGTGAGAAAAAATATTTTTCCAAAGGAAACACAAAAAAGGAAGGCATAGATATTTCCTCTTGGTCCGGCGACATTGATTGGGCCAAGCTAAAGGAGTCCGGCATTGAATTTGTAATGATACGCGAGGGGTATGGCTTAGCTGACCCAAACCAAGTGGATAAAAGATTTCATAAAAATATAAAAGAAGCTCAAAAAAACGGTATTCCGTGTGGAGCTTATCACTATTCATACGCTACGAGCGTGAAGGAAGCAATTGAGGAAGCGGAGTTTTGCATCAGTAATATCAAAAATTATAAATTAGAGTACCCCATAGCTTTTGATATTGAAGATGCGAGTGTTGAAAAATGCTGCAGGCGTGAGGCTACGGACATGTGCATTGCGTTTTGCGATACGTTGCGCCAAGCCGGATATTACGCCACCATATACACCAACAAAAACTGGATAACAAATTTCTTATTTGAAGGAGAACTTTTTCATGCATATGACCTATGGTACGCGCAGTGGAACGAAGAGATAACCGAACCTGATTATCACTGCGGAATATGGCAGAAAAAAGGGGACCAAAAAATTGACGGCGTTCACGGATTTGCGGACATAAATGAATGTTATTACGATTACAGTCAAATTATGAAAGATTTGCATCTTAACGGGAATTAGAAATTTAACGAATTTAATATGATTAAAATATTCAAAATTAAGAAAAAAATTAGTAATTTCACTAAAAAAATCTCATTTTAATAGTTTATCAATATGTTATTTGGCCAAAGTTTTAACACCCGAAAATATGATTTTAAAAATTTTTAATTAATACTATTGTATTTGATTAACGCTTATATTATAATGTTAGTCTGGTGAAATTAAATAAATATTCATAGTGTTTTGTGGGATAATTCTTCATATTATAAAATGTTAGAAGGATTTTGAATATTGTAAGAAATTCAGGAAATTATTTTTGTATGTTGTTTTTGGAAAAGATTTGGCATATATTTAAAAATTTTAAGGTTTATACCCACAATATTATTGCTTTTTTATTAAAATTTAGCAGATACTATATTTTAATAATTTTTATATATAAATTTTTAACATATTTATTGATAAGGATGTGATTGACGTTGGCAGAACAAAAAACAGGGTTAATCTATATTACTGATGATGAACCCAACATAAGAAAACTGGTTGCTTTGGCACTCAAAGAACAAGGTTTCGAAACTCAAGAATTCTCAAACGGCGCTGATCTATTGAAAGCTCTACAAAAGCGTCTGCCGGATGCTATAGTGCTGGATTGGATTATGCCTGAGCTGGACGGACTTACTGTTTGCGGAAGGCTCAAATTAGATAAAACAACAAAAATTGTTCCCATAATATTGCTTACCGCCAGAAATGAAGAAGTCGATTGTGTGCTTGGCCTCGAAATGGGCGCAGATGACTACATTATCAAACCGTTTAGTTTAAAAGAATTGTGTGCAAGAGTGAAAGCTGTTGTGCGCAGAAAAGATTTCGTAAATCCTTCTTCGCCAAACGATGAAATAATAGGCATTGGCGATTTGGTGATTAATTTAGCAAAAAGAACAATAACTAAAGGAGATCAATTGCTCAGCCTTACAATGAAAGAGTTTGACCTGTTAACTACATTAATCCAAAGCAAAGGCAGGGTTCTTACGAGGAACCAGCTGATGGAAAAAGTTTGGGATGTAGAATACTGCGGAGATGCCAGAACAGTAGACGTACATGTAAGATATTTAAGGCAAAAAGTTGAAAACGAGGCAAATAAACCTAAATATATAAAAACTGTGCGCGGAATGGGTTATAGGTGTGCCACTGAAGATGAACTTTAATCTTATGTGATATAGCTACGCCTTTGAAAACTGTCTGATTTTTTACTGCTCTTTCCCCGCATATCGGCGGGGATTGGCGGTAATATCTTTTTCCCCCGCCTTTCGGCGAGGGAAACAAAAACATCGCTGTTTTAAAAAAATTTTTACTATATTATTTACGTTCCCCCCCCCGCCTTCGGCGGGGGGAAAACAAAAATGTTACTGTACACTTTAAAAGAGTAAATAGGTTTTTGGGGTCTCTTCCACCGCCATGGGCGGGAGGAGAGAGCGATAAAAAATTAGACGTTTTTCAAACCGCAGCAGCTATACATACTTTGGTATTTTTACTTCATTATAACAAAAATCATTTAAAAACGTGGTATTATTTACGTCCCCCCCGCCATAGGCGGGGGGGGAACAAAAATGTCACTGTACACTTGAAAAAAGTAAATTGATTTTGGAAGTCTTTCCACCGCCACGGGGAGGAGAGAGCAATAAAAAATTAGACGTTTTTCAAACCGCAGCAGCTATACATACTTTGGTATTTTTACTTCATTAGACCTGTCCGTAAATTTTACAGATTGCAACCAAAATCGACGACGGCGTATGAAGATACTCCAAGGAGATTTTGATGCAAAGCCATTTTTTAAGTGATGCATTTTTCGATAGTTTG